>NZ_JBHFEI010000010.1:0-209833 GCF_041928815.1 Ensifer soli | reverse complement strand
CGATAGAGCTACGATGAGCCGAAAATCCTCTCTTCTCAACTCAACCAATTTTGTCTCACAGGCGCTGATGTCGGACACTTCGCCATAGTATCCGAAACCCCGACGCATCGGATTATCTGTTGCTTCTGGCCGGAACGGCTATTCTTTGATCGGCTCCGTCTCTTTTGCCGATCGGAGCCTGTATGCGCGGAGGTCAGATTCTTTGGGGGCAGATCGCCCTCGTTTCCATCATCATTTTGTTGACGACCTGGGCCGCAACGCAATGGACAGCGTGGCAACTCGGCTTTCAGGCGCAGCTCGGCGAGCCATGGTTCATGGTGGCGGGCTGGCCGATCTACTATCCGCCAGCGTTCTTTTGGTGGTGGTATTTCTACGATGCCTACGCGCCGAAGGTCTTCGTTGAAGGGGCGATCATCGGGGCTTCGGGCGGCTTCATCGCCATCGTCGTCGCGATCGGCATGTCTGTCCTTCGGGCGCGACAGGCGAAGAATGTCGCCACCTATGGATCGGCACGTTGGGCGGAACCCGACGAGATCAAGGCCGCCGGTCTGCTCGACCCTGATGGCGTCCTGCTCGGTCGGGTCGACCGCGACTATCTCCGTCACGACGGTCCCGAGCATGTGCTTTGCTTCGCCCCGACCAGATCGGGCAAGGGCGTCGGCCTGGTTGTGCCGACGCTGCTGACCTGGCCGGGCAGCACCATCATTCACGATATCAAGGGTGAAAACTGGGGCCTGACCGCCGGTTTCCGGTCGAAGCACGGCCGCGTGCTGCTGTTCGATCCGACCGATCCCACGTCATCGGCCTATAATCCGCTTCTTGAGGTACGGCGCGGCGACAAGGAAGTCCGCGACGTGCAGAACATCGCCGACATCCTCGTTGATCCCGAAGGCGCGCTCGACAAGCGCAACCATTGGGAAAAGACCAGCCACAGCCTACTTGTCGGCGCGATCCTTCATGTTCTCTATGCTGAAGCGGACAAGACGCTCGCCGGCGTTGCCAATTTCCTCTCCGATCCAAAGCGGCCCGTCGAGGCGACGCTGCGTGCCATGATGAACACGCCGCATCTGGGCGAAGCCGGCGTTCATCCGGTCATCGCGTCGTCGGCGCGCGAGCTTCTGAACAAGAGCGACAACGAGCGGTCGGGCGTGCTTTCGACCGCCATGTCGTTCCTCGGCCTCTATCGCGATCCCGTGGTGGCGAAGGTGACGGCGCGGTGCGACTGGCGCATCGCCGATCTGGTGGCGGCGGAACGGCCGGTCAGCCTCTATCTCGTTGTC
Source organism: Ensifer soli (assembly GCF_041928815.1). Classification (NCBI taxonomy): domain Bacteria; kingdom Pseudomonadati; phylum Pseudomonadota; class Alphaproteobacteria; order Hyphomicrobiales; family Rhizobiaceae; genus Ensifer; species Ensifer soli. Next base: position 208,553 of record NZ_JBHFEI010000010.1, on the reverse strand, counting down.
CCGCCCTCCGACATCAACCGCACCAAGCCGCTGATCCGGTTACTGCTCAATCAGGTCGGGCGGCGGCTGACCGAAGACCTGAAGACCTCCGCCAACCGGCATCGTCTCCTGCTGATGCTCGACGAGTTTCCAGCCCTCGGCCGGCTCGACTTCTTCGAGAGCGCGCTTGCCTTCATGGCGGGCTACGGCATCAAGAGTTTCCTGATCGCGCAGAGCCTCAACCAGATCGAGAAGGCGTATGGCGCGAACAACAGCGTGCTCGACAATTGCCATGTGCGTGTCGCCTTCGCCACCAATGACGAGCGCACCGCCAAGCGCGTGTCCGACGCCCTCGGAACCGCCACCGAGATGCGCGATTCCACCAACTATGCCGGGCACCGGCTGTCGCCCTGGCTCGGCCACCTCATGGTGTCGCGGCAGGAGACGGCGCGGCCGCTTCTCACCCCTGGAGAGGTGATGCAGCTTCCGCCCGCCGACGAATTGCTGCTAGTCGCGGGCGTGCCGCCCATCCGAGCCAAGAAGGCGCGCTACTACGAAGATGGGCGCTTCCGCGAGCGCCTGTTGCCGCCGCCAAAACTGGAAGCAGCAAAGGGCGTCGCAAAGCCACCGGCCGATGATTGGTCGGCGCTGGCGATCCCGGCTGCATCGGCTGGGGTAGCACCGGGAAATGCTGGCAGCACAAACACCGATCCGGCCAATGCAGGCATCCGCCGCGAGCCGGAATTGCCGGAGCATGAGGAGATCGCGCCGCCGGATCACGCGCCAGTCGGGGAGTTCGACATACTCGACGATGAACCGGACGTGGATGCCGCCAAGGCGCGCAGCCTCCGCCAGCAGGTCACATCGGTCGCCCGGCAGGCGTCGATGGACCCTGCCGATGGCATAGAATTGTGAAGGGGACGGCCATGCAGACGAAGACCCGCATGAACGTCTATTTCGACCCCGACCTCCTGAAGAAGGTCGAGGCTCTGGCCCTCCGGCGCAACATTTCCAAATCCGCCGTGATCGAAGCCGCTGTCGCGTCGTTCCTGTCTGCCGACGCCTCGGAGCGGCTGGAAGCCGTGTTCGCCCGTCGCATGGACCGGATAGGCCGCCAGATCGAGGGCATGGACGAAGACCTCGCCATTCTCGGAGAAACGCTCTCGCTGTTCATCCGCTTCTGGCTGACCGTCACGCCGCCGTTGCCCGACAGCGCACAGGCATCGGCGCGTGCCAAAGGCACGGAGCGGTTCGACGGCTTTCTACAAACGCTCGGCCGGAAGCTCGCAACCGGCGATCGGTTCCTGAAAGACCTGTCGCGTGACATCGACTCGCGACGCAATGGAGCAGGCGATACAGAATAGCGGACGCCTCTGGTGTGCGGCGTCCAATAATCAATCCCGCCGATTGCCGCCGTTTCTTCGCTATGGCCGCCGGGTGTTAGATACTTGTTGAATCAGCCTAATTTCCGGCTCTTTTAATCATCCCCGTCCGGGGACCGTCTGATGTCTCCCCGGCGAACACGGGGATCAGATGGCCGTTTCACATCACCATTCGGAAAGTTTGGCACGCGGCGCGCGAATGCTGCGCACCGCGCTCGGCCCGGCCATCGCACGGTTTCTCGAAGACGCCGCGATCGTCGAGGTGATGCTGAACCCGGATGGCCGCATCTGGATTGACCGACTTTCCGAAGGGCTGTCCGACACCGGCGAGAGACTGTCGCCCGCCGACGGCGAACGCATCGTGCGCCTCGTCGCCCATCATGTCGGCGCCGAGGTCCACGCCGGTAGCCCGCGCGTCTCGGCCGAGCTGCCGGAGACAGGGGAGCGCTTCGAGGGCCTGCTGCCACCCGTCGTCGCAGCCCCGGCCTTCGCCATCCGTAAACCCGCCGTCGCCGTGTTCACGCTCGACGATTACGTCCGGGCCGGGATCATGACGGCTACCCAAGCCGAGGCGCTACGCGAGGGCGTCATGTCCCGCGCCAACATCCTCGTGGCGGGCGGCACCTCCACCGGCAAGACCACACTGACCAACGCGCTCCTGGCCGAGGTGGCGAAGACCTCCGACCGCGTCGTCATCATCGAGGACACGCGCGAGCTGCAATGCGCCGCGCCCAACCTTGTCGCCATGCGGAGGAAGGACGGCGTGGCGTCCCTGTCGGATCTCGTCCACTCATCCTTACGCCTGCGCCCCGACCGCATCCCGGTCGGCGAGGTGCGTGGCGCGGAAGCGCTCGATCTCCTGAAGGCATGGGGCACCGGCCATCCCGGCGGCGTCGGCACCATCCATGCCGGCAGCGCCATCGGCGCGCTTCGCCGGATGGAACAGCTCATCCAGGAAGCTGTCGTCACCGTTCCGCGCGCGCTGATCGCCGAGACCATCGACCTCGTTGCCGTCCTCACCGGACGCGGCTCCGCGCGCCGGCTCACTGAACTCGCCCGCGTCGAGGGCCTTGACCCGGACGGCGATTACCGCGTCGCGCCCGCCGTCATCGAGGGCGACGGCGCTGCGACTTCCTCAGCCCAAGCCCTCAGCCCCGAAGGAGACCATCCATGATCGAACGTCTGCGCGCCATACATCTCGCTGATGGGCGCCCGTCTCAATTGCTCCATCACCTCACCATGACGGCTTCCGTCGCCGTCGTGAGCCTGATGATGGCCGCGCCCGCCCATGCCTCCGGCTCGTCCATGCCGTGGGAAGCCCCGCTGCAATCCATCCTCCAGTCGATCGAAGGCCCGGTCGCCAAGATCATCGCCGTGATCGTCATCATCACCACGGGCCTCGCACTGGCCTTCGGTGACACGTCGGGCGGCTTCCGCCGTCTGATCCAGATCGTCTTCGGCCTCTCGATCGCGTTCGCCGCGTCGAGCTTCTTCCTGTCGTTCTTCTCGTTCGGCGGCGGAGCGCTGGTCTGATGGCGGGCGTCGTCGAACAGGGGAGCGAGGTTCCCGGCTTCACCGTGCCGGTCCACCGGGCGCTGACCGAGCCGATCCTGCTCGGCGGCGCTCCGCGCGCCATCGCCATCATGAACGGCACGCTGGCAGGCGCGGTCGGCCTGGGCCTGCGCCTCTGGCTGGTGGGTCTCGCCATCTGGGCGATCGGGCATTTCGCGGCCGTCTGGGCGGCAAAGCGCGACCCGCTCTTTGTCGATGTCGGCCGCCGCCATCTGCGCATCCCCGCACATCTCACGGTCTGAGGGGGAGCGCACCGATGATGAACCTCGCCGAATATCGCAATCGCAACAGCCGCCTTGCCGACTTCCTGCCCTGGGCAGCCCTTGTCGGCCCCGGCATCGTGCTCAATAAGGACGGCAGCTTCCAGCGCACGGTACGGTTTCGCGGCCCCGATCTCGATTCGGCTGTGCCCGCCGAACTGGTCGCCGTCGCCGGTCGTCTCAACAACGCCTTCCGCCGCCTTGGCTCCGGTTGGGCGATCTTCGTGGAAGCGCAGCGCCATCCGGCCGCGATCTACCCCGTCAGCACGTTTCCCGATGCGGCGTCCGCATTGGTCGATGCCGAGCGCAAGGCAGATTTCGAGGAAGCGGGCGCGCATTTCGAGTCCAGCTACTTCCTGACCTTCACCTATCTGCCGCCTGCCGAAGACGCTGCCCGTGCGGAAACCTGGCTCTACGAGGGACGCGAGAAAGCCGGCATCGATCCGAACGAGCTGTGCAACGCCTTCGCCGACCGAACCGACCGGCTGCTCCGCCTGATCGAAGCTTTCATGCCGGAATGCCGCTGGCTCGATGATGGCGAGACGCTGACCTATCTGCATGGCTGCGTGTCCACGCACCGGCACCGTGTCCGCGTCCCCGAAACCCCGATCTATCTCGATGCGCTGCTCGCCGATCAGCCGCTGACCGGCGGGCTGGAGCCGCGCCTGGGCGATCAGCATCTGCGTGTGCTGACCATCACCGGATTTCCGACCGCGACAACGCCGGGCCTGCTCGACGAACTGAACCGGCTCGCCTTTCCGTACCGTTGGGCCACCCGCGCAATCCTGCTCGACAAGACCGACGCGACCAAGCTGCTGACGAAGATCAGGCGGCAATGGTTCGCCAAGCGCAAGTCCATCGCCGCGATCCTCAAGGAGGTGATGACCAACGAGCAATCCGCGCTGGTGGACACGGATGCGTCGAACAAGGCAGCGGATGCCGATCTCGCACTTCAGGAACTCGGCGCGGACTATGCAGGCATCGCCTATGTCACCGCCACCGTTACGGTGTGGGACGCCGATCCGCGCATCGCCGACGAGAAACTACGCCTCGTGGAGAAGGTCATTCAGGGCCGCGACTTCACGGCGATGGCAGAGACCATCAACGCCGTGGATGCCTGGCTCGGATCGTTGCCGGGGCATGTCTATGCCAACGTCCGGCAGCCGCCGATCTCCACGCTCAATCTCGCCCACATGATTCCGCTTTCGGCGGTGTGGGCGGGGCCGGAACGGGACGAGCATTTTGCAGCGCCCCCACTGCTCTTCGGCAAAACCGAAGGCTCGACCCCGTTCCGGTTTTCCCTTCACGTCGGCGATGTCGGGCATACGCTTGTCGTCGGCCCGACCGGCGCGGGCAAGTCGGTGCTGCTGGCGCTCATGGCGCTTCAGTTCCGCCGCTACAGAGGCGCCCAGGTCTTCGCCTTCGACTTCGGCGGCTCGATCCGCGCCGCAGCACTCGCCATGCAGGGCGACTGGCACGATCTCGGCGGCGGGCTGACGGACGGCTCGGACACGTCCGTCAGCCTCCAGCCGCTCGCCCGCATCGAGGAGACGAGCGAACGCGCGTGGGCCGGGGACTGGATCGTCGCCATTCTCCTGCGCGAAGGCGTCATCATCACGCCCGAAGTGAAGGAGCACATCTGGACGGCGCTGACTTCGCTGGCCTCCGCGCCGGTGGGCGAGCGCACTATCACTGGCTTGTGCGTCCTGCTCCAGTCCAACGACCTGAAGCAGGCGCTTCGGCCCTATTGCATCGGCGGGGCCTGGGGCCGGTTGCTCGACGCCGAGAGCGAACATCTCGGCACGGCCACCGTTCAGGCGTTCGAGACAGAAGGGCTGATCGGCACGGACGCCGCACCCGCCGTGCTGGCCTATCTGTTCCACCGGATTGAAGACCGGCTCGACGGATCGCCGACGCTCATCATCGTCGATGAGGGCTGGCTCGCGCTCGACGACGAGGGTTTCGCCGGCCAGCTCCGCGAATGGCTGAAGACGCTGCGCAAGAAGAACGCCAGCGTCATCTTCGCCACGCAAAGCCTCTCGGACATCGACGGCAGCGTGATTGCGGCTGCCATCATCGAAAGCTGCCACACCCGGCTCCTCCTGCCGAACGAGCGCGCGATCGAGCCGCAGATCACCACCATCTACCGCCGCTTCGGCCTCAACGATCGTCAGATCGAAATCCTCGCGCGGGCGATGCCCAAGCGCGACTATTACTGCCAGTCCCGACGCGGCAATCGCCTGTTCGACCTCGGCCTCAGCGACGTGGCGCTGTCGCTCTGCGCCGCGTCCGGCAAATCCGATCAGACCATCATCGCCCAGATCCTCGCCGAACACGGCCCGGATCGCTTTCTCGACGCCTGGCTACGCCATCGCGGCGTCGATTGGGCCGCCGACCTCATCCCCGACCTCACCAACCTGGAGAAACTGCCATGAAACTGCGCCGTTCCCGCGTGGCGCGGCTTGCTGCCGCGCTGCTCATCGCCCCCGTCGCGTTCGCCCCGATGCTGCCCGCGCCCGCACAGGCGCAATGGATCGTCTATGACCCGACGAACTATGTGCAGAATGTGCTGACGGCCGCCCGGAGCCTTCAGCAGATCACCAATCAGATCACCTCGCTTCAGAACGAAGCGCAGATGCTCATCAATCAGGCTCGCAATCTGGCGAACCTGCCGATCTCGTCGCTCCAGCAGATTCAGCAGTCGGTCCAGCGCACCCAGCAATTGCTCAATCAGGCGCAGAACATCGCCTACGACGTTCAGCAGATCGACCAGATATTCCAGCAGAAATATGGGAACATCTCGTTGTCTGCGTCGGACCAGCAGCTTGTCTCCGATGCTCGCTCCCGCTGGCAAAACACGGTCGGTAGCCTTCAGGATGCGATGAAGGTGCAGGCCACCGTCGTCGGCAATATCGACACCAACCGCACGGAGATGTCGCGGCTGGTGGGGGCGAGCCAGGGCGCGACCGGCGCACTTCAGGCTACACAGGCCGGCAACCAGCTCCTCGCGCTTCAGGCTCAGCAACTTGCCGATCTCACCGCCGTCGTCGCCGCCAACGGCCGGGCGCAGGCACTTACCGACGCTGAACGGGCAGCCGCCGCGGAACAGGGGCGCGAGCAGCGCCGCCGCTTCCTGACGCAGGGCACGGGCTACCAGCCGGGCAATGCCCGGATGTTCCCGAGCAGCGGTAATTGAGGGAGGCGACGCCCATGGACGGCAAGATGCTTGCCCGGCTCGGCACCATCGTCTTCGTCGGCGTCGCCATCACCGCCGCCGTGATCGAGTTCACGCGCCAGCCCGAACCTGCTGAGGTCGGCCCCCAGGCACGCCAACGCGGCGACACTGGCGACCTGCGCCAACGCCTTCGCCGTTGCCGGGACATGGGCGAGGCCGCCATCCGCGATCCCGCTTGCCTCGGCATATGGGCCGAGAACCGCGACCGCTTCCTGAAGCAGGGTGCGCAGACGCCGGATGCACCGGACGCTCCGACGATATTGTGGCCATCGGCTCCGGCTGAAGATTCGATCGTCAAGGAGATGCAGCCGGTCACACCGCCCGAGCCTGCAAGGCCGCCCGTTTCTCCTGATGAGGGAGCGCGCTGACATGGGCGGCACCGGCGTCATCGATCATTTCCTCGAAGTCTTCACGCGCTATATCGACGGCGGCTTCGGCCTGCTGTCGGGCGAGGTCGCGTTCATCGCGACGACGCTGATCGTCATCGACGTGGTGCTGGCGGCGCTGTTCTGGTCGTGGGGCGCCGATGACGACATCATCGCCCGTCTGGTCAAGAAGACGCTGTTCGTCGGCGTCTTCGCCTACATCATCGGCAACTGGAACAATCTCGCCCGCATCGTCTTCGAGAGCTTCGCCGGCCTCGGCCTGAAGGCGTCCGGGACCAGCTTTTCCGTCGCCGACCTGCTGCGCCCCGGCAAGGTGGCGCAGACCGGCCTCGACGCCGGTCGCCCATTGCTCGAATCCATCTCCGACCTGATGGGCTGGGTCTCGTTTTTCGAGAACTTCATCCAGATCGCGTGCCTGCTTTTTGCCTGGGCGCTGATCCTGCTCGCCTTCTTCATCCTTGCCGTCCAGCTTTTCGTCACCCTGATCGAGTTCAAGCTGACGACGCTTGCGGGCTTCGTGCTGATCCCCTTCGGCCTGTTCGGCAAATCCGCCTTCATGGCCGAACGGGTGCTCGGCAACGTCATCTCATCGGGCATCAAGGTTCTGGTGCTCGCCGTCATCATCGGTATCGGCTCGACGCTGTTTTCCGAGTTCACAGCGGGCTTCGGCGGCGCGACGCCGACGATCGACGACGCCATGGCGATCGTGCTCGCCGCGCTGTCACTGCTTGGCCTGGGCATCTTCGGTCCCGGCATCGCTAACGGTCTTGTCTCCGGCGGCCCGCAGCTCGGCGCCGGCGCAGCTATCGGAACGGGCCTTGCCGCCGGTGGCATGGTCATGGCCGGCGGCGCTGCCCTTGGCGCTGCCGCTGGCGGGGCCGGTGCACTTGCCGGAGGCGCTGCCGCCGCCGCCCGTGGCGGCGCGGCGCTCGCGGGTGCAGCCTCGACTGCCTACAGCCTCGGCGCTGCCGGACAGTCGGGCGCATCCGCCGTCGCCTCCGGTCTCGGCAACGTCGCCTCGACCGGCGCGCAAGCTGCCGCGTCTCCCTTGAAGCGCGCGGCATCGAAAGCCGCCGACAGCATGAAGCAAAGCTATCAGGCTGGTGCTCGCGGCGCCTTCGAGGTCACGGGCGGCTCTTCGACTGCCGGGACCATCGGGGGAGAGGCCGGCGAAGCCGGGTCCACCTCCGCGCCGTCCGCATCCACTGCTGAAGGCCCGCCCGCATGGGCCAAGCGCATGAAGCGCTCGCAGCAATTCACGCACGGCATTCAGGCCGCCGCCCATTCCGTGCGCAGCGGCGACAGCCACGGCGGCGGCTCATCCATCAATCTCTCTGAAAGTGACCGCTGATGTTCAAAAGACCCGCCACCCACTACGGCAAATCCCCTCAGCCCGAGACGCCCTACCAACGAGCGGCGCAGGTCTGGGACGACCGCATCGGTTCCGCCCGCGTGCAGGCCCGCAACTGGCGCTTCATGGCTTTCGGCTCGCTCGCCCTGTCGGCGGGGCTGTCCGCAGCGCTGGTCTGGCAGTCCACCAGCGGATCGATCGTGCCGTGGGTGGTGCAGGTCGACAAACTCGGCCAGGCACAGGCCGTCGCCCCCGCCGTCGCTAACTACCAGCCGACCGATCCACAGATCGCTTTCCATCTGGCCCGGTTCATCGACCAGGTCCGCGCGATCCCGGCCGACGCCATCATCGTGCGGCAGAACTGGCTTCGCGCCTACGAGTTCACGACGCAGGCCGGGGCTCTGGCGCTCAACGCCTATGCCCGCGCCAATGACCCGTTCACCAAAGTCGGCAAGCAGCAGATCGCCATTGAGGTTTCCTCGGTCATCCGCGCATCGCCAGACTCGTTCCGCGTCGCCTGGATCGAGCGGCGCTATCAGGACGGCTCGCTCGCCTCGACCGAGCGCTGGTCCGCCATCCTCACCGTCGTCGTGCAGCCCCCGCGCGACCCCGAAAAACTCCGGGCCAATCCGCTCGGCATCTACGTCAACGCCATCAACTGGTCGAAGGAGCTTGGACAATGATCCGGCCGTCTTATCCGACCGCCGGACATCCGGCGGCACGCAATCCCGTCTTTCCGGCTTTCCGTAAATCCGCTTTGCCGGTTCTCCTCATCTGCACCACGGCGCTCGCGGGCTGCGCCACGACAACCCCGCCGCCCGAGATCGCCTATGACGATGCCGCGCCAGCCGTGCAGACGGTCGATCCGCCTGCGCCGGTCACGGTGGTCGAGCTGCCGCGCCCGTTGCCGTTGCCCGGCCAGATGAAACCTGTCGAGACCACACGCCGCACGCCGGAGCCGGTCGACCCCACGGCCAGGGTCAATCAGGCCAACGCGCAGGCCCGCGTGCAGCCCGTGCGCGACGGCTTCATCAATTCGATGCAGGTCTATCCCTTCACGCAAGGCGCGCTCTATCAGGTCTATACCGCTGTCGGGCAGATCACCGACATCGCGCTTCAGCCGGGCGAAACGCTGGTCGGTTCCGGCCCGGTCGCCGCTGGCGACACGGTGCGTTGGATCATCGGCGATACCGAAAGCGGCACGGGCGCTACCCGGCAGGTCCATATCCTCGTGAAGCCGACACGCACCGATTTGATGACCAATCTCGTCATCAACACCAATCTGCGCACCTACCATATGGAACTGCGTTCGACCGAGCGCACCTATATGGCGTCGGTATCCTGGCAGTATCCGCAGGACCAGCTCATCGCACTCCGCCGCCAGAACGCTGACGCGCAGGCTGTCCAGCCCGTTGCCAGCGGCGTCGATCTCGCCAACGTCAATTTCCGCTACGAGATTTCCGGCGACCGGGCGCCGTGGCGGCCGCTGCGCGCCTTCGACGACGGAAGGCAGGTCTTCATCGAGTTCCCGCGTGGCATCGGCCAGGGCGAGATGCCGCCGCTCTTCGTCGTCGGGGCGGAGGGCAATACCTCGGAACTGGTGAACTATCGCGTGCGCGGCAAATACATGATCGTGGACCGGCTGTTCGCCGCCGCCGAGCTGCGTTTCGGCACCGACCGCAATCAGAAGCGGGTCCGCATCTCGCGCACCGACGGGAGGCCCGCATCGTGAGCGAGGTCGATCCCGAAAAGGAAGAAGGGCGCAAGCCCGAGGCGCCGGAACCTTCCGATGATGCCCACCCGCTGACCGGCGAGCCGGTCGCGCCAATGCGCCTGCGTCCCGAGCCACCGCGCGTTACCCGCCTGTCGCGCAAGGTGCTCGGCGGTCTCGGTCTCGTCGCCAGCCTGGGCGTCGGCGGCGCGTTGATCTACGCGCTTCAGACCTCGCAGGGGGGCGGTCAGAACGCAGAACTGCTATCGACCGACAACCGGGCGACGCCGGACGGCCTCAATAGCCTGCCGCGCGACTATACCGGGCCGGTGCTCGGTCCACCGCTTCCCGGCGATCTCGGCCGACCGATCCTCGACGCGCAGAACCGGGGGCAGCCCGTCACGTCGCCGCTCGCCGGCACACCCGCCAATCCGGCGGTGCAGCCCGGCCTCAGCGCCGAGGAGCAACGCCGCTTGCAGGAACTGGAGGCGGCGAGGACCGCTCGCCTGTTCGCCTCGACGGAGACGCGCACCGCTGCGTCGGCCGCGACGGCAACGGCCGACACAACGGCTGCTGCGCCGAACCTTGCCAGCCTTGGCCTTGCGCCACAGCCTGCCACGCCCGCGGCGCAGGACCGCCAGCTCGCCTTCCTCAACCAGGCACCCGACAGACGCACCGTCGCGTCCGATCGCGTTGCCGCGCCCGCTTCGCCGAATGTGCTTCAGGCCGGCGCGGTGATTTCCGCCGCGCTCATCACCGGCATCCGTTCCGATCTTCCCGGCCAGATCACCGCGCAGGTGACAGAGAACATCTATGACAGCCCGACCGGCCACATCCTCCTGATCCCGCAGGGAACGCGCATCATCGGCCAGTATGACAACGGCGTCGGCTTCGGCCAGCGCCGCATCCTGCTCGTCTGGAACCGCCTGATCTTCCCGAACGGCCGCTCGATCGTGCTGGAGCGTCAGCCGGGCGCGGATACGCAAGGCTATGCCGGGCTTGAGGATGGCGTCGATTACCACTGGTGGGATCTCGCCAAGGCCGCCGCGCTCTCGACGTTGCTCGGTATCGGCACCGAACTCGCCACTGACGACAATGACCGTCTTGTGCGAGCGATCCGCGACGGGGCGCAGGACACCATTAATCAGGCCGGACAGCAGATCGTCCAGCGCCAGTTGCAGATCGCCCCGACGCTGACCATCCGGCCGGGTTTCCCGGTCCGCGTCATCGTCACCCGCGACCTTGTGCTCGAACCCTATGGGGGAACGCCATGACCAAGCTGAAGCTCGGCCCGATCGCCGACGACAAGCCCATAAAGGTCACGCTGGAGCTGCCCGCCAGCTTGCACCGCGACCTGATCGACTATGCCGAAATCCTGGGCCGCGAGGCGGGGCAACAGCCGACCGATCCCGTCCGCCTGATCGTCCCCATGCTGGAACGCTTCATCGCCACCGATCGCGGCTTCGCCAAGGCGCGGCGTGGGACGCCATCGGCCGGCACTCCGATCGCATGAGGCGATCAAGGTATCGCATAATATCGACTTCACGCGGTCGCCAAACCCCGCAGGATGATGGGGCGGCGCAGTGCCGCGTATTCCGATCGGGGAACCCACGACTGCATATCCAACCGGACGGTGAGTTCATGTCTCGACGCCAAGCCACCAAGAACCGGCGTCGGACGCGTGCCGTCTCCGGCAACCTGCCCGACGACCTATACGATTACATCGATGAGGATATGCCGATATCCCCCGAAGCGCCGGTCGCGAAAGGACGTGGCACGCAGCCATCGGTCGATCACTGGACCGTCTCCGACGATTGGCCCGAGCGCGTGCCCGTAACTGAGGCCGAGATCGACCTGTTCGAGGCGTGGTTCGGCGACATTATCGACGAACTGTTCGGCAAGCCCGGCTGATCCGGTTCGATAGAGTAGAGCGAATTTCCTTGAAATAGTTATATTACTATGATAACTGTCATGGCGAATATCGGCTTCGCCGCCTGATGTCCTTTGTCGGTCGGCGAGTGCCCCTGCGGAGGCTGCGCGCCATGACCACGCTGAAGATCGGCATTGCCGATACAGAGGAAATGAAGGCCCGGACGCTACGCATCGCGCGCGGCGAGGAACAGCCGTCGCCCGACGATCCCAAAGTCTGGTTCATCTCGACGGAATCCTTCTCCAAGGTCTTGTCGGCACCCAACCGCGAAATGCTGTGCCTGATCGCTGAGCAGGAGCCGGATTCGCTCGATGCGCTGGCCGAACTGACCGGCCGTGCAAAATCCAACCTCTCACGCACGCTCAAAGCGATGGTCGGTTACGGCCTTATCCGCATGGAGCGTAGCGGCAAGAAACTCGCTCCCAAACTCATCCATGATCGCGTCGTGCTGGAACTGGCGCTCGCCAATCCACGGCGCAAAGCCTCACGCCCGAAGGAGACCGCCGATGAATAAAGAATCTCCGCTGGTCGCCACCCGTGCCGCCCTTTACCTGCGCGTTTCCACCGCGCGGCAGGCCGAGCATGATGTGTCGATCCCTGACCAGCGTCGGCAGGGCGAAGCCTGGTGCGAGGCGCGCGGGTATCAGCTTGTCGAAACCTTCGTGGAGCCGGGCAATACCGCCACCAACGATCGCCGGCCCGAGTTCCAGCGCATGATCGAAGCGGGCACGTCCAAGCCCGCACCGTTTGACGTGGTGCTGGTTCACAGCTTCTCGCGCTTCTTCCGCGACGCCTTCGACATGGAATATTACTACCGGAAGCTCGCCAAGAATGGCGTCCGGCTCGTGTCCATCACACAGGAACTGGGCGACGATCCGATCCACGACATGATGCGGCGGATCATGGCGCTCTTCGACGAATATCAGTCGAAGGAGAACGCCAAGCATGTCATGCGCGCCCTGAAGGAGAATGCCCGACAGGGCTTTTGGAACGGCGCTCTTCCGCCGATCGGCTATCGCATCGTCGCAGCCGAGCAACGCGGCTCCAAGACCAAGAAGAAGCTGGAGATCGACCCGTTGCACGCAGACACGGTGCGGCTGATCTATCGGCTCGCTCTCCAGGGCGAAGGCGGCTCAGGCCCGATGGGCGTCAAGGCCATCGTGAATCATCTCAACCGCAACCGTATCTTCACCCGCGACGGTGGGCGTTGGGGCATCGGCCAGCTTCACCGCATTCTGACCCGACGCACCTATATCGGGGAGCATGAGTTCAACAAGCGCTCCAAGTCCAAGGTGCTGAAGCCGGTCAGCGAAATCGTCGTCGTCCCGGTGCCGCGCCTGATCGATCAGGAGACATTTGATGCCGTGCAGGAGCATTTGCGGGTCCGCAACTCCAAGGTCACGCCGCCGCGTGTCGTCAGCGGGCCGACCCTGCTGACAGGCATCTGCTTCTGTGAGAAGTGCGGTGGAGCCATGACACTCCGCACCGGCAAGGGCGGGCGCTATCGCTATTACACCTGCTCGATCAAGGCCCGGCAGGGCGAGACCGGCTGCTCCGGCCGCTCGATCCCGATGCCGCAACTCGACGCCATCGTCTGCGACCATATTGAGAACCGGCTGCTCCAGCCCGAGCGGCTGGAGGAGATCCTGGCCTCGATCCTCGATCGACGCGAGGAGCGGGCGGATCGGCGCAGGGAGCATATCGCCGAGTTGAACCGGCGCGCGGCCGAGACCGAGCTTCGCCTGAAACGCCTCTACGAGGCCATCGAAGCGGGCGTGGCCGATCTGAACGATCCGGCCTTGAAGGAGCGCGTCGTCGCCCTGCGGGCGCTACGCGACCAAGCGCAAGTCGATTCCGAGCGAGCACAGGCCATGCTCGAAAGCTCCGGCAGCATGGCGGTGACGCCGGCCGTTTTACGAAAGTTCGCCACGACCGCGCGGCGTCGGCTCAGGCAGGAGGGCGGCGGCTACCGGCGGGATCATCTGCGCGCATTTGCCCAACGCGTCGAAGTCGGAGAAGGCAACGTTCGCATCATAGGATCGAAGGGCGAACTGCTGCGCGCCCTTACTTCGGTCTCTAGCGGGAAATCGGCGGGAATCGGTGTGCCCACTTTGGGACTGAAATGGCGGACAGGGAGGGATTCGAACCCTCGGTACGCTTTCACGTACACACGCGTTCCAGGCGTGCGCCTTAAACCACTCGGCCACCTGTCCGTTTCCGTTCGCATCGTGCGGCCGGCGTCAGATTATCGGGGAGACTGCATTTCGTAGGGCCCGCAGGCCGGATCATGCCGTTCGCCCAGGAGAAAATCCCCTGCTGACGGGCGCGATATATACCGAGGTTGCGCCAGGGATCAACCGGAATCTGACGGTTTGACGACGGCGCGCGCAGATCGCCAGAACGCGCCTTCGCCATTGTCATCGTCGTCATCACTTCCTATCTTCGGTGCCAGGCGTGACAGGTCTGCGCCGGTGCGGTCGAGGAAGGCACCCCATGCGTTTCATGATGCGGCTTGCAAGCCTCGTCGCGCTCGCGGCGGCGGTTGCAGCCGGAACGATCGACGCCATCCGCTCGGTCGCGCTGTCGATGCCGGCGATGACATCGCTTGTCGATCTCCTGTCGTTCGTCGGCGGCAACCCGGCGGCGCGTCTCGCAGGGCCGGCCGGCGGCCTGCCCTCCTTCCTGCAGCCGGCCGCGCGGCAGGCCTTCGAGGCGCCAGCCTTCGCCGTGCTTCTGGGGCTGTCCCTGCTCCTGTGGATCGCCGGATACCGGGGGGCGCCGAAGGGCGTACCCGCCGCGCCTTAGACCGGCGGCCACGTTCGTCCCGTTCCAACCCTGTCCGTCAGGAGGTAGCTTATGTTTCTGAGCGATATGTTTAACAAGAAGACGGTGATGCCGGATGCGGGAAGCGCGCTTCCCGGCCGCGAGGCCCCCCTTCCGACCGCGCCCACTCACGCGGTCAACGACCGGCCGCTGAAAGGCCCCTATCCCGAGGGACTCGAGACGATCCTGCTCGGCATGGGCTGCTTCTGGGGCGCCGAGCGTCTCTTCTGGAAATTGCCGGGGGTTTATGTCACCGCCGTCGGCTATTCCGGCGGGCTGACGAAGAATCCGACCTATCAGGAGACCACCACCGGCCTGACCGGCCACGCGGAAGTGGTGCTCGTCGTCTATGATCCGGCGGCGATCCCGCTCGAAACCCTGCTCAAGACCTTCTTCGAGGAGCATGACCCGACCCAGGGCATGCGCCAGGGCAACGATATCGGTACGACCTATCGCTCGGCGATCTACACCAGCGACGCCGGGCAGCAGGCAGCCGCCGAGGCGGCGCGGGAGCGCTACCAGGCCGCGCTTGCCGCGCGCGGCCACAAGGGGCGCATCACCACAGAGATCGCTCCGGCCGGGCCGTTCTATTTCGCGGAAGCCGAGCACCAGCAATATCTGGCGAAAAACCCGAACGGCTATTGCGGCCTGCGCGGAACCGGGGTCAGCTGCCCGATCGGTGCGTGACAAGGCTGAAAAAGCTATGAAATGCGGCATCGTGGCCGGCTTTCAGGCAGGTTTCCTGTTTTACCGTTTGAGAAATTTCCGGGTGAATTTTCAGCCGGACCATGCAAGGATGCCGGCGCCGGCCGTGCGCGCTCGCGCGGTGGCGCCGCGATCTCCAGTGAGACGAGATCCCGCGGGAGGACAAAGAAGATCAAACGGAACAACAGGGCTCGACAATGAAAAAAACCCTTCTCGGTCTCCTTGCCGCATCGATGATGTCGGCCACGGCGCTCGCCGCCGACATCAAGCCGGCGATCATCTACGACCTCGGCGGAAAATTCGACAAGTCGTTCAACGAGGCGGCCTATAACGGCGCGGAAAAGTTCAAGGCCGAGTCGGGCATCGCCTATCGCGAGTTCGAGATCGCCAACGACGCGCAGCGCGAGCAGGCGCTGCGGCGCTTCGCCGGCGACGGCAACAACCCGATCGTCATGGCCGGCTTCTCCTGGGCCGCCGCGCTCGAAAAGGTCTCGGCCGAATATCCGGACATCAAGTTCGCCATCATCGACATGGTCGTCGACAAGCCGAACGTGAAGTCGGTCGTCTTCAAGGAACAGGAAGGCTCGTATCTCGTCGGACTTCTGGCCGGCCTCGCCTCCAAGACCAAGACCGTCAGCTTCGTCGGCGGCATGGACATTCCGCTGATCCACAAGTTCTCCTGCGGCTATATCGGCGGCGCCAAGGCGGCAGGCCCCGACATCAAGGTGCTCGAAGCCTTCACCGGCACGACGCCGGACGCCTGGAACGATCCGGTCAAGGGTGGCGAGATCGCCAAGTCGCAGATCGACCAGGGGTCGGACGTCGTCTATCACGCGGCCGGCGGCACCGGCGTCGGCGTTCTCCAGGCGGCGGCCGATGCGGGCAAGCTCGGCATCGGCGTCGATTCCAACCAGAACATGCTGCAGCCCGGCAAGGTGCTGACCTCGATGCTGAAGCGCGTCGACGTCGCCGTCTACGACGCCTTCACCTCGGCCAAGAACGACACGTTCGCCTTCGGCATCTCCAATCTGGGACTGAAAGAGGACGGCGTCGGCTATGCGGTCGACGACAACAACAAGGCGCTGATCACGCCGGAGATGCAGGCCGCCGTCGACAAGGCCAAGGCCGACATCATTGCCGGCACCATCCAGGTGCACGACTACATGACCGACGAGGCCTGCCCCTACTGACGGCTTCCGGTCGTTCCGTTCCGCGCATTCGGGCCGCCCTTCCCTGCGAGGGGCGGCTTTTTCATGGGTTCGACCGGCGGCGCTCAGTAATGCGGCGGGCGCTGGTTGGCCGGGGGCGCGTCGAGCGCCGCCTCCTCCATCGCGAGAAAGCGCTCGGCCAGCCGGTCGAGCTTCGCCCGCATCTGCTCGATCGTCCGCCACTGCCCGGCGAGCTGGTCGGAAAGCTCCTCGATCGTCTTCGCCTGGTGGGCGGCGAGCTCCTCGAGGCGGGTCAGTCGGTTGTCGTCCTCGCTCACGCGGCGATCTCCCTTTTCGGCAGGCTGGCGGCAAATTGCGGGTCGCGCTGCGAGAGCGCCCTGTGCAGGTGCACCATCATACCGGCGGCAAACAGCGGCGTCAGCAGGTTGAGGACCGGCACGGCGAGAAAGGCGGCGAGCAGAAGCCCGGCGAGGAAGACCGTGCCCCGGTGCCTGGCGCGGAACAGGCGGGCCTGCGCTGGCGGCCTGTGGCGCATCGCGGCGAACTCGAAGAATTCCCGCCCGAGCAGGTAGCCGTTGACGAGGAAGAAGGCGACGAGATTGACGCCGGGGATGAGCAGCAGGAACAGCGCCACGATGTTGCCGAGGATGACGACGCCGAGGAAGCCGAGCGTGCCGAGGATGGCGGTGCCAAGCGGCAGCGCCGCGCCGGGCGGATCGCCGGGATAGTCGCGCCGCTCCACGGTCTCGGCGACGTCGTCGAGGAAGAAGCCCGCCGTCAGCGCCGAAACCGGCCCGAGCAGCATCGCCAACGCGAGCGCGATGCCGATGCTGGCAAAAAGCCCAAGGAAGAAGGTGAGCCAGCCGCTCCACTCGGCATTCGCCGGCAGGTAGCCGCCGATCCAAGGCAGCGCGAAGAGGAGGAAGGTCTCGCGCAGCGCGAACCAGAGGGCGAGGAGGATCAGCAGCGTCAGGCCGATCACCTTCCACACGACCGGGCGTGTCTCCGGCGCGATCAGATTGGCGAGCGAGCGCCGGGCGGCATCGAGGATCATGGTATCTCCGTCTCGGTGGGCATCGCCCGGTTTCCGGTCCGAGACGATCTAGGGGGCAGGCCGCGCCGTTTAAAGTGCCGCAGCCTGCGGCGATGCGCATATTCCCTCGGTGCGGCCATCCTTGCGCGGCGGTCGGATCGGCGCTATGGCCGGCGAACGCCATCCGGGAGACGCGATCGTGATCGTCTGCTTCGACATTGGCGGCACGGCGATCCGCGCCGCCGCCGCGCAGGACCGCGACAGCATCGCCGCACTCGGGCGCATGGCGACACCCGCGCATGATTTCGACGCCTTCGTCGCCGCCCTCGCTGGTTTCGTCGCCGCGGCGGGCGGGCGGGTGCGCCGCGTCGCTCTGTCGATCGCGGGCGTCACCGATCCGGAAACCGGCCGGCTGACCTGCGCCAACATTCCCTGCATCGACGGGCGGCCGCTCGCCGCCGATCTCGGCGAAAGGCTCGGCATCCCGGTGATCGTCGCCAACGACGCAGACTGCTTCGCCGTCGCCGAGGCGGGCCTCGGCGCGGGCCGCGGCCATCGCATCGTCTTCGGCATCATCCTCGGCACCGGCGTCGGCGGCGGGCTCGTCGTCGACGGGCGCCTCGTCAACAGCGATGGCGGCTTCGCCGGCGAATGGGGCCATGGCCCGGCGGTCGCGGCCAGCGCCGGCACGCCCCCCGTCGAGATCCCCTCCCTTGCCTGTCCCTGCGGGCAGAGCCGCTGCGTCGACACGCTCGGCGGCGCGCGCGGCATGGAGCGTCTGCACCGGATGCTTCATGCCGCCGATCTGTCGAGCGAGGCGATCGTTTCGGCCTGGCAGGCGGGCGACGCCCGGGCCACGCGCATCATCGACATCCTCGTCGATCTCCTCGCCTCGCCGCTGGCGCTGGCGGTCAACATCACCGGGGCGTCGATCGTCCCGGTCGGCGGCGGGCTGTCGCATGCCGCGCCACTGATCGCCGCGCTCGACGCCTGCGTGCGGGCCCGCATCCTCAGGCGCCTCGAACGGCCGCTGGTCGTGCCCGGCACCTGCCAGGCGGCCGCGGCGGGCCTCGAGCCTGGGCTGATCGGTGCCGCGCTGATGGCGCTCGACGCGGCATGAGCACGGTTCTCCTCGAAGTCTGCGTCGACGACGCCGAAGGGCTGGCGGCGGCGGTCGCAGGCGGCGCCGACCGGATCGAGCTCTGCTCGGCGCTGGCGCTCGGCGGGCTCACCCCCTCGCGCGGGCTGATGGCGCGCGCGGCGGCGGCACCGGTGCCGGCCTATGCGATGATCCGGCCGCGCGGCGGCGGCTTCGTCTATGGCGACGCGGATCTGGCGGTCATGAGCGACGATATCGCAGCGGCGCGCGACGTCGGGCTCGCCGGCGTGGTCCTCGGCGCATCGCGGCCCGACGGTCGGCTCGACACGGCGGTCCTCGCCCGTCTTTCGCAGGAGGCCGGCCCTCTCGGGCGGACGCTGCACCGCGCCGTCGATCTTTCTCCCGACCTTTCCGAGGCCGTCGACAGCGCCGTCGCCCTCGGCTTCGAGCGCATCCTCACCTCCGGCGGCCAGAGGACGGCGGTCGAGGGCATCGACGCATTGGAGGCGATGGTCGCCCGGGCCGCGGGCCGTATCTCGATCATGCCCGGCGCCGGCATCCGCGTCGACACGCTTGCGCGGCTGTTGCCGCGCCTTGCCGTCACGGAGATCCATGCCTCCTGCGCCCTGCCTGTCGGGGGCGATCCGCGCCTTGCCGCCTTCGGCTTCGAGATGGCCGGCGCGCGGCGCACCGGCCGGGCCGCGGTCGGCGCGCTCAAGGGCGCGTTGCTTGCCCTCCGGCCGCGATAGGGCGCTCCGGTCGGCACGGGAGGTGAAATCCTCGATCGTCTTGTCTTCAGAGCATGAACCGGCCGGAGGGACGCGACGATCAGCAGGGCCATGCGCCAGGATGAAGCGTCGAGAGCGCCGTTCCCACTCAAGGGTTATCGAACGGCGCGCTCACGGATGGTCGCTACGGCGAAGCGATCGCGCTTCGGCTGGACGGGCTCCAGACGCGGGCGCCGCCGATATAGGTCGCGACCATGTCCAGCCCCTCGGTCAGCACGACGAAGTCGGCGTCCGTGCCGGGGCCGAGCCGCCCCTTGCGCGCGCCAAGCCCCACCGCCTCGGCCGGGTAGAGGCTCGCCATGCGCAGGGCCTCCCCGAGCGGCAAGCCGAGCCGTTCGTGGACGAAGCGAACGGAGGAGAGCATGTCGATGTCGGCGCCGGCGAGCGTGCCGTCAGCGAGCGTCAGCCGTCCGTCCTTCCGGAAGATCTCGCGGCCGTTGAGGAAGAAGCCTTTTTCCTCCGTGCCGATCGGCGACATGGCGTCGGTGACGAGGAAGATCCGCCCCGGACCGGCCTTGGCCTCCAGCGCGACCCGCATCGAGACGGGATCGACATGGATGCCGTCGGCGATGATGCCGGCAGAGAGCGTGCCGATGTCGAGCGCCGCGCCGACCATGCCCGGTTCGCGATGGCCGAGCGGGCTCATCGCGTTGAAGAGATGGGTGACGGTGCGCGCGCCCGCCGCCGCATAGGCAGCCGCCGTCGCGTAGGTCGTGTCCGAATGGCCGAGGCTGACGGTGATGCCGGCGGCGGCCATGGCGGCGACCTGCTCGACCGTCGCATTTTCCGGCGCCACCGTCACCATCAGCGCGGGGAAGCGGCCGGCGAGCGCCAGCATCGCGTCGAGGTCGCGCGCCTCCATCGGCCGGATCAGCGCCGGATCGTGGACGCCCTTGCGCGCCAGCGAGAGATGCGGACCTTCGAGATGCAGGCCGAGAAAGCCGGGCACGCCCGCCGCCTGCGCGTCGAACCCGGCGGCGATCGCCTCGGCGCGGACATCGAACGTGTCGGTGATCAGCGTCGGCAGAGCCGCCGTCGTGCCGAAACGGGCATGGGCGGCGCAGATGCGGCGCAGGCCTTCGACGCTTCGGTCCTCGTTGAGAAGGACGCCGCCGCCGCCGTTCACCTGAAGGTCGATGAAGCCGGGCACGAGAAGCGCCCCGCCTGCGGCCTCGACCGCCGCATCGGCCGGCACGGCGGTCTCGGGCGGGAGGGCCGACACCCGGCCGTCGCGGACGAGGAGCGCGCACCCCTCGTGCCAGTCCCACCCGTCGAAGATGCGGGCGCCCGTGATCGCGACCGGCCGGCTCATCGGGTTTCCGTCACTTTCTTCAGGCTCTCCGGGGCATCCGGATCAAGGCCGCGCCGACGCGCCCAGGCCTCGACGAAACCGTAGAAGGGCAGGATCAGCGCCAGCGCGTCGGTGACGGGATGTCCGGTCGCGACGAAGGGAAGCGGCCGGGCGGAACCGACCTTTTCCGAGGTGAGGAAGACATGGGTGCCCTTATCTGCGATCCCCTCGGCGATCTCCGAGACCGAGGCCTCCGCCGCGTCCCGCGCGGCGAGCGCGATCACGGGAAAGTCCCGCCCGACCAGCGCCACCGGCCCGTGCAGCACCTCGGCGGAGGAGAAGGCCTCGGCATGCATGCCGGACGTCTCCTTGAATTTCAGCGCAGCCTCGTTCGCGATCGCCAGCGCCGGTCCGCGGCCGAGCACGTAGAGCGAACCGGCACCCGTCGCCTCGAGGTCCTCGGCCAGTTGCCCCCAGTCGAGCACCACCGCCTTGCCGAAATGGTCGGGCAATGCCTCGACCGCCCTGATCAGCGCCGCGTCCTGCGTCCAGGCACCGAGGACGGCGAGGCCGGCGACGATCGAGTTGACGAAGGACTTGGTCGCGGCGACGGCGAGTTCCGGCCCGGCCATGATGTCGAGCGCATGGGTGGAATGCTCGGCGATCGGCGAGGCAAGCGTGTTGGTGAGCGCGATCGTCACCGCGCCGGATTCGGTGGCCGATTGCGCCATCGCCACGATATCCGGGCTCTTGCCGGATTGCGAGACCGCGATCGCCGCGCCGCCGCCGAGCGCCAGCTTCGCGCCGTAGATCGAGGCGAGCGAGGGGCCGAGCGAGGCGACCGGCCGGCCGGCGGTGAGCTCGACTGCATATTTCAGGAAGAGGGCGGCATGATCGGAGGAGCCGCGCGCGATGGTGACGAGGAAGGCGGGATCCTTCTCGCGCAAGGCGGCGCCGGCGGCCGCGATTGCGTCGCGCGAGCCCGCGAGAAAGCGGGCGGCGGCCTGCGGAACCTCGTCGATCTCGCGTCGCATATGGGTGGTCATGTTTCTGTCCTTCGTTGTTTCGGCGCGCCGTCGCCTCAAGGGTCCGGCAGGGTGAGTTCGGCGACGAAGTCGTAGGCGTCGCCGCGATAGAGCGAGCGGGTCACCTCGACGGCCCGGCCGGAGGAAAGGTAGGAGACCCGTTCGATGGCGAGGCCAGCGACGCCGGCGAGAACGCCGAGCATGGCGGCATCCGGATCCTTCAGGTTGCAGGCGGAAATCCGCTGTACGGCGCGTACGGGCCGCGCGCCGATCTTGTCGAGTTCGGCATAGAGCGAGGTGTCGACCCGCGCCGGGTCCGGCAGGAACTCGGCGGAGATGCTGGCGCGCTCGATGGCGAGCGGCATGTCGTTGGCGATCCGCAGACGCCCGACACGCGCGACGAGCATGCCGGGGCTGAGACCCAGCGCCATCACCTCGTCGGGCGAGGGGTGGAACAGGCCGCGCTCGATCCACTGCGCCCGCGTCGACAGCCCGCGCCGCGCCATGTCCTCGGTAAACGAGGTCAGCCGCGACAGCGACTGCTGCACGCGGGCCACCGGCTTGACGACGAAGGTGCCGGAGCCATGGCGGCGCACGAGGAGCCCGTCGCGCACCATGTCGTCGACCGCCTTGCGCACCGTCACCCGGCTGATGCCGGCATGATCGGCGAGATCGCGCTCCGGCGGCAGCGCATCGCCGTGGCCGAGCTTGCCGGAGCGGATCGCCTCCTCGATCACCTGCCGGAGCTTCAGATAAAGCGGGCCGGAGCCCGCGGCCTCCAGCGCCTCCCTCGGCAGGATCGCGGCCAGATGGGCGCTCATCGGCCCGCCTCCGCAAGCGCGCCGTAGCGCCTGACGGCGAGGCGCACCGCGCCGGCGAGCGCATCGGCCTCGGGCGCGACGAAGAGCGGCCGGTGCCTGCCGGCGAGGAAGGGTTCATAGACGCGGGCAAGGCCGCCGAGCAGGCAGAGCCGGCCGATGCCGCGCCGCACGAGCACGTCGATCGCCGCGTCGATACTCGCGGCGCCCTCGCGGACGATCCGGAGCGCCACGGCATCGCCCTTCGCGGCACAATCGAACAGGCGCGGAGCGTGGCGGCCGAAATCGACGGGCCGCGCCTTTCGGGCGAAATCGACGATCGCGCGCGGATCGCCCTCGAATTCGGCGAGCACCGCGGCGGTCAGGGGCGAGCCGGGACGGATGCCGTCATGGGCGAGCAGGCTTTCCTGCAGGAGCGCCTGGCCGAGGCGCGCGCCGCTGCCGAGGTCGCCGACGGCAAAGCCCCAGCCGCCGAGATAGCTCACCTCTCCGCCCTGGCGCGCGGCATAGACCGTGCCCGTGCCGAGGGCGGCGACCGCGCCGTCGCCTTCCGGCAGGGCGCCCTCGAGCGAGATCAGTACATCCGATTCGATCGACGCGTCCCGGAAGGGCAGGCGCGCCTTCACCATATGCACCGCCTCGCCGACATTGCTTCCGGCAAGGCCGAGCAGGGCGCGGGCCTCGGATATCCGTTCCGGCGCGAGTCCCGCATCGGCGAGTGCCGCGCCGGCGGCGGAGATGAGATGCGTCAGCGAACTCTCCGGCTCGGTCAGGATATTGGCCGGGCCGCCCGTCCCCTGCCCGAGCACGCGGCCGTCCTGCGTCGCCACGGCGGCGCGGCAGCCGGTCCCGCCGCCGTCGATTCCGATGAGAAGCTCAGCCATGACCACCTCCACCAAGATAATACCAAAAAAATACCATTAATGAAGAGGCGATCCGTGCAAAATTTCAAAATGGCAGATTCTCTGATTTTAAATGATAAAATCCTGCGACATTCACTTTCTGGCAACGAATGTTAATTTGCCTCTGGACAATTGGTATTTTTTTGGCCTTAATCTCCGACAGAGGGAGATGGGCATGCCAAGCGTCAAGACCGAAGAGCGCCGCGATCATTCGCAGATGCCGGATCGGCTGGAGCCGGAGGCGGCGCTGCGGCTTCTCTTCAATGGCCAGATCGCGGCGGCGCGGGCGGTCGAGGCGGCGATCGGCCCGATCGGCGCGGCGGCGCACATGGTGGCCGAGGCCCTGTCGCGGGGCGGACGTCTCGCCTATGCCGGCGCTGGCAGTTCCGGCCTGATGGCGATGGCCGACGCGCTCGAGCTTCCCGGCACCTACGGCCTGACGGGGGGCGAGGTCGTCATCCTGCTCGCCGGCGGGGCGGAAAGCCTGGTGGATCTCGCCGGCGGTTTCGAGGACGACGCAGACCGCGCCGCGCGCGACGTCGCGACGGCCGGGATCGGCGCGGGCGACGTGCTGATTTCGGTGTCTGCAAGCGGGGCAACGCCCTATGCGCTGGCGGCCGCGGACGCTGCCCGTGTCGCCGGGGCCCGCATCGTCGCCATCGCCAACAATCGGGGTGCCCGCCTTTTCGACGGCGCCGATGTCGCGATCCTTCTCGACACGCCGCCCGAGGTCGTGTCCGGCTCGACGCGGATGGGCGCGGGCACGGCGCAGAAGATCGCGCTCAACATGCTGTCCACCATGGCCGGCATCCGGCTCGGCCATGTGCATGACGGCCACATGGTCAATCTGAGGGCCGACAACAGCAAGCTTCACGGACGCGCCGCGCGCATCGTCGGCGACATCGCCGGCGTGACGCGGGACGAGGCGCAGCGCCATCTCGCCGCCGCCTCCGGCTCGGTGAAGCTCGCCGTGCTGATCGCCGCCGGGGCCGGCGATGCGACAAAGGCCAAAAAGATCCTCGACGCGGCCGGGCAGAATCTCCGCCGCGCGCTGGAGGCAGTGGCGCCGGCCCGTACGGCGCGGCGCTGACGACAGGACGATCTTGGGTTCAAGGTGCGCCGGCAGGCGCCGATAAAAGGGAGAACGACATGACCCGCACCGCAGTGAAGGCGCTCCTGCTCGCTTCGAGCATGCTCGCCACGGCCGGGATGGCCTGCGCCGAGACGACGCTGACCATCGAAAGCTGGCGCAATGACGACCTCGCCATCTGGCAGGAGAAGCTGATCCCCGCCTTCGAGGCGAAGAACCCCGACATCAAGGTGGTCTTCTCGCCCTCCGCGCCGACGGAATATAACGCCGCGCTGAACGCTAAGCTCGACGCGGGCTCGGCCGGCGACCTGATCACCTGCCGCCCGTTCGACGCGTCGCTGGAACTCTACAACAAGAAACACCTCGCCGACCTCACCGGCCTTGCCGGCATGGAAAACTTTTCCCCGGTCGCCAAGTCCGCCTGGACCACCGACGACGGTTCCGCGACCTTCTGCGTGCCGATGGCGTCGGTCATCCACGGCTTCATCTACAACAAGGACGCCTTCGACCAGCTCGGCATCACCGTGCCGACGACCGAAGCGGAGTTCTTCGCAGCCCTCGACAAGATCAAGGCCGACGGCAATTACATCCCGCTTGCCATGGGCACGAAGGACCTCTGGGAAGCCGCGACCATGGGCTACCAGAACATCGGCCCGACCTACTGGAAGGGCGAGGACGGCCGCCTGGCGCTGATCAAGGGCGAGCAGAAGCTGACCGACGCCGACTGGGTCGAGCCCTATAAGGTGCTCGCCAAGTGGAAGGACTATCTCGGCGACGGATTTGAAGCCCAGACCTACCCGGACAGCCAGAACCTCTTCACCCTGGGCCGCGCTGCGATCTACCCGGCCGGCTCCTGGGAAATCTCCGGCTTCAACACGCAGGCCCAGTTCAAGATGGGCGCCTTCCCGCCGCCGGTGAAGACGGCCGGCGACACCTGCTATATCTCCGACCACAACGACATCGGCATCGGCCTCAACGCCAAGAGCCCGAATGCGGACGCGGCCAAGACCTTCCTCACCTGGGTCGCCTCGCCGGAATTCGCCGACATCTATGCCAATGCGCTGCCGGGCTTCTTCAGCCTCAATTCGACGGCGGTGAAGATGTCGGACCCGCTGGCGCAGGAATTCGTCTCCTGGCGCGAGAAGTGCAAGCCGACCATCCGCTCGACCTACCAGATCCTGTCGCGCGGCACGCCGAACCTCGAAAACGAGACCTGGGTCGAATCGGCCAACGTCATCAACGGCACCGACACGCCGGAAGTGGCAGCCGAGAAGCTGCAGAAGGGCCTCGACAGCTGGTACAAGCCGGCGAAGTGAGTGCATATGGGCTCTGCGGAAAAACCGCAGAGCCCTGGCATGCTTCGGCCGGGGTCAACGCAAAAGCTGGTGACCGGCATGCAGTGATGGGCTGCTCGGATCTCGCTGGCGTTGAAGCATTCGTCGCGAAAGAAAAAGCGTATGGAAGACCTCATTGGTTCGGCGTCCCTCTTTTTCTTCGGCGATGATCTGGATCCATCGCAAGTGACCGACGTGCTTGGCACGACGCCGAGCGATTCCTGGAAAGCCGGTGAGATCGTCGTTTCGAAGCGGGGGCAACAGTTCGGTCCCAAAAAGACAGGTATGTGGACATTCAGATCGTCGCTGAACAGTGGGGATGTGAATGAGCTAATCGATAGTATATTTTCTCAGGCTGGGTTAAAATACAGACGGATTTCTGAAATAAAAAACTTAGATTCTGCTTTTTTATTGATTCATACATTTGTTGATCCGGGTAAATCGATCGAGATGGATCTGGGATGTGACATTATAAGGAAATTGGCTGAAGAAAATATTGGTCTTCATATAACAGTGTCCAGCGATGACACGTGAGCGGCGCAAACCAAACAACGGAAATAGATGATGAGCGTCACCGAACCCGCTGCCACTGCTATCAGGCGCCCCTTCCGCTGGCATATCGTCGTGTTCCTCGCGCCGGCCGTCTTCGTGTACACGGCGGTGATGATCCTGCCGCTGATCGAGACGCTCCGGCAGTCGTTCTACAACACCGTCGATGGCGAGCTGACCTTCGTCGGGTTCGCCAATTTCGCCACCCTCTTCGGCGCGCCGCGCTGGTCGGCCGACTTCTGGAACGCGCTTCGCAACAACTGCATCTTCTTCGTCATCCATATGCTCGTACAGAATCCGATCGGCATCGCGCTCGCCGCCATGCTGTCGATCCCGAAGCTGCGTTTCTCCGCCTTCTACCGCACGGCGATCTTCCTGCCGACGCTGCTCTCCTTCGTCATCGTCGGCTTCATCTGGAAGCTGATCCTCTCGCCGATCTGGGGCGTCTCGCCGTACCTCCTCGATCTCGTCGGGCTGAAATCGCTGTTTTCGCCCTGGCTCGGCAAGCCGGGATCGGCGCTCGTCACCGTGTCGCTGATCTCGGTCTGGCAATATGTCGGAATCCCGATGATGCTCATCTACGCGGCGCTGCTCAATATCCCCGACGAGGTGATCGAGGCGGCCGAATGCGACGGCGTCACCGGCTGGAGCCAGTTCTGGAAGATCAAGCTGCCGCTGATCCTGCCCTCGATCGGCATCATCTCGATCCTCACCTTCGTCGGCAATTTCAACGCCTTCGATCTGGTCTACACCGTTCAAGGGGCGCTTGCCGGCCCCGACGGCTCGACCGACATCCTCGGCACGCTGCTCTACCGCACCTTCTTCGGCTTCCAGCTCCAGCTCGGCGACCGCTCGATGGGCGCGACGATCGCGGCGGTGATGTTCCTCATCATCCTCTCGGGCGTGTCGCTCTATCTCTTCGTCATCCAGCGCCGCATGCGCCGCTACCAGTTCTGAGGGAGACCGCCATGTCGCAAGCCCGTGGATCCATGGTGCGCACCGGCGCGGTTCACGCCGCCCTGATCGCCTATACGCTGATCGCCCTCTTCCCGGTGTTCCTGACGATCATCAACTCGTTCAAGTCGCGCAACGCCATCTTCCGCAATCCGATGCAACTGCCGACGCCGTCGACCTTCGACCTCGTCGGTTACGTCACGGTGCTGAAGCAGGGCGATTTCCTCGGCTATTTCCAGAACAGCCTGATCGTCACCGTCGTGTCGATCGCGCTCGTGCTGCTCTTCGGCGCCATGGCCGCCTTCGCGCTCTCCGAATACCGCTTTCGCGGCAACACGCTGATGGGCCTTTATCTGGCGCTCGGCATCATGATCCCGATCCGTCTCGGCACCGTCGCCATCCTGCAGGGCATGGTCGCGACCGGCCTCGTCAACACGCTGACGGCGCTGATCCTCGTCTACACGGCGCAGGGCCTGCCGCTCGCCGTCTTCATCCTGTCCGAATTCATGCGCACCGTCTCCGACGACCTCAAAAATGCCGGCCGCATCGACGGACTGTCGGAATATGCGATCTTCGCCCGCCTCGTGCTGCCGCTGGTGCGCCCCGCCATGGCGACCGTCGCCGTCTTCACCATGATCCCGATCTGGAACGACCTCTGGTTCCCGCTGATCCTCGCCCCCGGCGAGGCGACCAAGACCGTCACCCTCGGCGCCCAGATCTTCATCGGCCAGTTCGTCACCAACTGGAACGCGGTGCTCGCCGCCCTGTCGCTGGCGATCTTCCCCGTCCTCGTCCTCTACATGATCTTCTCGCGGCAACTGATCCGCGGCATCACCGCAGGAGCCGTGAAATGAACAGTTCCCTGGACAACAAGAGGGTCCGCGTCCTTGTCGCCGGCCTCGGCAATATGGGGCTCAGCCATGCGCTGGCCTATGAGGCCAATCCGGATTTCGAGATCGTCGGCCTCGTCAATCGCTCTAGGGTCACGCTACCGGACGCTTTGGCGCACTACGAGATCCTGCCCAGTTTCCCGGAAGCGCTCGCCGAACTGAAGCCGGAGCTCTGCTCGATCAACACCTATTCCGACAGCCATGCCGATTTCGCCGTGATGGCGATGGAGGCAGGCTGCCACGTCTTCGTCGAGAAGCCGCTCGCGACCACGGTGGCGGATGCCGAGCGCGTCGTCGCCTGCGCGAGGGCGAACAACCGCAAGCTCGTCGTCGGCTATATTCTCCGCCACCACCCGTCCTGGATCACGCTGATCGAGGAAGCCCGCGCGCTCGGCGGCCCCTACGTCTTCCGCATGAACCTGAACCAGCAGTCGAGCGGTCCGACCTGGGAAACGCACAAATCGCTGATGAACACGACGCCGCCGATCGTCGATTGCGGCGTGCATTATGTCGACGTCATGTGCCAGATCACCGATGCGAAGCCGGTCGAGGTGCGCGGCATGGGCCTACGCCTGTCGAATGAGATCGCCCCGGACATGTACAATTACGGCCACCTGCAGGTGATCTTCGACGACGGTTCGGTCGGCTGGTACGAGGCCGGCTGGGGGCCGATGATGTCGGAGACCGCCTTCTTCGTGAAGGACGTGATGTCGCCGAACGGCTCCGTCTCGATCGTCATGGACGCGAACGCCAAGTCCGACGACATCGACACCCACACGAAGACGTCGGTGATCCGCATCCATCGGGCCGCGACCGGCCCGGACGGCCGTTTCACCACACCGGACGAGGACAGGACGATGGACGGCGAGCCCGGCCACCAGCAGCTCTGCGACCGCGAGCAGGCCTATGTGCTGAAGGCGATCCGCGAGGACATCGATCTCGCCCGCCATATGGACGACGCCGTCCAGTCGCTGAAAATCTGCCTGGCCGCCGACGAGAGCGTGCGCAGCGGCCACCCTGTCAAGCTTTGAGAAGGACGATATCGTGGGATCGCTGAACCTCACCGCCATCCGCAAGGCTTTCGGCCCCCATCAGGTGCTGAAGGGCATCGACCTCGACGTGAAGGACGGCGAGTTCGTCATCTTCGTCGGCCCGTCCGGCTGCGGCAAGTCCACGCTTTTGCGCGTCATCGCCGGCCTCGAGGATGCCACCTCCGGCAGCGTGAGCATCGACGGGCAGGAGGTCGCCCATGTGCCGCCGGCAAAACGCGGCATCGCTATGGTCTTCCAGTCCTACGCGCTCTATCCGCACCTGACGGTCAAGGACAATATGGGTCTCGGGCTGAAGCAGGCCGGCGTCGAAAAATCCGTCATCGAGGAAAAGATCGCCAAGGCTTCGGCGATGCTGTCGCTGGAACCCTATCTCGCGCGTCGCCCTTCGGAACTCTCGGGCGGCCAGCGCCAGCGCGTCGCCATCGGCCGCGCCATCGTGCGCGAGCCAAAGCTGTTCCTGTTCGACGAGCCGCTGTCGAACCTCGACGCGGCCTTGCGGGTACAGACGCGCCTCGAGATCGCACGGCTGCACAAGCGGCTGAAGGCGACGATGATCTACGTCACCCATGACCAGGTCGAGGCGATGACGCTCGCCGACAAGATCGTCGTGCTCTCGGCCGGCGCGATCGAGCAGGTCGGCTCGCCGATGGAGCTTTACAACCGCCCGGCCAACCTCTTCGTCGCCGGCTTCATCGGCAGTCCGCAAATGAATTTCATCGAGGGCGCCCGCCTCGGCGATCCCGCGAAGACGCTCGGCATCCGGCCCGAACATATCACCCTGTCGCGCGACAGCGGCGACTGGAAGGGCAAGGTCGCCCATGCCGAACATCTCGGCGCCGACACGATCCTCTATCTGGAAACGGAACAGGCGGGGCTGGTGACCGTGCGCCTCTTCGGCGAGCATCGCTACGGCGAGGACGAGACCGTCTATGCGTCGCCGGACAAGGCCAGCATCCACCGTTTTGGCGCGGATGGACGTGTGATCCGCGCGGCATAGGCTCGACCAGGCACAGACCCCGTAGCCTCATATGAAAAGGCCCGCGGAGATCGCTCTCCGCGGGCCTTTTTATATCTCGGATCAGGCGATCTCAGTCGTTGTTGCGGTTCTTCAGAGCCGCGCCAAGGATGTCGCCGAGCGAGGCGCCCGAGTCGGAAGACCCGAACTGCGCGACGGCTTCCTTCTCTTCCGCGATCTCCAGAGCCTTGATCGAGAGCTGGATCTTGCGATCCTTCTTCGAGAAGTTGGTGACGCGGGCATCGACCGTCTGGCCGATCGAGAAACGCTCGGGGCGCTGCTCGTCGCGGTCACGCGAGAGATCGGCGCGGCGGATGAACGACGAGATATCCTCGTGGTTGACGAGCTTCACCTCGATGCCACCGTCGTTGACGGCGGTGACGACGGCCGAGACGACGGCGTTCTTGCGCAGTTCGCCGGAGGCGGCCGCATCGCCGACCGAATCGCGGCCGAGCTGCTTGATGCCGAGCGAGATGCGCTCCTTGTCGACGTCCACATCGAGAACGACCGCCTTGACGACGTCGCCCTTGTTGTATTCCTCGATGACCTGCTCGCCCGGACGGTTCCAGTCGAGATCCGACAGGTGCACCATGCCGTCGACATCGCCGTCGAGGCCAATGAACAGGCCGAACTCGGTCTTGTTCTTGACTTCGCCTTCCACTTCCGTGCCGGCCGGATGACCATGCGCGAAGGCCTGCCACGGGTTCTCGAGCGTCTGCTTGAGGCCGAGCGAGATGCGGCGCTTGCCGGGATCGACTTCAAGGACGACCACGTCGACATCCTGCGTCGTCGACAGGATCTTGCCGGGATGGACGTTCTTCTTGGTCCAGGACATTTCCGAGATGTGGATCAGGCCTTCGATGCCCGGCTCCAGCTCGACGAAGGCACCGTAGTCGGTGATGTTCGTGACCGTACCGGAAATCTTCTTGCCGGTCGGGTACTTGGTGCCGATGCCATCCCACGGATCCGACTCGAGCTGCTTCATGCCGAGCGAGATGCGGTGGGTTTCCTGGTTGATGCGGATGATCTGGACCTTGACCGACTGGCCGATGTTCAGGATTTCCGACGGATGGTTGACGCGGCGCCAGGCCATGTCGGTAACGTGCAGCAGGCCGTCGATGCCGCCGAGGTCGACGAACGCACCGTAATCGGTGATGTTCTTGACGACACCGTCGACGACCTGGCCTTCTTCGAGGTTCTGCACGATTTCCGAACGCTGTTCGGCGCGGCTCTCTTCAAGAACGGTGCGGCGCGAGACGACGATGTTGCCGCGGCGCTTGTCCATCTTGAGAATTTCGAAAGGCTGCGGGTTGTGCATCAGCGGCGTCACGTCGCGGATCGGACGGATGTCGACCTGGGAGCGCGGCAGGAAGGCGACGGCGCCGTCGAGATCGACGGTGAAGCCACCCTTGACCTGGTTGAAGATCACGCCTTCGACGCGTTCGCCGGCATTGAACTTCACTTCCAGACGGATCCAGCTTTCCTCGCGGCGCGCCTTCTCGCGCGACAGCACGGCTTCGCCGAGCGCGTTCTCGATGCGCTCGACATAGACCTCGACTTCGTCGCCGACCTTCAGCGTGCCGTCCTTGGCCTTGGCGCCGAATTCCTTCAGCGGCACGCGGCCTTCGACCTTGAGGCCGACATCGACGATGGCGACGTCCTTCTCGATGGCGGTGACGATGCCCTTGGCGACATAGCCTTCGGCGAGATCGTTGCTCGCAAAGGATTCCTGCAGAAGCGCTGCGAAATCGTCGCGGGTGGGATTGGCTTGGGACATGAATTCTCCTGATGTGCCTTGATCGAAGGCACGCGCGCCGGGGGTTCGCGTTGGACAGACCTGATCTCCCGCCCGCTCCCGTCATCATCGGGAGCATTCCGGCGCGAGGGCGGGATCTCAGGCATTTCGGCAGTCTCGCGGCCCGAAGGCGGCGAAACGCCACCCGGATGCGGGCCTAGGGTCTGTCTCGTTCATTCTGAACCAGACAGACCGTCAGCTTTTTTGTCGTCATTTGTCTTTTGGGGATAACCGGATTCCACTTATCCCTGACAAACTCTAGCGATCCAGGACCCTGTCGATGATCGACCTGGCCGCTTGAAACGCGGCCTCTATACCCATTTCCGACGTATCGAGCAAGTGCGCGTCGTCGGCGGGCCTCAAGGGGCTGTCGGCACGGCCCGCGTCGCGCGCGTCACGGATCTGGACGTCCCTGAAGATCGCGTCGAAATCCGCCTCGCCGCCCCTTCCGACGATCTCGTCAAAGCGTCGCCGCGCCCGCACCTCGGGTGCGGCGGTAACGTAGAGCTTGACGGGTGCGTCCGGGCAGACGACGGTGCCGATGTCGCGCCCGTCAAGCACGGTGCCGGGGTCACGCCGCGAGAAGGCGCGCTGCGCCTCGACCAGCGCCCGACGCACCGGCGACATGACCGCGACCTTCGAGGCCGCCTCGCCGATCTCGTGGCGCGACAGGACATCGCGGTCGAGGCCGGAAAGGTCGAGGTTCGCGGCCATCCGCGCGGCAAGCGCCTCGTCGTCGAGCGGCAGGCCGGCGTCGAGCAGCGCCTTGGCGGTGGCCCGGTAGGTGAGCCCCGTGTCGAGATGGTGGAAGCCGTAATCGCCGGCGATCCGGCGCGACAGCGTCCCCTTGCCGGCCGCCGCCGGTCCGTCGATGGCGATGATGAAGGTCATGCAGTGGTCCTGGTTCTTGAAACGGTCGTCATGGCCGGCCCTCCCGCCCGCCATAGGCACGCACGAGCGCGGCCATGTCGTCCTGGCCGTCCCCGAGGCCCTCGGCAACGCCGTTGCGGTCGGCGGCGGGGCGGTTCTGGCTTACCTTCCATTTGCCGTCGATCCGGCGAATGTCGATCTCGATGCCGACAATGCCCCTGAGCTGCGCCCGGAGAAAGTCCGGCGGCGCATCGTCGAGCGACCATGGCGCGCTTCGCCGTTCCTCATGCCGGCGCGTGAGCGCGCTGACCTGGTCCATGAGCCAGCCCGCATCCTCGATCACCCGCGCCGTGCCGCGGACCTGGACGATGGCATAGTTCCAGGTGGGAACCACCTTGCCCGTCTCCTGTTTCGTTCGGTACCAGGAGGGAGTGATGTAGGCGTCGGCGCCCTGGAAGACGGCAAGCGTGTCCGCGCCCTCGGCAATCGCCCGCCACTGCGGGTTCGCCCGGGCGAGATGCAGCCGCAGCACGCCCTTCTCCGAGGCTTCCGCATCGAGATCGAAGGGCACGGGATTGGCCAGCAGCCCCGCTGCGCCCGCCGAGATCAGAAGGCCGAGCGGATGGGCTCGGATCAGCGCATGCTGCGTGGCAAGATCGTCCTCGCGGAAATGCGCCGGCTGATACATCAGGGCGCCTCGATCTTTGCCCCGAGCCCCGTCATCATCGCCATGAATTCCGGAAAGCTCGTCGCGATCATCGTCGCGTCGTCGACCGTCACCGGATGTTCGGACGCCAGGCCCATGACGAGGAAGCTCATCGCGATGCGGTGGTCGAGATGGGTGGCGACCGCGGCGCCCGACGCATGGCCGAGGCCCTTGCCGCCCGGGCGGCCGCGCACGACGAGGGAGGTTTCGCCCTCGTCGCAGTCGACGCCGTTCAGCGTCAGCCCTGCGGCGACGGCGGAAAGCCGGTCGGATTCCTTCACCCGCAATTCCTCGAGCCCCTTCATCACCGTCTCGCCCTCGGCAAAGGCGGCGGCGACGGCGAGCACGGGATATTCGTCGATCATCGACGGCGCGCGCTCCTCCGGCACGCTGACGCCCTTCAGCGCCGAGGACCGGACGCGCAGGTCCGCCACGTCCTCGCCGCCGGCAAGGCGCGGATTGACGACCTCGATCTGCGCGCCCATTTCCTGCAGCGTCAGGATGAGGCCGGTGCGCGTCGGGTTCATCAGCACGTTGAGGATGGTCACGTCCGAACCGGGCACGATCAGCGCCGCCACCAGCGGGAAGGCGGTGGAGGACGGGTCGCCCGGCACGTCGATCGTCTGGCCCTTCAGGCGGCCCTGGCCTTCGAGCCGGATGACGCGCGTTCCGTCCCGTTCCGTTTCCACGGTGAGGTTGGCGCCGAAGCCCGCGAGCATCTTCTCGGTATGGTCACGCGTCATCACCGGTTCGATCACGGTGGTGATGCCGGGCGTGTTCAGCCCGGCGAGCAGCACGGCCGACTTTACCTGCGCGGAGGCCATCGGCACCCGGTAGGTGATCGGGTTCGCCGCCTTCGGCCCGCGCAGCGTGACGGGAAGCCGGTCGCCGGCCGCAGCCGTCACCTGCACGCCCATCTGCCTCAGCGGATCGAGCACCCGGCCCATCGGCCGTTTGGTCAACGAGGCGTCGCCGACGAAGGTCGCGTCGAAATCATAGACGCCGACAAGGCCCATCGTCAGCCGGCAGCCGGTGCCGGCATTGCCGAAATCGAGCGGCGCTTCGGGGGCGAGCAGCGCGCCGTTGCCGACGCCGTCGATGATCCAGGTGTCGCCCTCCTTGCGGATCTTCGCGCCCATCGCCTGCATGGCCTTCCCGGTGTTGATCACGTCCTCGCCCTCGAGCAGGCCGGTTATCCGGGTCTCGCCGCTGGCAAGCCCGCCGAACATGAAGGAGCGGTGCGAGATCGACTTGTCGCCGGGGATGCGGACGGTGCCGGAAAGGTTTTCCGAGCGGCGGGCCCGGGCGGGTTTGGCGGCGGCGCCGTGGGACATCGAGAGGTTCCTTCCATGCCAGGAGAGCGGCATCGGCCGGACGCCGGGCGCCTCCGGCGAGGAGGCGTCGCCGGGCGCCCGCCGACAGTCGCGCGGCTCCTAACACAAACTCCCCGGACGGTCATCAGCGGCCGGTCGAAAAAGCGCGCGCCAGTTCGGCTTTGACAGACGCGGGCAAGACGATTATGGGGGTTCGCTGGTTTTCAAGTCCGGCCCACCTCGCGACATCGGCGCTCGACGTGGGCGCGGCAGCACCCTGACATGAGGCTTCGACAGTGGCAAAACCCGAACTCGGCACGAAACGCATCGACCCGGAAACGGGCCGCAAGTTCTACGATCTCAACAAGGACCCGATCGTCTCGCCCTATACCGGCAAGTCCTATCCCCTCTCCTTCTTCGAGGAAACCTCGGCGGCGAAGGTGCTGGAAAAGCAGGCCGAGGAGGAGGATGTCGTCGAGGTCGACACCGAGAACACCGAGGTCGAGCTCGTCTCGCTCGAGGATGCCGACGACGACGCGGCGGGCGGCGACGACCTGCCGGATCTCGGCGACGACGATGTCGAGATCGCCGGCGACGACGATGACGACACCTTCCTCGCCGCCGACGAGGACGAGGACGACGACGACATGACCGGCATCATCGGCGTCAACGACGACGACGACGAGGTTTAACCGTTTCTAAATATATCGAAAAAGCCCCGTGCCCGGGAAAAGTCGAAACGGGCGCGGGGCTTGGCGGCGCCGGATAAAAATAATTGCAGGCTGCGGAAAGTTTCGGCTTGCCATTGTCATCGGGCAGAAGTAATAAGCCGCCACCCGCCGGGAACGAGACGCTCCCGACGGTCCCGGAACCGGCCTTGGTCGGACCCTTATGGGGCTATAGCTCAGCTGGGAGAGCGCTTGCATGGCATGCAAGAGGTCAGCGGTTCGATCCCGCTTAGCTCCACCAAATTATCACAGTCCTTGATATTTTTCTCGATTGCGATCCGCTGTCGATGTCGGGTTTAGATGGGCGCGACGGATCTGCAGCCTTTCCTGGCCCGTGCACCTTTTGCTCTAGGCGGCTGCATCCGAGGCGGGCGAAGACGCGCGCACTGATCGATCCACTCTGCATTACCGCGCTGATTCCGCTGGTCGAGCGCATCCCGGTCGATACGGCGGTCGCAGAAATCATCGCGCCCGATGGGGTGGCGTTTTCCGTCGCGGAAAGGCGCTGGGTGCACGAAACCTTCCTCATGGGGCACATGGAAGACGAAAACAGCATGTTCCCGGTCGAAGGCAATCTTATTCTCGCCGATGCACCCTCTTGCCGCGGCAGTCGAAGATGCCTTTCGCGTCCGACATCGCGAAGGTTTGTCGAGAGCGCCGTCGGTGCCGAAGCGCCCTCCCGCGGCACGACCTGACCGCACGAGGTTGATGCGGCGGGAAGGGCCCGGAATTCCCGCTTCAGTCCGCCCCGGCGCCTGCGAAGAACGCGCGCGCGGCGTCCGCCGCCTCGCGGCGCGCGACGGGATCGGTGTAGAACATGTGCCCGCCGCGATGGAGCGACAGCGACACCCGGCCTTCGGCGAGCGCCTGCGGGAGATGGTCGAGGATATAGCGGCTGACGCCGTAGGGGGTCAGGATGTCGCTGTAGCCGTGGAAGATGGCAAGCCGGAAGGAGGGGGTGACCGACAAAAGGTCGTGCAGATCGCCGGAGGCTGCGGCTTCCGCGCGCCGGCCGCCCCAGTCCCAGCGCCGGTTCGCCTCGCCGTTCAGCAGCGTGTAGGTGAGGCCGGTCCTGAAGCCGAGTTCGTTGCGGGCATAGGCGGCGAAGGCGGCACCGTAGGCACGGGTGTAGCCGTCGAGAACCGGGTCGTCGTTGCGGGCGTCCGTCTGCTCGGGATAGGCATCCGGCGCCGCATGGCCGGCATCGTAGGGGCTGAGCACCGCGCCCGCCGCTGCCTGCTTGGCGTAGAGCGAGGCGACAAAGCCGCGGCTCTGCGCGACCGCAGCGACAGGCAGGCCGGTCGCCTCCGCCACCCGCGTATAAAAGGCACCGGCTGCGGGACCGGAGGGCGGCGCCCCGGCGAGCGCGACGAGATAGTCGGTCATGGCGAAATGTTCGGTCTCCGCCACCCTCTCCCGCGAGAAGCGGCCGGCGCGCTCCAGCGTCGCCGCCGCCAGCGACGGCAGCACGAGGGCGGCGGTCAGCGGATCCGCGTCGGCGCTCAGAAGGTAGCGGCCGTCGATCATCGGCGACACCATCAGCACGCCGGAGACGAGAATGCCCTGCTGGCTCTTCAAGGCCGCGGCGAGCTTGGCCGCCCGGAAGCCGCCATAGCTTTCGCCGAGCAGGTATTTCGGCGATGCGAGCCTGTCGTTCTCCTGGACATAGAGCGCGATGAACTTCGCCAGGCTCTCGGCATCCTGGCGCACGCCGTAGAAGCGTGCGGCCACGTCGCTGCCGGCCGCGCGGCTCCAGCCGGCCCCGACCGGATCGACGAAGACGAGATCGGTGAAGGCAAGCCAGCTGTCCGGATTGTCGGAAAGCTCGGGCGTCGTGCCGTCGTTACGGCCCGGTCCGAGCGCCACGACACGCGGCCCCGCCATGCCGAGATGGAGGTAGGCGGACGCCGCGCCGGGGCCGCCGTTGAAGGCAAAGGTCAGCGGCCGCCGACCTTTGCCGTCCTTCGCGACATAGGCGGTGTAGAACAGCCTGGCGCCCACCTTGCCATCCTGCCCGTAAAGATCGATCGTGCCGGCGGTCGCGGTGTAGGGCAAGGGACCGGCATCGGTGGACAGGACATGATCCGTCACCGCATCCTTCGGGATCAGCTCGAAAAGCCCCGGCGATGCCGCATCGGGCTGCCGCCCCTCCCTCGCAGCGGCGGCGGCGGTCAGAAACGCGACGGCAACGAAGACAAGCGGAAGCAGGCGCTGAAGTCGCATGGAAATTCCTCTCCTGAAGCAGTCCGGGCCGTGCGCCGCGCTGCACTCCCGTCCCGGAAACGCAAGAGGCGGACAGTTGCAACAGGGCGCGCCGGAGGCGCTTCACCCTTCGGCGTCAAGCTAGCCTGCGGACCGGGTGACGGGAATTCAACTCGCGGTGAAGCCGCCGTCATGTCTTGGGAGGAGGCCTCGAGCGAAACCGGGAAGGCTTCCGCGACGAGGCGCTGAACGCGCCCGACAGCAGAAAGGCGGGAGCACGACCGCGGCACAGACCCCCGGAGAGGCGAAACGTCGCCCGTTCGCGCTCGGCTGGGATACACTGAACCGAAGAGGTCTTCGCGCGGCGTTCGTCCCTGGAACATACGCCGAAGACCGGCGATGCCCGTTTTCGAGCCGATCTCGCAGATGATCGGGTACGGCTTGCGATCGCGATCGTCCGGGCGGCCTCAGGTGCGCAGCGCCGCTGAAGGGTCGTTCGGTTCAACGCCCGCGCCTGATTCGACTGTTGTGTCGTTCCGCTCGGTCGCCCATGGCAAAAGGACACACAAGCAGCGCGGCATCGGGGCCTGCCACCATCCGGAACCCTTCGCGTCAGGCGCAGGATTCCGGGAGGTTAAGAGCCAGCGTCATGCCGGCCGGTCAGCCTTGACGGCCGACAGGGCTCGCGTCACTTCGGCGCGAG
Source organism: Ensifer soli (assembly GCF_041928815.1). Lineage (NCBI taxonomy): Bacteria > Pseudomonadati > Pseudomonadota > Alphaproteobacteria > Hyphomicrobiales > Rhizobiaceae > Ensifer > Ensifer soli. The sequence goes on along the minus strand of NZ_JBHFEI010000010.1, from coordinate 169,893 downwards.
CACCATCATCATCTGCCGGCCTTCGAGCTTCGGCTCGGCCTCGACCTTGGCAATCGCGGTCGTGTCTTCCTTGACCTGCAGCAGCAGTTTCAGGCCGAGTTCCTGGTGGGCCATCTCGCGGCCGCGGAACTTCAGCGTCACCTTCACCTTGTCGCCTTCGTCGAAGAAGCGGTTCATCGCCTTCATCTTCACCTCGTAGTCGTGGGTGTCGATGTTCGGGCGCATCTTGATCTCCTTGATCTCGATGACCTTCTGCTTCTTGCGGGCCTCGGCGGCCTTCTTCTGGTTGGAATATTTGAGCTTCCCGAGGTCGAGGATCTTGCAGACCGGCGGCTCGGCGTTCGGCGAGATTTCGACGAGGTCGAGACCGGCTTCCTCCGCCATGCGGAGCGCCTGGTCTGTCGGGACGACGCCCTGGTTGGTACCCTCGGCGTCGATCAGCTGAACCCGGGGAACCCGGATTTCCTTGTTGGAGCGTGGCCCGTCTTTGACGGGAGCGTCCGCTTTGAACGGTCTGCGAATGGTCGTGTTCTCCTAGAACTGTTTCGGATCGGACGGTTTCCAGCAGTCCCCGGGCGGGCTGCCGCCCGGCGGCAGCAAAGGCGCCCTGTGATGGCTGGAGATCGAATATAGGATCAATAGCACAGCTTTGCACGGAAATCACCATCTGTCGGGGCTCCGGCGAATCTGTTTTAGCAGGAAATCGATCGAGGAAACCGCCCGTCAGGAGCAAAGATGAGCAGCACAGCCCCGAAGCCGAACCTTTCCCGCCTCACGGTCGGCAGCGGCGAGGCGGCGCGAGAGATCGCGGTCGCCCACCTCCCCGCCCCGGATCCCGCACGGCCGACCCTCGTCTGGCTCGGCGGCTACCGCTCCGACATGGCCGGCACCAAGGCCGTGGCGATCGAGGCCCATGCCGCAGACGCCGGCCTCGGCTGCGTGCGTTTCGACTATTCCGGACACGGCCGTTCGGGGGGCGCCTTTCGCGACGGGACGATTTCGCGCTGGCTGGAGGAGAGCCTCGCCGTGATCGAGCGCTGCGTCTCCGGGCCGATGATCCTGGTCGGCTCGTCGATGGGGGGATGGATCGCGCTTCGGGCGATCGAGGACCTGCGGCGTCGGGGCCAGAGCGCGCGGATCGCGGGGCTGGTGCTGATCGCGCCCGCGCCGGACTTCACCGCCGAGCTGATCGAGCCGCAGCTGACCGAGCGCGAGCGGATCGCCCTGGCCGAACAGGGATTTTTCGAGGAGCCGACGCCCTATGGCCCCGAGCCGAACGTCTTCACCCGCGCCCTCATCGAGGACGGGCGCGACAATCGCGTGCTCACGGGAACGATCGTGACCGGCTGCCCGGTTCATATTCTCCAGGGCATGGCCGATCCCGACGTGCCCCATGCCCTTGCGCTGAAGCTCGTCGAGCATCTTCCGGCCGACAACGTCACCCTGACGCTGATCCGTGACGGCGACCACCGGCTGTCGCGCCCCGCCGACCTCAAACGCCTGCGCCAGGCGCTCGACGACATGGTCGCAGGCTGATTCTCACGGCAAAACCAAGGCGACTACAAAAATACCACACGTATTAACCATTCATGAACATCCCCAGATCTGCAGATTGACTCCCTCCCCGCAACATCGTTAATTCTTCGTTAACGACAAGCGGCGGGGCGAGAAGACCTGAACGTCGTGCGAGCAAGACAGGCAGATTTGCGCGAGGGGACTGCGATCATGGATGTCGCCGGCGCGCCAGGGGACATCGCATGGCTCTTTCTTCGGGGATTTCGGGGATTCTGGGCGCCTTGGGCGTTGTGGTCCTTTCCGCCAACGCGGCCATTCCGGCGCTCGCCGGCCCGTCGCTCTGGATGCAGACGGGCGGTGTGACATCGCAGCCGATCGGCCACTACGAATTCTGCCAGCAGTACAAGGCGGAGTGCGCGATCAAATCGAAGTCGACGCTGCCGCCGCGCGTGACCGAATTCGGCTGGCAGATGGTTCGCGAGATCAACGCTTCCGTCAACCGCGACGTCAAGCCGATCACCGACCTCGAACTCTACGGGCGTGACGAGGTCTGGGCCTATCCCGACAAGGCAGGCGACTGCGAGGATTTTGCCCTGTTGAAGCGCAAGAAGCTCATCGAAAAGGGCTTCTCCGTCGCCGACCTGCTGATGACCGTCGTGCGCAAGCCAGACGGCGAGGGACATGCCGTCCTCACCCTTCGCACTGCGCAGGGCGATTATGTCCTCGACAACCTCGACGACGAGGTGAAGCTCTGGACGGACACGCCGTACCGTTTTCTCAAGCGCCAGGCATCCTTCAATACCGGCCGCTGGGTCACCATCGAGAATGGCACCGATCTGATGGTCGGCTCCGTCGGCCGCTGACCCCGTCTTCCTTCTGTGACAGGCGCTGCATTCGAAAGGATGCAGCGCTTTTGTTTTTTCATCATGGTTAACGCGCGTCCGGCGGATGGGTTTCACCGGCCGGACAAGATTTTTCAGCCACTGCCGATCAGGATGCCCGCCGCCAGGACGAGCCCGCCGCCCAGCACCACCTGCAGGACGGCGCGGAAGAACGGGGTCTCCATGTAGCGGTTCTGGATGAAGGCGATCGCCCAGAGTTCGACGAAGACGACGATCACGGCAATGCCGGTCGCCGTCCAGAAATCCGGAATGAGATAGGGAAGCGCATGCCCCAGGCCGCCAAGCGCGGTCATGATGCCGGAAGCAAGGCCGCGCTTCAGCGGCGAGCCGCGCCCCGAGAGCTTGCCGTCGTCATGGGCGGCCTCCGTAAACCCCATGGAAATCCCCGCGCCGACCGAGGCGGAAAGGCCGATCAGAAACGTCTGCCAGGTGTCCTGCGTCGCGAAGGCGGCTGCGAAGATCGGTGCCAGCGTCGAGACGGAGCCGTCCATCAGCCCGGCGAGCCCCGGCTGGACATAAGTGAGGACGAACTGCCGGCGGGCTGTCGCATCCTCGCTGCCGGCCGCCTCCGCCGAGAGATGCGTTTCGGTCAATGTGCAGGCAAGATCGCCATGGGCCTGCTCGGCGAGCGCGAGGTCGCCGAGCAGGCGGCGCGCCTCCGCATCCTCCGTCCGCTTCGCCGCCTCCGCATAGAAGCGCGCGGCCTGCGCCTCCATCGCCTCGGCCTCGCGGCGGATCGCGTCCAGCGTGAGGTTCGCCCTGAGCCAGTCCGGCTTGCGCGCGAGGAAGCCGTCGACATGTTCGCGGCGAATGAGCGGGATGCGCTCGCCATAAAGCCGGCGATGCATGTCGATCAGCATGCGCCGGTGCGTATCCTCCACCGCGGCCATATCGTCGAAGATCCGGGCGCTCGCGGGAAACGCCCGGCGCAGATGGTCCGCATAGGCCAGATAGATGCGCGCGTCGTCCTCCTCGCTGGAAATGGCGAGGGCAAGGATTTCCTGCCCGCTCAATGCAGCGAGCGGACGGCGCGAGCCGGAAAACGGGAAAAGTCTCATGGCGGCCTCTTTTTAGAATAATTCTAAATAGAGCGTGCGCCCTTCGCGGTCAAGGGAAAGCGGCAAGGCCTGACAGGGGAAACCGTGCCGTCCGCGACCGGATGTTCGGCGGCATGTCGTCAGAGGGCGCGGATGCATCCGGTCCGGGAGCGGCATCGTGATGGAGATCCCGTCAGCTGCAGCCCAGGCACGACACCGGGACCTGTCGTCAGCCGTGTCGGTGCCCGTCGATGCTCGCCGCTTCAGTCGCCGAGCGCGACGCCTTCGCGACGGGGATCGGCGCTGCCGGCAAGGCCGGACTGCGTGATCTCTATGGCGTGCAGGCCGGAATTCATCTCCGTTGCCTTGACCATATAGCCGAGCGCTTCGAGCGGCGCCCTCAGCCGTTCGGCGGCCGTGCCCGCCTCGATGTCGTAGGGACCGAAGCGATTGATCAGATGCGGCGCGGCGACGATCGCCTCCACCGGCATGGCCCAGTCGATATAGCCGATCAGCGCCTGCGCGACATAGCCGATGATCTGGCTGCCGCCCGGCGAGCCGAGGACGAGCCGCGGCGTGCCGTTCTTCATGACGATGGTCGGCGCCATCGAGGAGCGCGGGCGCTTGCCCGGCTCGACCCGGTTGGCGACCGGCAGCCCGGCATCATGGGTTCTGAAGGAGAAATCGGTCAGTTCGTTGTTCAGCAGGAAGCCCCCGGTCATCAGCCGCGCGCCAAAACCGCTTTCGATCGTCGTCGTCATCGAGACGACGTTTCCGTCTCCGTCGACGATCGACACGTGGCTGGTGGACGGCATCTCGAGCGCGCCATCGCGGCCGAACAGGAGCGCATGGTCCCATTCCGGCGTGCCGGCCTTGACCGCGTCGGGGCCGAGCGCCCGGTCGCCGTCGAGCTGTCTCGCCCGCTCGCCGAGATAGGCCTTGTCCATGAGGCCCTTGACCGGTAGGGGCACGAAATCCGTATCGGCGACGTAGCGTTCGCGATCGGCGAAGGCGAGGCGCTGCGCGTCGCCGATGATCCGCCAGCTTTCCGCCGCCGTCGGGCCGAGGCCCTTGAGGTCGAAATTCTCCGCCATGCCGAGGATCTGGCCGATGGCAATGGCGCCGGAGGACGGCGGCCCCATCCCGCAGACGTCGAAGGCGCGGTAAGGAAAGCACACCGGCTCCCGCTCGACGATGCGGTAGGTTTCGAGATCGGCCAGCGAGAGGACGCCGGGATTGCCGGCGTTGCGAACCGCATCGACGATCGCCGCGGCGATCGGTCCGCGATAGAATGCGTCGGCGCCGCCTCTGGCGATGGCGTCGAGTGTCTCGGCATAGGCCGGGTTGCGCAGGATGGTGCCGGCCTTGAGCGGGGCACCGGAACCGTCATAGAAATAGGCGCGGGCCGCCGCATCCCTCTTCAGGCCGCCGGCTTCAAGCGCGATGGCGCCGGCAAGGCGCGGCGAGACCGGAAATCCCGCCGTCGCCAGCATGATCGCCCGGCCGAACAGGCCGGCCCATTCCGCTTTCCCATGGCGCTGCTGCACCTCGTGCAGGAGGCGCACTGTGCCCGGCGTGCCGACGGAGCGCCCGCCGACGACGGCCTCCATGAAGGCGAGCGGCTGGCCGGTCGCGTCGAGGAAAAGCTTCGGCGTCGCCGCGCCCGGCGCCGTCTCGCGCCCGTCGAACGTGGTCAGCCTGCCGGTCGCGGCGTCATAATGAACGACGAAAGCACCGCCGCCGAGGCCGGAACTCTGCGGCTCCACCAGACCGAGCACGGCCTGAACGGCGACCATCGCGTCGACGGCATTGCCGCCCCGCGCAAGGATATCCCGGCCCGCCTCCGCCGCCAGCGGATGGGCGGCCGCGACCATGAAGCGTTGCGCCTCGGTGCGCTTCGCCGCCGCCACGATCCCCGCCCGCTCGGGCGCCACCAGATCCGAGGCCTGTTGCGCGACCGCATCCGCGGCCGTCAGCGACGCGACAAAGAAAGCGCCGGCACAATATCGCAGCAACATGATCCCATCTCCCCTGCTCCATCGGTCCGCATCCGCACGGACAAGTTTCACGGCCCATCCCGCGAGGGTCCTTCGGATGACCGGGTCTTATAGCAGAGGAGGCAGCGGCAGGGAAAACGCGATGGACGAAACAGCCTTGCGCCCTTCGCTTGACCCGGCGCCGCAACGCGTCCTCACCCCCGGCCGTCGCGCCGGGAGCGTGAAAGGATGCGATCGAGCGAGAGGCGGCCGGGACCGTGGATCATGACCAGAAGCAGGCAGACCGCCCAGGTGCCATGGGTCGGCCAGGCGGCCGGATAGACGAAGATTTCGATGACGAGCGTCATCAGAAGGAGCGCGAAGGCCGAAAGCCGGCTGGCAAGGCCGATGACCAGCAGGACGGGAAAGAGATGCTCGGCGAGCGCGGCGAGATGCACGGCAATCCACGGATCGACCAGCGGCAGCCGGTATTCGTTTTCAAAGAGATAGAGGGCGTTGTCGGTCACGTGCCAGCCCTCCACCTTGGTCTGCCCCGACTGCCAGAAGACCCCGGCGATCGACAGGCGCGCGACGAGCGCCACGAGATCCAGCGGAATGCGCCGGAAGAGGTGCAGGCCGGCGATGAGGGGCCGCACCAGGATGTCGGCTTCGGGGGTGGATGCGGGTGCAGGCATGACGGTCTCCCAATTATCTAGAGCATTTCTGGTTATCTTGTGATCACCTTCAACGCTCTATGCTCTTGTTTTTACAGCATTGTCCGACGCCGAAGCGATCACGCTTCGGCTGGAAATGCTCTAAATGCGGTAAAGGCGCCGGCTTGCAGGAGGCCGGCGAGATTGGCCGCCAGATCGAAGCCGGCACAGACGTCAAGGCCCGCCTCGGCCGCGTCGGCGAGGGTACGCCCCCCGGCAAGGGCAGCGAGGAAGGCGCGACCGCCGGGTGGCAGGCGGCGGACCTCGACCTGCATGTCCGGACGCACGACCAGCGCGTCCTCGCTCTGCCGGAAATCGACCGGGGCAGGCGCGCGGTCGCCGCCGTTCATCGCCCAGATCGTGACGACCGGATAGGGCGAGGGCAGGACGGAGAGCGACGGATGCGGCACGAAGACCAGCGCACCGATCCGCTCGGCCGCGACGCCGGCAAGGGCCGCGGGCCGCAGCGGCGCCGCATCCTCCGCATGGTACGCCCGGCCGCGTGCCGCCTCGAGCCGGGCCACATCGGCGAGATAGGGCAGGTCCGCCGCGGGGGAAAAGCCTGCGATGAAATCGCCGAAATCGTCACCATAGGCGAGCAGCAGCGGCGAGCGCGGCGGATGGCGCGACACATAGGCCGCGGCGAGTGCCGCGAAGAAGTCGGTACCGACGATGCGCTCCGTTGCCGGAAAACGCGAGGCCAGTGCGCCGGCGAGGCCGATCGCGGTATTGTCGCGATAGACCCGGAAGCGCCGGTCGGGACGGGCGCCGTTCCAGGCGGCAAGCCCGGCGGGAGGCGGCAGGGCCGGATCCCGCAGCGCAGCGACGAAGGCGGTCTGGAATGAGGTCGACATGATCCCGCCTCAGGCTGCCGTCTTCGCCGCCGCACGGGCGAGAACCGCCCCGGCGGCGGCGGCTTCCGCAGCCAGCACCGGCCAGTCCGGCACGTCGTTGTCCCATTCGATCAGCGTCGCCAGCGGACCGGTGCGTCCGATCAGCGTCTCGTAGAGGCGCCAAACCGGATCCTTGACCGGTGTATCGTGGCTGTCGATCAGCAGCGGCGCGCCGTGTTCGTCGCTGGTCTGCGAATGTCCGCTCAGATGGACCTCGCCGACCCGGGCCACCGGAAAGCGGGCGAGATAGGCCTCAGGGTCGATGTTGTGGTTGGTGGCGGCGACGAAGACATTGTTGAGATCGAGAAGCAGGCCGCAGCCGGTGCGCCGTGCGATCTCCGCGAGGAACGCGGTTTCCTCGATCGTGCTGTCCTCGAAGAGAAGATAGGTGGCGGGATTCTCGAGGAGCATGCGGCAGCCGAGCGCCTCCTGCACCGCATCGACGTGATCGGCGACGCGGGCAAGGGTCGCCGGCGTGTAGGGCAGCGGCAGCAGGTCGTTGAGGAAGAGGCCGTCATGGCTCGACCAGGCAAGATGCTCGGAAAAGCTCTCCGGCTGGTAGCGCTCGCAGAGCCGCTTCAGCCGGCCAAGATGATCGCGGTCGAGGGGCTGCATCGCACCGATCGACAGGCCGACGCCGTGGATCGACAGGGCATAGTCCTCCCGCAGCCGCTCGAGGCGCGCATGGGGAGGTCCGCCGGCGCCCATGTAGTTTTCCGCGTGGATCTCGAAGAAACCGACCGGTTGGGGCCCTGCGAGGATCGCGTCGAAATGTTCGGGCTTGAAACCGGCGCCGGCGGTTGCAGGAAGGCGCGACAGGGTCATGGGGACGATCTCCGGAGGGCGGGGCGGCATCGCGGCGCGGAAGGATTGCGCCGCGTGCCATCATGTCGGCAGTGGCGGGTCAGGCCGGCGCCGTACCCTGCATCAGCGAGCCATGGCCGTCCGGTGTCGCCATGGCCTCGCAGGTGCCGGCGGGGACCAGCTTCCAGGCATTCTTCTGGTAATCGACCTTCGACGTGCCGGCGCAGGTGGTGCCGGGGCCTGCGGCACAATCGTTCTGACCCTTCAGCGCGATGCCGTAGCATTTCTCCTTGCCCTCCTCGGCCGCGCGGGTCGGGGCGGCGGAGGCGGCGAGCGTCAGCGCCGTGGCGAGTGAGGCGGCAAGTGCGGCAGAAAGCGTGTTCATCCTGGTGTCTCCTTGATAGGGGCGATGGGTGGATGCGGCTCAGGCCGGCATCAGCGAGCCCGTGCCGCCGTCGGGGGATTTCATCGTCATGCAGGTGCCCGTCGGCACGAGCTTGAACGAACCCCTGTCGAAATCCGTCTCCTGCTTGCCGGCGCAGTCGTGCTTGCCGGCAGCGCAGTCGTTCTGGCCCTTCAGCGCGATGCCGTAGCACTTCTCCTTGCCCTCCTCGGCCGACGCGGTCGTCGCAAGGGTGGTGAGCGCAGAGGCGAGCGCGCCGGCAAGCGCCAGCGTGGCAATGGTGGTCTTCATGGGGTGATCTCCTTTGGCGGCAGACCGTTCTCGGCCTGCACCTTCGACTACGCGGCGGCGCGGCTGGCTGTTACAGGCGCGGCCAATTTTTTTCGACGCCGCTCCGGCGATTGTAAAATCGCATCCCGGTGGTAACAAAGCGATGCGCCGCTGCGTAGGACGGGTGAATGCACGACGATGCGAGGCTTCGCGAACGGGACTGGGCCGTCTGGATGCGCGCCGCGATGGCGGGCGACGTCCGGGCCTATCATCGTTTTCTGGAGGCGGTGACGCCGCCCCTGCGGGCAATGGCGCGCCGCCGATGCGCCGCTCTGGGCGCGCCGGCAAGCGAGGCGGAGGATATCGTACAGGAGGTGCTGCTCGCCGTGCATCTGAAGCGCGGGACCTGGGACAGCGCGCGGCCGATCGGACCATGGCTTTCCACGATCGTGCGCAACAAGCTGATCGACAGCCTGCGCCGCCGCGGCCGGGCGACGACGGTACCGATCGAGGACGTGATGGAGACGCTTTCCGCCGACCGCGGCACCGACGACTTTCTCGACCGTGCCGATGCGGAGCGGCTGATCGACCGGCTGAAGGATCCCCAGCGCGACATCGTGCGCTCGATCTCGATCGCCGGCGCCGGCATCGGCGAGACGGCGGCGCGGCTGAACATGAGCGAGGGCGCCGTCCGCGTCGCCCTGCACCGGGCGCTGAAATCCCTTGCCACCCTCTACCGGAGTGAGATGCGTGAAGACGGATGAACTGATCAGGATGCTTGCGCAGGACGCGCCCGTGCGTCTGCGGTTCGGCCGGGTGATGATGGTCGCCCTCGTCGCCGGCGCCGCGGTCTCCGTCATGCTCCTGGTGGTTACCGTGGGCCTGCGTCACGATCTCGTCACCGTCTTCGAGACGGCGCGCGTCATGGTCAAGATCGGCGCGACCCTGCTTCTGGCGGTTCTGTCCGCCCGCCTCGCCATCCGCATCGGCCGTCCCGGAACCACGCCCGGCAGGGATCTTGCCATGCTGGCGGTCCCAGCCGCCGTTCTGGCCCTCGCGGTGATCCTCGAGATGATCGCCGTTCCGGCCGCGGAATGGAAGGCGCGCTGGCTCGGCCTGCACGCGGCCTTCTGCGTCGTCTTCGTCCCGGTTCTGGCCCTCGCGCCGCTGGTCGCATTGCTCGCCGCCCTGCGCCACGGCGCGCCGGAAGATCCCGGCAGCGCGGGCGCCGCCGCGGGCCTTGCCGCCGGCACCATCGCCGCCGCGGTCTACGCCTGGCACTGCCCGGACGACAGCCCGCTGTTCGTGGTCACATGGTATGCGATCGGCATCGCCGTGGTCGTCCTTGCCGGGTTCCTGGCCGGCCGGCGGGTATTGGTGTGGTGATTTCCAGATGGTTTTCGCGCGTCTGGTCCGGGCATCCGGGCGATCCCTGCGTCTCCTCGGATGAAGGGCGCATCAAAGGGCCGGTGATGACAGGGCAACCCCGACGACGATCGCACATAAGGGCAGACGAACACATCGGCCTCGACGCCCGGAGTGGATGCCCGCACGCAGGGGCATCTCCTCTGTCATGAGGTTGAAACCCTCCGCTGAAACCTCGCGCGATCCGGACGCATCGTCACACGGCACGGCGGGACGGACGCACGCGTCAGGGCGTTCTCCGGGCCTGTCCATCCTGCCTTTCGATGCCTCTCCATGCGCCTCAGAAGGAAAGATCGAGCACCCGGCCCTCGAAGAGACGGTCGCGGGAGCCTTCGAGATGCTGGCGCATGCGGTCGCGGGCAAGGTCCGGCCGGCCCTCGGCGATGGCGCGGTGGATGGCGGCGTGTTCCTCGTAGACGCTTTCCAGCATCTGGCGCGGGCCCATCAGCGACAGGCCGTGCAGATGCATGCCGACGGCGATGTGCGGCTTCAGCGCCTCGATCGAGGCGGTGTAGTAATGGTTGTTGGCCGCCTCGGTGACCGCCCGGTGAAAGACGAAGTCGGCGTCGGTGCGGTGCAGCTGATGGCTGGTCGCCTCGCGCAGGTCGGCCAGCGCGGCCGCGATCTTCTGTAACGCCGCCTCGTCGCGCCGCGTTGCGGCGAAAAAAGCCGCGGCCGGCTCGATCGTCAGGCGGAACTCGTAGCAGCGCTGGATGTCCGCGATGGTCTTCACCGGCGAATAGGCGAGGTGGGAGGCAGGCGTCGCGGCGGCGGCGACGAAGGTTCCCGCACCCTGACGCGCATAGACGAGGCCCTGGTCGCGCAGGCGGGCCAGCGCATCGCGCACGACCGGCCGCGAGACGCCGAGCATGGCGGCGAGCTCGTGCTCCCCCGGCAGGCGCGAATCCGGCGCATAGTTGCCGGAACGGATCCGCTCGATCAACTGGTCGAACACACGGTCGACGAGCTTGGCGGGGCGCGGCTTTTCGTGCCCCTCCGCCGGCGGCCGCGCCGCTGCCTTGCGCCTGGCCTCGCCGCGATCGGCGCCCGTGTCACCGGCGGCGTCATCCATGGTCGTCTCTCCGCATGCGTGCGGGCTCCGGCAGGCCCGCCTCTTCCGCCACGAGATGTAGCAGAGAATCGGCGTGGCCGAAGCCCCCCGACTTGACCCCGCAGGCAAATCTCCGGCCCTTCGCGTCCGACAGCGTGAACCAGGGCATGCCCGGGGCGACCTCGCCCTCCGGGACCAGAACACGGGCGCCGATCTCGTCGAGAATGGCGAGCGCTGTATCGCCGCCGCCCATCATCAGCATGTCCGGCGCCGTCAGCCGCGCCATCCGCGCCACGCCGATGGCAAAGCGCGAGGCGACGCGTCCGGCCGGTTCGTCCAGCGCCCCGGTGCAGCGCAGGATGGCGGGCAGAGCTTCAGGCAGGGCCGCGCCGAGATGGCCGTTTACCGCATCGACGAGGGTCACCGAACCCCGGACCTCCAGCAACCGGTCGATCTGCCGCGCGGTGATCGGATCGCGCGATCCGAAGGCGAAGAGCGTCGCGGCGGACGGACGGAACAGCCGTCGCGGGCCCGGCGTCCGCCCCGCCGCGACACGGCGGGCGAGCGCGCAGCCGAGACCGCGCGCGCCGACCGCCAGCGTGCCGGCCCAGTCTGTCGCGGCGACGAGCGCATCGAGATCGGCATCGCTGCCGGCGTCGGCAACGTGAAGCTTACCACCATAGCCTGCAAAGAGCGGCGCGATCGGCAAGGGCGACGGCACGCCGTGGCCGATCACCGCGCCGCCCCGCGTCGCGCGGCACTGGTCGGGGACGGCCGGGGCGACGAGGATGCGGCCGCAGTCGAAGGCGGTTGCCAGGGCGACGCTTTCCGACGCGACATTGCCCTTGAGCCGCGAATCGATCTTCTTCATCAGGAGCGCCGGCGCCGCCGCCCGCAACGTCTCTGCCACCGCGGCGACGCAGCGTGCGGCCGCCTCCGGGGAAAGGGCGCGCGAGGCGGTATTGACCGCGACGACGTCCGGCCGCCGCGCCATCGCTTCGCCCAGGGCCTGCGGCCCGATCGCGACGGCCACCGAAAGACCGGCATCGGCAAAGGGCGTCGCCGTATCGAGCGCGCCGGTCAGGTCGTCGGCGACGATGGCGACGGCGAGGCTCATGCGGTCCCGTCCGTGACGGCGTGGCAGGCGACGTGATGGCCGGGACGGGCCGCGCGCCACTCCGGCACGACGGTGCGGCAGACCTCCATGGCGAGCGGGCAGCGCGTGTGGAAGCGGCAGCCGGACGGCGGCGACAGCGGGCTCGGCACGTCGCCCCGAAGCACCTGGCGCCGGCGCTGGCGTTCATGGGCCGGATCGGCCTCCGGCACGGCGGAGAGCAGCGCCTTGGTATAGGGATGGAGCGGCGCCTCGAACAGCTGTTCGCGCGGGGCGAGTTCGGCGAGGCGGCCGAGATACATCACGCCGACGCGGTCGCTGATGTGGCGCACCACGGCGAGGTCATGGGCGATGAAGAGATAGGTAAGGCCGTATTTCGCCTGAAGATCGATGAGGAGATTGATGATCTGGGCCTGCACGGAGACGTCGAGCGCCGAGATCGCCTCGTCGCAGACGATGAATTTCGGCTGGCAGGCCAGCGCCCTTGCAATCGCGACACGCTGGCGCTGGCCGCCGGAAAGCTCGTGCGGATAGCGCGCGGCAAAGCGCGGCGGCAGGCCGACATCGCCGAGCAGCGCCGCCGCCTTCTCCCGGACGTCGCGCTTCGTCGCCAGCGCGTGGAACAGGATGGGTTCGGCGATCGCCTCGCCGACCGTCATGCGCGGATTGAGCGTCGAATAGGGATCCTGGAAAACGATCTGCAACTGGCGGCGGTAGGGCCGCATGGCGCGGTCGTCGAGACCGGCGATGTCCCTGCCCTGGTAGATCACCTTGCCGGAGGTCGCCCGGTGCAGGTTGAGCAGCGTGAAGCCGGTGGTCGACTTGCCGCAGCCGCTCTCGCCGACGAGGCTCAGGGTCTCACCCTCGATGATGTCGAAGTTGACGTCGTCGAGGGCGTGCACCGTCGCGAGCCGCTCGCCGAAGGCGCCGAGGCGGACATGGAAATGCTTGACGAGGTTCTCGATGCGCAGCAGCGGCCCGGCGTCCATCATGCGGCTTCCTTCTGCCGGTGCGCGACGAAACAGGCGACGCGATGGGCGCCGGCTAAGGGTTCGAGCCGCGGCACCCGCTCGTGGCAGACCGGCTCGGCAAGCGGGCAGCGCGGCGCGAAGGGACAGCCCTGCGGCCGGCGCCCCGGTTCCGGCGGCGTGCCGCCGATCGAGGCGAGCCGATCGACGCGGCTGTCGGACAGTTTCGGGATCGAGGCGAGCAGGCCGCGCGTGTAAGGATGGGCGGGCGCGGAAAACAGCGCGTCGACCGGCGCGTCTTCCACCACGGTTCCGGCGTAGAGCACGTTGACCCGGTCGGCGAGGCCGGCGATCAGCGCGAGGTCATGGGTAATCCAGACCACCGACATGCCGAGCCTGTCGCGCAAGGATTTCACCAGTTCGACGATCTGCGCCTGGATGGTGACGTCGAGCGCCGTGGTCGGCTCGTCGGCGATCAGGAGTTGCGGATCGCAGGCAAGCCCGATCGCAATCATCACCCGCTGGCGCATGCCGCCGGAGAGCTCGTGCGGATAGGCGTCGAGCCGCTCCTCGGCACCGGGAATGCCGACGAGGCGCAGGAGTTCGCCGGCGCGTTTGCGCGCCTCCTGTTTCGACAGGCCGCGGTGATAGCGCAGCGGCTCGGCAAGCTGCGCGCCGATCCTCATCACCGGGTTGAGCGAGGTCATCGGATCCTGGAAGACGAAGCCGACATCGCCGCCGCGAACCTTCCGCAGCTCCGCGTTCGACATGGTCTGCAGGTCGCGGCCGGCGAAGCGGGCGCTGCCCTTCGCCACCTTGATCCTGTTCGGCAGGAGCCGCATCAGGCTCAGCATGGTCAGGCTCTTGCCGCAGCCCGATTCGCCGACGATGCCGAGCGTCTCGCCGCGGTCGACATGGAGGTCGATGCCGTCGACGATCACGGCGGGGCCGCGGCGCGTGTCGATCTCGATCGTGAGGTCCCTGACGTCGAGAAGGCGCCCGGCCGGTGTCGCATGGATCGTCATCACTTCGCCCCTCTCGGGTTCAGCGCGTCGTTGAGCCCGTCGCCGAGAAAGCTGAAGGCGACAGAGGCGAGGCCGAGGACTGCGGCGGGGGCGGCGAGCAGGTGCGGATAATGCTGCCAGACGCGCAAGCCATCCGAGATCATGTTGCCCCAGCTCGGCGTCGGCGGATTGACGCCGACGCCGAGGAAGCTGAAGGCGCTTTCGAGCACCATGGCGGTGCCGAGGCCGGCGCTGACGGCGACGATCAGCGGCCCGAGCGCATTCGGCACGACATAGCGCAGCAGCACGATGCGGTTCGAGAGGCCGAGCGCGCGGGCCGCGGTGATGTAGGGCCGCGCCCGGATCGACAGGACCTGTGCCCGCACCAGCCGCGCATAGGGCGGCCAGGAGATCAGCGCCATCGAGCCGAAGACGAGCAGGAAATCGATCCAAACCGTCTCGCGGTAGAAGGGGTTGAGGGTTTCGAGATAGCGGCTTTCCATCCATGCGGCGATCGGCGTCTTCAGCGAGGCGTTGATGACGACGACGAGCAGCAGGTTCGGGATCGACATGGTCATGTCGGTCAGCCACATGACGGTGCGGTCGAGCATGCCGCCGAAGAAGCCGGCGGCGGCACCGAGCGCCACGCCGATGACAACCGCGATCGCGGTGACGACGACGGCGACGAGGAAGGCGGTGCGCGTGCCGTAGACCACCCGGCTGAAGACGTCGCGGCCGAGATCGTCGGTGCCGAAGGGATGGGCGAGCGAGGGCGCCGCATTGCGCAGGTCGAGGTTCTGGCCGAGGAAGTCGTAGGGCGTCAGCGCCGGGCCGAAGATCGCGGTGAACAGCAGGAGCGCCACGATGGAAAGGCCGAAGACCGCGAGGCGATTGCGCCTCAGCCGGTACCAGGCGTCGCGCCAGAGGCTGACGGGCGGTTCGTCGTCGATGACGGCGGGAGCAGAGGGAATGAGGGCCATGGCCTACCGGCTCCTTCTCGTATCGTTGGCGCGCGGATCGAGCAGCGGATAGAGGACGTCGACCAGAAGGTTCGACGCCATCACCAGAAAGGAGCCGATCAGCGTGATCGCCAGGATCACCGGATAGTCGTTGTTGATCAGCGCCTGCACCGTCAGCCGCCCGAGGCCGGGCAGGCCGAAGACGAGCTCGACGAAGATCGCGCCGTTGACGATGGTGATCATGATCAGGCCGAGCTGGGTGACGACGGGGGTGAGCACCGGCCGCAGGATATGGCGCAGCGCCACCATCGTCTCCGGCACGCCCTTGGCGCGGGCCGTGCGGACGAAATCCTCCGAGAGCACCTCGATGACGGCGGCGCGCGTCTGGCGCACGATCAGCGCGACCGGCTGGAAGGAGAGCACGACGAGCGGCAGCAGGATGCGCATGTCGAAGACGCCGCCCCAGCCATACGGCACGTTCGACCCCGGCAGCAAAACGATCAGCAGCACCATCAGGAGCGGCCCGGCGACATAGGCCGGGATCGCCCAGAGGAACAGCGCCGAGCCGAGGATCACGTAGTCGAGCCGGCGGTTCTGGTTAAGCGCCGCGATCAGCCCGAGCGGGATGGCGACGAGCGCGGTCAGCAGCACGGAGCAGAGCGCCAGCTTGAAGGAGACGGGCGCCGCCGCCTTGACCATCGCCCAGACCGAACGGCCGGAAGACAGCGAATTGCCGAAATTGCCGTGAACGAGGTTCCAGATATAGGAGGCGAACTGGACGAGAAAGGGCCGGTTGAGCCCGGCGCTGTCGCGGATCGCCTCGATGCGCTCGGGATTGTAGGCGACGTCGCCGGGCGCGCGCAGGAAGATCAGCTTGATCGGGTCGCCGGCGCCGTAATAGGCGAGCGCGTAGACGCCGAGCATCACCAAAAGCACCGAGGGGATCCAGACCACGAAGCGCGTGGCGACATAACGCAGCATGGGCATCCGTCCGCTTGTCCCGTGGAGCCTGCATTCGCGCGCGCCGCCCACCGGTCTCCAAAGATCACTTGCGGCAGCGACGCGAGGGCTGCGGGGACGGGCGGCGCCGCATCGCCCGTCCCCTTGCGAGCGCCGCGCATCCAGGACGGCGCGCGATCCGCTGCGCGTTCAGGAACGGCCGGGCGCGTGCCCGGCCGGTAGCGTCAGCCGATCGCGATGTCCCAGGGGGCGACGACCTGCCAGTCGAGGTTCTTCTCCATGCCCTTGACGTTGGCGCTCGCCCAGCGCGACATGGCCTGAGCGTACCAAGGGATGAAGGCGTAGTCCTCGCGGAAGAGCTTTTGCGCTTCCTGCGCCAGCGCCACGCGCTGAGGGTCGTCGGCGGCCTTGGTCGCGGCCTCGGCCAGAAGCGCATCGACCTTGTCGTTCTTGTAACCGCCCATCTTGTTCTGCGCGTTCGACGAGGTGGAGGCGATCGAGCCGGCGAGATAGGAGACGGCATCGGGCACGCGGGTTCCGACGTCGTCGCGGAAGATCTGCACCGCGTTCTGGTCCGGCCCGGCATAGGCGTCCTGCTGCGGCTTCATGTCGACGGCGGAGATGCCGAGATTCTGGCGCCACTGCTCGGCGATGAATTGGGCCGCCGCCTCGTTCGCCGGCGAGGAGATGCCGACGAACATCAGCTTCGGCAGCCGCTCCGGCCCGCCATAGCGCGATTCGGCGAGCAGTGTCTTCGCGGCCTCCGGGTCGTAGGGATAGGGCTCGAAGCCGGAATTCTCGGCGCCGGGGACGGAATTGATCACTTGGTCGGCCTTCTTGTGCGGACCGTCCGGGAAGGAGGCCTTCATCAGCCCGTCGCGGTCGACGGCGAGGATCAGGGCCTGGCGCACCTTCGGATCGTCCATCGGCGCGCGGGCCGCGTTGAACCAGAAATGCTGGCTGGTCGGGATCAGCGGGCCGGCGGCGAATTCGGCACCGAGATCCTGGACGATGGTCGAGGTGACGAGTTCCGTATGGGCGTTGAACTCGCCGGATTTCAGCAACGAGGTCGCCGTGACATTGTCCTCGATCGAGGTGATCTCGATGCGCGCGAGCTTCGGCTTCGGCCCGAAGAAATTCTCGTTCGGCTCGAACACCAGCTTACCGGCGTCGATATCGATGCTCGTCAGCCTGAACGGGCCGGAATAGACCGCGCCATTGTCGGGCAGGTACCAGTCGGCGACCTCCTCGCCGTCCTCGCCGCGCGACTGCGACGCCTTGGTGATCGGCGCGATGTGGTTGGCAAGCCGCATGAAGAAGATCGGATCGGGCTCCGACAGGGTGACGACGACGGTCGCCTCGTCCGGCGTGGCGATGCCGGCAATGTCCTTGGCCGCGCCGGAGCCGACGTCGGCGTAGCCGGCGACCTTGCCCAGCACCTGGTCGGCGCGCTGGCTCTTGGTGTTCGGCATGGCCGCGACGTTCCACGAGCCCTTCACGTCCTCGGCCGTGATCTTGCTGCCGTCGGAGAAGACCGCCTTCGGGTCGATCTTGAAGGTCCACGTCCTGTTGTCGGCCGAGCCTTCCCAACTGGTGAAGACATAGGGGTGGATCTTGCCCTCGGCATCGAAATACATCGGCGAGGCCCACCAGGCCGAGTTCCAGCGATAGGGCACGCCACCGCCGCGCAAGGGCGACCAGTCCTGGTTGAAGGCCGGATTGGCGACCTTCAGCACCTGGCCCTCGTCGGCCAGCACGATGCGGGCTTCGAGCCCGAACACCGTCAGCGCCACGCCTGCGCCGAACCCGAGCTTCAGTGCCTCGCGGCGCGAAAGGCCCGACCACTGCGCGATATTGCCCGCCTTTGTCTCAGACATCCCGATCCTCCCGGTTGAATGCAACGCAGGCGCCCCTCCGCGCCGTCCCGGCATGCCGCCGGTCTATCGTTGCCGACCGAGTTGTGATCGAGTATTGTAAATATGTCAACATAAATTCGCGATTTTTCATCGATCCGAACATATCCTGAGTAAATTCCTTTTAATTTCATTATCTTGATAGGGTCACGAATCCTCTCTCGAATTTAACAGCTTGACAAATCCTCCCGTCCGTCAAAAAACCTAGGCGCGGTTTCCGGTCGCCGCACCGCTCGTGGCGCGGATACGGACACCGTCACCGTCCCGGCGCATCCGGAGGAGAACGCTTCATGCCCGATCAAAAGCACGATCACAGGCCCGATCACAGGCCCGATCACAGGATTGCCGGCGTCTATTGCGCGGCAGCGACCGCGCTCAATGCCGATCTGACGCCCGATCTCGGGCTGTTTACCGCCCATTGCCGGCAACTCCTCGACGAGGGCTGCCACGGCATCGCGCTGCTCGGCACGACCGGCGAGGCCAACTCGTTTTCGAGCGCGGAGCGGCGGGCCCTTCTCGAAGGCGTGCTCGCCGCCGGCATCGCGCCGGAGCGCCTGCTGCCCGGCACCGGCGTCACGGCCATTCCCGAGACCGTCGACCTCACGCGTCATGCGCTCACCAACGGCGTGACCCGCGTGGTGATGCTGCCGCCCTTCTACTACAAGGGCGTGTCCGACGAGGGGCTGTTCCGCGCCTATGCGGAGGTGATCGAGCGCATCGCCGACAGCAGGCTCGAGATCGTCCTCTACCATATTCCGCAGGTCTCGGGGATCGCGCTGTCGCCGGCGCTCGTCGCACGGCTGATCGCCGCCTTTCCCGACACCGTCGTCGGCATCAAGGACTCCTCGGGCGATTTCAAGAACATGGAAGCACTGGTCGCCGGCTTTCCGGGTTTTTCCGTCCTTGCGGGCGCCGACCCGCTGATGCTGCCGCTCCTGCGCGCCGGGGGTGCCGGCTGCATCACCGCGACATCGAACATCGTCGGCGGGGCGCTGCGCACCGTCTTCGACCACGCGGGCGATCCTGCCCGGGCCTTCGACGTGGAGGCGGCCCAGGCGCGCATCCAGGCCTATCGGGCATTGTCCAATTCCTATGTTCAGATCCCGACGATCAAGGCGATGATCGGCCTGAAGACCGGCGACGGCGGCTGGACGCGGACGCGGCCGCCGCTCCTGCCGCTCGGCGCGGACGAGCGCGCGACGCTCGCGGCGCAATATGCCGCCCTCGGCTGAACCGGCGAGACAGGGGAAAAGCACGATGACCGAGGCAAGCACGGGACTGGATCCGGCGGAGATTCCGGCGCGCATGACGGGACGGATGACGGCCCATCCACAGACGGGCGGGTGCCACGAGGCGTTCCTGCCCTCCCCTTGCGTCCAGAACCATGCCGCAAACCTGCATGTCCTGCCGGACGGCACGCTTGCCTGCGTCTGGTTCGCCGGCACGATGGAAGGCATGAGCGACATCTCGATTTACATGTCGCGGCTCGCCCCCGGCGCGGACACATGGTCGGCCCCCGAGCGACTCAGCGACGATCCGGCGCGATCCGAGCAGAATCCGGTGCTGTTCACCACGCCCCGGGGAACGGTCTGGCTCGTCTTCACCGCGCAGACCGCCGGCGATCAGGACGGCGCGATCATCCGCAGGCGCGTGTCAGAGGACGGCGGCCTGAGCTTCGGTCCGGTCGAGACCCTTACCGACCGTCCGGGAACCTTCGTGCGCCAGCCGCCGGTCTTCGCGGCGGACGGAACCTGGCTTCTGCCGGTGTTCCGCTGCGTCAGCGAGCCGGGGCGCCGCTGGTCCGGCAACATCGACACGGCCGGCGTCCTCGTCTCCACCGATGACGGCGCGCGTTTCACCCTTCACGACGTGCCGGACAGCCTCGGCGCGGTGCACATGAACATCGTGCCGGGCGCGGGCGGCCGCCCCCTCGCCTTCTTTCGCAACCGCTTCGCCGAACAGGTGCTGCGCAGCGTCTCGGCGGACGACGGCATGACCTGGAGCGCGCCGGAGCCGACGGTGCTGCCGAACAACAATTCCTCGATCCAGGCGATCCGGCTCGGCGACGGGCGGATCGCGATGGTGCACAATCCGGTCAACGCCGCCATGTCGTCCGACCGCCGCCTGTCGCTCTACGACGAGATCGACGGCGACGACGATACGACACCCGCGCCAGCCTCGGCCCGTGCCGCGATCTGGGGCGTGCCGCGGGCGCCGCTCCGCCTGACGATCCTCGATCCCTCGAGCAGCCGGATCCTTCACCACCGCGACCTCGACACCGGCGACGGCTATTGCCTGACCAACAATTCGCAGGATGCCCGCAATCGCGAATATTCCTATCCCTCGATCGTCGAAGGGCCGGACGGGGCGCTTCACATCGCCTACACCTATTATCGCCGCGCGATCAAGCATGTCCGCCTCGCGTCGCCCGATTGAGACAAGCGGCCCCAGGAGGGCAACCGAATTTACAATTTTCGCGACGTCATGGCGGGGTCGCCACTCTCGGCTCCCAAGACGCCGCGACTTGGTGTTCCTTCAATGATAACAGAATATTAGAGGGATAGTCCGGTCTCGTTCAAGGCACATGTTCCATCTCCGGATCTTCTTCTTGTAATTTACCCGACACGTCATATAACAACTTTACATCATATCGTCCCCGCAACGGGAAAGGCAGCCGCGATGGCACTCCTCGACACGCCGATCACCCTTCTTCGTCCGAGCACGATCGAATTCGGCGCCGGGTCGGCATCGCGGCTTTCCGCCTGGGCCTCGGCCATGGGCTATCGGCGCCCCTTAGTCGTCGCCGACGCGTTCAATGCGGGCCGTGCCGACTGCCTCGGCCTCGACGGCGACGTCACCGTGTTTTCCGGCGTGCGGCCGGAACCGGACGCGGCCAATCTCGACGCCGTGCTCGCCGCCGCCGCGGCCGCACGCCCCGACCTTGTCGTCGGCTTCGGCGGCGGCAGCGCCATGGACCTCGCCAAGCTCGCCGCCGTGCTGACCGGCACGGAGCAGACGCTCGCCGAGGTCGTCGGGCCCAACCGCGTCAAGGGGCCGCGCCGCACGGGCCTGGCCCAGGTGCCGACCACGGCCGGCACTGGCAGCGAGGCCGGCATCCGCGCGCTGGTCACCGATCCGGCGACGCAGGCGAAGCTTGCCGTCGAGAGCCCGCTGATGCTGGCCGACATCGCCATCATCGATCCGGCGCTCACCATCAGCGTGCCGCCGTCGACGACGGCCGCGACCGGGGTCGACGCCATGGCCCATTGCGTCGAGGCCTACACCAACCGCCGGGCCCATCCGCTGATCGACATGTATGCGATCGAGGGCGTGCGCCTCGTCGGGCGATATCTCGCCCGGGCCGTGGCCGACGGAAGCGACGCGGAGGCGCGGGCCGGACTGTCGCTTGCCTCCTTCTACGGCGGCATCTGCCTCGGCCCGGTGAACACGGCGGGCGGGCATGCGCTCGCCTATCCGCTCGGCACGCGCTGGCATGTCGCCCATGGTGCCGCGAATGCGCTGATCTTTCCGCATGTGCTGGCCTTCAACACGCCGGCCGTCGTCGAGAAGACGCGAGCCGTGCTGTCCGCGCTCGGCCTTTCGGCGCGCCCGGAACCGGAGGCGGTGTTCAAGGCGGCCCATGGCTTCTGCGCCGCGCTCGGCATCGAGATGACGCTGTCCGGCCTCGGCGTGCCGCAGAGCGATCTCGACCGGATGGCCGACGACGCATTCGCCATCCGACGGCTGCTCGACAACAATCCGCGCGACCTGTCGCGAAACGACATCCGCACCATCTACGAAGCCGCCTATTGAGGCCCAGGAGACCGTCATGCAGAGAAACCCGCAGGTCGCGATCACGCTCGGCGATCCCTCGGGCGTCGGGCCGGAGGTGATCGTCAAGGCGCTGGCGACGCTGCCCGTCGAGGAACGGCGCGATTTCGTCGTCGTCGGCAGCCGGGCGGCGCTTAAGCGCGCCAACGCGATCACCGGCGCAGGTCTCGCCTTCGGCGCGGCCGAAGAGGGAGACCCGGCCCTCATCCGCGTCGACGAGGTGCCGATCGACGGCGACCTGCCCGCAATCGGCACGGTGAGCGCCGTTTCGGGCGATGCCTCGGTGCGCTACATCACCCGCGCCGTCGAACGCGCCATGACGGGAAGAGCCGACGTCATCGTCACCGCGCCGATCAACAAGGAGGCGATGAACCGCGCCGGCCACCATTTCGACGGACATACCGGGCTGCTCGCCCATCTGACGGGCTCGAAGAGTTCGTTCATGCTGCTCGCCTCGGAGCGGCTGAACACGCTGCATGTCTCGACCCATGTTTCGTTGCGCACCGCCATCGACCGGGCGACGGTGGAGCGGGTGCTGGCGACGATCGAGGCAGGGCAGCGCCACTTCCTGAGGCTGGGGCAGACGCCGCGCATCGCCGTTGCCGGCATCAATCCCCATTGCGGAGAGAACGGCCTGTTCGGCGACGAGGATGAACGCTTCCTCGCCCCGGCGGTGGCGCTTGCCCGCGCGCGCGGCATCGACGTCGTCGGACCGATCCCGGCCGATACGGTCTATGCCCGCGCCTATGGCGGGGCCTTCGATCTGGTCATCGCGCAGTATCACGACCAGGGCCATATCCCGATCAAGCTCGTCGCCTTCGAGACGGCGGTCAACGTTTCCCTCGGCCTGCCGATCGACCGCGTCTCGGTCGACCACGGCACCGCCTTCGACATTGCCGGCACGGGCAGGGCCAATCATGTCAACACGCTCTCGGCGATCGCCTATGCAAGGCGGATGGCACGCGCGCCGCGCGGCGCCGCGTGATATCCGCCGATCAGCCGGCGGGAGCCGCCGCCGGCCGATCGGCGACGCCTCCGCACCAGGGCTGGCGGGCGCCGGTCCAGCGCCGCGCGAGCCCTTCCGCGACGAGCTGTTCGCCGAGCGAGCGGTCGTTGCGCAGCACGATGCGCAGCTTGCGGCCGTATTTGTCCTCGTCGCGCCCGGCAAGGGGCCGGAGCGTCACGGGACCGGCATTGAGAAGCTCGCGCAGGCGCTCGCGCGCCGCACTGCCGCGGATCCGCTCGCTCTCGCATTTCGCCTGTTTCGTTTCCGGCGCATCGATATCGGCGATGCGGACCGTCTCGCCGCCGAGGATGAACGTGTCGCCGTCGATGACGCAGTGATCCCTGCGCAGGGCGCAGTAGTACCAGGTGTCGCCGGCGCCCTGCCGGGCGACGGGCGGCACGGAGGCTTGGAGGGGCATGCCCTGAAGGGCGCCGGGCATCGGGGTATCGGAGGGGACGGCGGGCCTGTCGCCGGGCATGGGCACCGCCTTTTCCGGCCGGATCGCGGCCGTCGGAAAGGCGACGGTGTCGGGCATCGGCGCCGCGCGCGACCGGTCGTCCTCGGGCGACGGTGCGGCAAGCCCGGCCGGCCGGGAGAGATCGAGCCGGGTGACGAGGACGGCCGCCCGCTCGGCACCACCCTCGTGATAGGCGACGTATCCGCCGAGGCCGAGAAGCGCGACGACGATCCAGCCCGCCATGCCGCTGCTGCGCCTCGCCACCTTGCGCGGCGCCGCGCGACGCCCGCCGCGCGTCTTCCGTTTCTTTCCCGCCATCGCCTCGCGCTCCGTTGTCGGGCGCCAGTATGGCCCGGCGGGGTTTCGGAAAGGTTGAGGCGGGGATACGCGACAGCCGCGGGAGCGGCAGTCTCAGGAGGGGCGGTTGCGGACCGTCAGCCGGTTGAGCACGCTGCCGACGCCGATGACGCAGGCCGCTGCCTCGCCGGCGCAGGCGATGTCCTGCTCGCCGCCGACATGGCCGTCGATCACGACCATGCGTCCGATCGCCGAGACGACGATGTCGCTGGTGTCGATGAGCGCCGTGTAGCGGATCGCCCGCGCCACCTTCGCGGCCAGGTCGTCGCCTTTGAGATGGGGATGGTCGTCGCGATGCGCATAAAGGTCTCGATTGTCCTGCATGCCATCCTCCTGCCGACGATCCCGGGGGG
This sequence comes from Ensifer soli, assembly GCF_041928815.1. Classification (NCBI taxonomy): domain Bacteria; kingdom Pseudomonadati; phylum Pseudomonadota; class Alphaproteobacteria; order Hyphomicrobiales; family Rhizobiaceae; genus Ensifer; species Ensifer soli. The sequence continues at coordinate 145,982 of NZ_JBHFEI010000010.1, read as the reverse complement.
ATTGAAGGCGTTGCTGTCGCGCGCGCCCCCGCCGGTCCGGGCATCCTCGTCCAGAGCGGACGCGTGCGGGCGCGGATCCGTGAGGCGAACGCATCGCGCCGGCGAATGTTCCGGCGGGCGGGGCGGCTTTTCCTTGAAATGTCCGTACAAGGGAGTCTATGCGGGGGGTGCTGCCGAACGGGGGCAAGGGGCCTGATGTCGACCGTCTTCTTCAACGTATTGCCGATCTTCGTGCTGATCCTGACCGGCTGGCTGCTGGTGCGCTTCCGTTATCTGAAACCCGGCGTCGGCGACGCGCTCGCCGAATTCGTCTTCCGCGTCGCGGTGCCGGTGACGCTCTTCCGCACCATTGCCGGGGCGGACATGCGCGAGGGGTCGCCCTGGACGCTCTGGGTCGCCTATTTTTCCGGCGTCGCCGTCGCCTGGACGCTCGCCCATCTGGCGGCGACCCGGCTTTTCGGCCGCGACGCGCGCATCGGCGTGCTCGCCGGCGTTTCCGCCGGCTTCGCCAACACCGTCTTCATCGGCCTGCCGCTCGTCACGATGATCACCGGCCCCGACGGCATCGTCGCGATCTCGATCCTGCTGTCCGTGCACCTTCCGGTGATGATGATCGCCGGCACGCTGATGATGGAAGGCGCGGAGCGGCGCATCGGAGAGCGGCCGCCCCGGCCGGCGCTTGCTCTCATGCGCGACGTGTTCCTGAACCTGATCCGCAATCCCCTGGTGATCGGCCTGGCGCTGGGCGCGCTCTGGCGGCTGACCGGCATGACCGTGCCCGGCCCCGCCATGGCCGTCATCGACCAGCTCGCCGCCACCGCCGCGCCGGCCGCGCTGGTTTCGATCGGCATGGCGCTGCAGAAATACGGCATCTCGGGAAATCTGGGGCTTGCGGCAACGACCAGCACGCTGAAGCTCGTCGTGATGCCGGCTGTGGTCTACGGCCTCTGCCTGCTTCTCGGGCTCAATCAGACCTGGACCACCGCGCTCGTGCTGACGGCCTCCGTGCCGACCGGCGTCAATGCCTGGCTGATCGCCAACCATTTCAACACCGGCCAGGCGCTCGCCTCCTCGACGATCACGCTGACGACGGCGATCGGCGTCGTCAGCGTCTCGGCCTGGGCCTTTCTCCTGATATAGAAATGCCCGGCGCGGGGCCGGGCATCGATGTCTTTGCGGGGATGGAGCGCCTTTCGTCTTACTGCGCCGCCGGCGTCTCGGCCGGAGCCGCACCGTCCGCCGGCGCAGCCCCTTCGGCCGCGGGACCCGCCGCCGGCAGCGGCGCCGGCGAATCGGCCTGGTTGTGCAGGTAGACGATCAGGTTGGCGCGCTCGTCCGGCTTCTTGACGCCGGCAAAACCCATGGCGGTGCCGGGAACGTGCTTCTTCGGCGCCTCGATGAAATAGCTCAGGTGATCGAAGTCCCAGACGACCTTGCCACCTTCCGAAAAGGTCTTCATGCCGGCCGAATAGCTGAAGCCCTCATGCGAGGCGATCGGCCGGTTGACGACGCCCCAGAGATTGGGGCCGACCTTGTTGGCCCCTCCCTTGTCGACGGTGTGACAGGCGGCGCACTTCTTGAACACGGTCTCGCCGGCGCTGGCATCGGCGGAGGCCAGCAGCGGCTTGATGTCGACTTCGGCCGGCTCGCCGCTCGCGGCCGCTTCGGAGGTGCTCTCCTCGGCGATGATGGCGAAGCCTTCCTTCTCGGGGGCGGCGGCGTGGAAGATGCCTTCGGAAGCGATCGAAACCGACATCAAAACAAAGACCGTGCCGAGGAACGCGCCCACGCCCATGTTCACATGTGAATTCATCTGCAATCGCTCCCCGTTGGAATCCCGCGCGTACCGAAAATCCGGACCATCTTGAATTTGGCCGGAACCTATGTCTTTTGACAGCGCGTTGCAACCGGCTTGTCGCGCGCCGACTGAGACTATTTGCCACTGATCTTCCCGGTTTTGAAGGCCTGAATATGACAGACAGGACGTTCGACGACACCCTCGTTCTCATTCCCGCGCGCATGGCGTCCACGCGGCTGCCGGGCAAGCCGCTCGCCGACATCTGCGGCGTGCCGATGGTCGTTCAGGTGGCGCGGCGGGCCCGCGAGGCCGATGTCGGGCGCATCGTCGTCGCCGTCGACGACCAGGCGGTCTTCGACGTCGTCACCGCCGCCGGCTTCGAGGCGGTGATGACGCGGGTCGACCACCAGTCGGGCTCCGACCGCATCCACGAGGCGCTCCGCGCCGTCGATCCGCAAGGTAGGGCGAAGACCGTCATCAACGTCCAGGGCGACCTGCCGACCGTCGAGCCGGAAACGATCCGCGCCGCACTGCGGCCGCTTGAGGACCCGGCGGTCGACATTGCCACCTTGACCGTGGAGATCGCCGACGAACACGAGAAGACCAACCCGAACGTGGTCAAGGTCGTTGGCGCGCCGCTGTCGCCCTCGCGGCTGCGCGCGCTCTATTTCACCCGCGCGACCGCGCCGCACGGGGCCGGCCCGCTCTACCACCATATCGGCCTCTACGCTTATCGCCGGCAGGCGCTGGAGCGCTTCGTCGCGCTGTCGCCGTCGACGCTGGAAAAGCGCGAATCGCTCGAACAGCTGCGCGCGCTCGAAGCCGGCATGCGCATCGACGTCGAGATCGTCGCCTCCGTGCCGCTCGGCGTCGACACGCCCGCCGACCTCGAGACCGCCCGCGCGCGCCTCTCCGGCCTCTGATCCCTCCGACAGGACATCGCCATGACGACCGCAAAACGACCGATCGCCTTCCAGGGCGACTTTGGCGCCAATTCCGACATGGCCTGCCGCGCCGTCTATCCGGAGATGGAGCCGCTGCCCTGCCAGACCTTCGAGGACGCCTTCGTCGCCGTCGAGAATGGCGATGCCGATCTGGCGATGATCCCGATCGAGAACACGATCGCCGGCCGCGTCGCCGACATCCACCACCTGCTGCCCGAATCGCGGCTGCACATCATCGGCGAGTATTTCATGCCGATCCGCTTCCAGCTGATGGTGCTGCCCGGCGTCTCCCGCGACGAGATCCGCACGGTGCACAGCCATATCCACGCGCTCGGCCAGTGCCGCAAGATCGTGCGCGCCAACGGCTGGAAGCCGGTCGTCGCCGGCGACACGGCGGGCGCGGCGAAGCTCGTGTCGGAGCTCGGCGACCGGACGATGGCGGCTCTTGCCCCGCGGCTCGCCGCCGATCTCTACGGCCTCGACATCGTGGCGGAGAACGTCGAGGACACGGAAAGCAACGTCACCCGCTTCGTCGTCCTCGCGCGCGACGAGAAGCCGGTGGCGCGGGAGGCGGACGACGCGCTGATCGTCACCACCTTCGTTTTCAACGTGCGCAACATCCCGGCCGCGCTCTACAAGGCGCTCGGGGGCTTTGCCACCAACGGCATCAACATGACGAAGCTCGAAAGCTACCAGATCGGCGGCAAGTTCGTCGCCACCCAGTTCTATGCCGACATCGAGGGCCATCCGGACGACGCCCATGTCAAGCGCGCGCTCGACGAACTGCGCTTCTTCTCGGAAAAGGTCCGCATCCTCGGCACCTATCCCGCCCACCCGATGCGCACCACGCTCTGAGGCAGCCTCTCCGATCGGCCAGGAAAAGGCGGCGCCGCGTCTTCGCCCTTTGCGCCTTCGTTCCGCCACAGCCATGAACGGATGGCGCAGCGCCCGCGCCTGCGGTTAACCGGCCACGCGCCGCACGCATGCCTAATCTGCAAGCATTGCGCTCCTTCTTTTTGGGCAGAACGACTAAATAATCCTCAGACGAACACGAGAGGATATCGAGATGAACATCCGCCAGAAGATCAGCCAGTATGCCAGCCAGCGCCGCGCCGTGCGCGAACTGAGCGCCCTCACCGACCGCGAACTGTCCGACATCGGCCTGTCGCGCTCGCAGATCCGCGCCGCCGTCTACGGCAACTGAACGGCCGCTGATGAAATCGCCACCGCCGATGCGGTGGCGCGGGGAGGCGGGTGCCGCGTCTCAATCGTCCGCAAGGCAGACGCGCAGGCGATGCCCGTCCGGATCGAGCGCAACGAAGGTCGGGCCGAAATCGAAGCGGCTCAGCTCCTGCGCCATCGGCAACCCCTTCTCTTTCCAGTTCGCGTAGCAGGCTTCGACCGCGGCGTCGTTCTCGACCATGAAGGCGAGTTCGCTGCTGCTTCGTGCCGCGTCGCCGGAAGGCAGCGCGGCAAGCGAGGCCTTGGCGAGCAGCCCCACCGTCAGGCCGCCTTCGAATTCGAAGGAGGAGAAGGTCGGATACTCCGCCCGCGGCGCGATGCCGAAGAGGTCGCGGTAGAAGGCGGCGCTCGCCAGCGCATCATCGACATAGAGAAGGACAAGGTTCGGTTTCATCGGCAGGCTCTCCTTTTTCTGGAACGCGTCCGATGTAGCCGCAGCCGCTGTCAGTTTCCGTCAGCAGGACCATGGCAGAGGCGCCATTGCGCCATCAGCGCCTGGCGGCGCGCCGGATAGCGCGCGGACAGCATCTCCATCGCCTGCATCCGGTCGACGCGGAAATGGCGCAGGTCCTGCCGCATCTCGCACCAGCCGGCGACGACGCGCACCTCGTCGAAGAAGCCGAGCGCGAAGGGCCAGATGATCCGCTCGCTCGCCGCCCCCGCCGCATCGACATAGGAAAGCCTCAGCTTGCGTTCGCTCCGGATCGCACGGCGCAGCGTCGCCACGTCGACGGCGTCGTTTTCCGTCCGCCGCGGCCCGACCAGCAGCGTCGCGGCCTCAAGCTCGGCGGCAAGCGCCGGCGGCAGCACGGCGGCGACCTTGACGAGGGCCTCGCCGGCGGCGCCGGCGAGCGCCGCATCGGCCCGGTGCGCCACCCAGCGCATGCCGAGCACCAGCGCCTCGATCTCCTCCGACGAAAACATCATCGGCGGCAGCACGAAGCCCGGTTTCAGCACATAGCCGAGACCGGCCTCGCCCTCGATCGGCGCGCCTTGCGCCTGCAGGCTGGCGATGTCGCGGTAGAGCGTGCGCAGGCTGACGCCGGTCTCCTCGGCGAGCGCCCGGCCGCTGACCGGCCGGCGATGCCGCCTCAGGATCTGGAGAAGATCGAGCAGCCGCTCCGAACGCGACACGGGCTCATGCCCCGCGGTCCCATTCCAGCCAGTCGCGCATCAGCCGGTGCGCGATCGCGCCCTTCGGCGGCGAGACATGCGCCTCGCCGGTCTCGGCCACCCCGGTGTTGCGCGCCAGCATCGCCGCCGTCTCGGCGCGGGTAAACCAGCGGCAGTCCTCCAGTTCCTGGTCGTCACGCCGGATCTCGCGCGATTTCGCCTCGGCATAGCAGCCGATCATCAGGGAATGCGGCATCGGCCAGGGCTGCGAGGCATGGTAGCGCACGCGGCCGATGGCGATGCCCGACTCCTCCTGCGTCTCGCGGCGCACGGCGTTCTCGATCGTCTCGCCCGGCTCGAGGAAGCCGGCGAGGCAGGAATACATGCCCGGCGGAAAATGCGGGCTGCGGCCGAGCAGGCAGAGGTCGCGCTCGACATCGATCGCGAGCATGATCACCACTGGATCGGTGCGCGGAAAAGCGAGATGGCCGCAGGCTGTGCAGGCGCGGCGGTAGCCGCCGCCCTTCACCGCCATCGGGCTGCCGCACTTGCCGCAGAAGCGCGTCGAGGCGTTCCAGACGATCAGGCTCGCCCCTTGCGCGAACTGGCCGAGAAGATCGTCGGACAGCATCTGCTGGCGGTAGAGCTCCCGCCCCTCGGCGAGCTTGAACTCGGCCGGCAGGTCCTCGGGCGCGACGTCCATCGGGATCGCGAGGCGCGGCTCGCCGTTCGGCAGGAAGCCGAGCAGGACGGCGTCGTCGAGGCGCGGCTTCAGGTCGGCGAGTTCATAAGGCGCAAAGAGCGGATCGATGATCTTCTCGTCATGCTTGACGATCAGCTTGCCCCCGCAAAAGGCCAGCACATGCGCGCCCTCGGTCCTGAGAGCAACGGCGATGCAATCGTCCGCCCGGTGTTCGGAGCGCGAATCGATCGGGTTTTCGGCAAAGGCCACGAGCGTGCTCGGCTCGGGATGGGGGCCATGGGTGTCGAAGATCGAGGAGGTCATCGTCAGAGCTTTTCCAGTATGCGTGCGACAAAGGTCCGCCTTTCGTCCTCGTCCCAGGCTTCCGCCCGGCCGTGGCCCCAGACCGGCCCCGGCCAGTTGGCGTCCCCCTCGCTGCGGGCGATGACATGGACGTGGAGCTGGCGGACGATGTTGCCGATGGCGGCGATGTTGATCTTCGTCGCGCCGGTCGCGTTTTTCAATGCGCCCGCGACGAGATTGGTCTCGAAGGTCAGGAGCGCCTGGTCGAGCGGCGCCAGATCGAACATCTCGGTTATGTCCGGCCGCTGCGGCACGAGGATCAGCCAGGGCCAGCGCCGGTCGTTCATCAGCCGCAACTGGCTGAGGCCGAGAAAGGTCAGAAGCGTGGTGTCGCGCGAAAGGCGGGGGTCGAGATCGAAGGCGGTCAAGGTCGCTCCGGGAATGGCTCTGCTGTCGTTGACGAGCACTAGCAGTTTTTTGGCGGCTTGGCTTGCTTTTGCCGGTGAGATTGACGATATGTCCCCTCGGGAGGTTGGTGGTGGACGAGCCACTCGCCAACCGGGTCAGGTCCGGAAGGAAGCAGCCCCAACGAGAACCGGCACGGGTCATCGTGCCAGCCTCCCACCGCGCCGCGCGTTGACGCCGGCAGCCGCTCCGGTCCGGATCTATTCGAGGCAACGCGACAGGAACGATGAGCGACGACGCCCTTTCCTTATCCAGCGAACAGCAGGCCGGCTACCGGGTGCTGGCGCGAAAATACCGGCCGAAGGATTTTTCCGACCTGATGGTCGGGCAGGAGCCGATGGTGCGCACGCTGACAAACGCGTTCGCCACCGGCCGGATCGCCCAGGCCTACATGCTGACGGGCGTGCGCGGCGTCGGCAAGACGACGACCGCGCGCATCCTCGCCCGCGCGCTGAACTACAGGACCGCCGAGATCGACCGGCCGACCATCGACCTGCGCATTCCCGGCGAGCATTGCCAGGCGATCATGGAAGGCCGCCATGTCGACGTGATCGAGATGGACGCCGCCTCCCATACCGGCATCGACGATATCCGGGAAATCATCGAGCAGGTGCGCTACCGCCCGGCCTCGGCGCGCTACAAGGTCTATATCATCGACGAGGTGCACATGCTGTCGACGCAGGCCTTTAACGGCTTGCTGAAGACGCTTGAAGAACCGCCGGCGCATGTGAAATTCATCTTCGCCACGACCGAGATCCGCAAGGTTCCGATCACGGTGCTGTCGCGCTGCCAGCGCTTCGACCTCAGGCGCATTTCCGCCGCCGACCTCACGGGCCTCTTCACCACCATCCTGGACAAGGAGGCGATCCCGGCCGAGCCCGAGGCGCTGGCGATGATCGCGCGCGCGGCGGAAGGCTCGGCGCGCGACGGCCTGTCGCTGCTCGACCAGGCCATCGCGCACGGCGCCGGCCATGTCGTCGCCGACACGGTCCGCGCCATGCTCGGCCTTGCCGACCGCAGCCGCGTCGTCGACCTCTTCGACCACCTGATGCGCGGCGACGCGGCGGCGGCACTCGGCGAGTTCGGCGCGCAATACGAGGCCGGCGCCAACCCTGTCGCGGTGCTGACCGACCTTGCCGATTTCACCCATCTCGTCACCCGGCTGAAATATGTGCCGGAGGCCGCGGACGATCCGTCCTTAAGCGAGGTCGAGCGCCGGCGCGGGCCGGACTTCGCCGGCACGGTCGCGGTGACGACGCTGTCGCGCGTCTGGCAGATGCTGCTCAAGGGCATTCCCGAGGCGGAAGCCTCCAGCCGGCCGCAGGCGGCGGCAGAGATGGTGCTGATCCGGCTTGCCCATGCGGCGAGCCTGCCCTCGCCCGAGGAGGCGGCGCGCCGGGTGATGGAGCTTGCCGGCGGCACGCCTGCGGCCGCCTCCCGCCCGTCGCCGCGCGGCGACGGTCCGCAGGCCGCGCTTTCCGCGGCCTCGACGCTTTCGGCCCCGCGCGGCCAGCCCTCCGGCGCGACCATGCTGCGTGCCGTGCCGAACGAGGCGGAACGGCCCGCCATCCTGCCCGCCCCCGTCTCGGACCTGCGGCCCGAACCGCTGGTCGACGTGGCGTCGCTTGCCGACATCGCCGATCTCTGCGCCCGCCACCGCGAGGCGAAGCTGAAGGCGCAGGTGCGCAGTTTCGTCAGGCTGGTGAAGATCGAGCCGGGGCGGCTCGACCTCAACCTGACCGACGGCGCGCCGAAATCGCTGTTGAACGACCTCGCGGTGAAGCTGAAGGAATGGACCGGCATCCACTGGATCGTCAGCCTGAACACGCAGGCGCCGGGAGGCCCGACGCTGGCGGAGGCCGAGGTCCAGGAGCGCGAACAGCGCGTGACCGATGCGCGGCAGGATCCGGACGTGGCGGCGATCTTCGCCCGCTTTCCCGGCGCCCGCATCATCGACGTGAGGATCAAGACGCCCGAACCCGAACCGGATATGGTGGCGCCCCCGGCCGCGGCGGAATCGGCCGAGGGCGACATCCTGCCCGGCGACGACATCGAATTCTAGGGCATGTCTTGCAGAAGTCAGCGGCAGTCCTGCAAGACATGCGTAAAGGCGAAGACATAAGGCGCATGCGCGGATCCGTAGGATCGCGACACGCGCAGGGCATGCCCGGACGACGCGGGACCGCCTCGACCGGACAGTGCTTTGTCGGACAGCGCCTTGAAGGACATAAAGACACGGACCATGCCGGGTGATGCCTTTTCCCGCGGACATGGCGCCAGGAAGACCAGGGACACGAAGGAGAAACCGCGATGCGCGACATCATGGGCATGATGGGCAAGGTCAAGGAAATGCAGGCCAAGATGGAGCGGATGCAGGAGGAGATCGCCGCGCTCACCGTCGACGGCACCTCCGGCGGCGGGCTCGTCACCGTCACCCTCGACGGCAAGGGCAACATGAAGCGGCTGAAGATCGATCCGTCGCTGTTCAAGGAGGACGACGCGGAGATCCTCGAGGACCTGATCGTCGCCGCCCATGCCGACGCCAAGGGCAAGGCGGAGGCGATCACCGCCGAGAAGACCCGCGAACTCACCGCCGGCCTGCCGATCCCGCCCGGCATGAAGCTGCCGTTCTGATCCGCGGCCTCAGCTTTCCATCTCGATTTTGCGCCTCAGCCGGTCGCCGAGCGGCGTCGAAAGATAACGGCGCCGCTCCTCCTCCGTCAGCCGCCTGCCGGCGCGCAGCAGTTCCGGCATGAGGATGCGCTCGCCGTCGAAGGCGTCGGAGGTGATCGGGTCGCCGGCGGCGACCACGCCGCGCCGGAGAACCCGGCAGTAAAAACCCGGCCGACCCGCCTCGATGAAGCGGCGGACGAAATGCGGGTCGCCCATACGCGCCGACAGCGTGGCGCAGGGCATGCGCACGGAGGTCGCCTCCAGCATGACCTCCTCGGTCGCGAAACGGTCGCCGATCGCCACCGTCCGGCTGTCGAGCCCGTCGACGACGAGGTTCTCGCCGAAGGTGCCCGGCGCGACGGGGCGACAGAGCTCCATCGACCACCAGTCGAGATCGGCGGCGCCGAGCACGTAGACCGCCTGGTCCGGCCCGCCATGGTGGCGCCGGTTGAGGACGGCGTCGCCGACGAGCCCCTCGCGGTCGAGCACCATGACGCCGGAGCCGACCGGCGCCTTAAGGATCCCGGTGCGGTAGTTCCTGCCCTCGAGGCGTTGCGGTGTGCCGATGCAGACATGGAGGATTTTCATCGCGCGCTTCCGCCCTGCTTGATTCCGTTTCGAGAGGATATGCGATAGAAGCGGCGAATGGCAAAGCGAGTCACCGGCCCCGAAATCGAGAAACTGATCCAGCTCCTGGCGAAGGTGCCCGGCCTCGGGCCGCGCTCGGCGCGGCGCGCCGCGCTGCACCTCGTCAAGAAGAAGGAACAGCTTCTCGGGCCGCTCGCCCAGGCGATGGACGAGGCGCATCGCCGGGTGCGGACCTGCTCGTGCTGCGGCAATGTCGACACGATCGACCCCTGCACCGTCTGCACCGACGAGCGGCGCGACCGCTCGACCATCATCGTCGTCGAGGACGTCTCCGACCTCTGGGCGCTGGAGCGCGCCGGCGCGATGAACGCGGCCTATCATGTGCTCGGCGGCACGCTGTCGCCGCTTGACGGCGTCGGCCCGGACGACCTCAACATTTCCGGCCTGATCGACCGCATCCATGCCGGCGGCGTGCGCGAGCTGATCATCGCCGTCAACGCCACCGTCGAGGGACAGACGACGGCGCATTACATCATCGACCGGCTGGACGGGCTCGACGTCACGGTGACCCGGCTCGCCCATGGCGTGCCGGTCGGCGGCGAACTTGACTATCTCGATGAAGGCACGCTGACGGCGGCGCTGCGCGCCCGCACCGCGATGGGATGAGGACGACGGAGTGGCTTTGGGATACGCATTCATGATCCGAACGGGCCTGGCGCTCCTCCTGGCGCTCGCCTTTTCCCCGGTGCTCGCGGCGCCGGACAGGGCCGCGGTCGATGCGCAGTTCCGGCAATGGCTTCAGGCGACCCTCTGGCCCGAGGCGAAGGCGAGCGGCATTTCGGAGCAGAGTTTCAAGGCAGCCTTCGCCGATGTCCGGCTGAATTTCGACCTGCCCGATCTGGTGATCCCGGGAGAGGTGCTGCCGCCCGAGCGCAAGCAGAGCCAGGCGGAGTTCTCCTCGCCCGGCGCCTATTTTGCGCAGCAGCGGCTGGAGACGCTCGCCGCGACCGGCCGGACGCTGGCGAAGACCCATGCCGCGACGCTCGCGCTGATCGAGAAGACCTATGGCGTGCCCGGCGGCGTGGTGCTTGCCATCTGGGGGCGCGAATCCGGCTTCGGGCGGGCGAAGATCCCTTACCCCGTCGTCGACGTGCTGGCGACCAAAGCCTTCCTGTCGACGCGCAAGGATCTGTTCCGCCGCGAGCTGATCGCCGCGCTGCACATCCTCGACAGCGGCGATGTCCGCGAGGCCGACATGAAGGGCTCCTGGGCCGGGGCCATGGGCCAGCCGCAGTTCCTGCCGACAAGCTTCCTCAAATACGCCGTCGATGTCGACGGCGACGGCCGGCGCGACATCTGGAGCTCGGTGCCCGACGCCCTCGGCTCCATCGCGAACTATCTCTCGAAGAAGGGCTGGGTGCGCGGCCGCGGCTGGGGCTTCGAGATCGCTCTGCCGGCCTCGGCCTCCTGCGCGCAGGAGGGGCCGGACCTGATCCGCCCGATCGCCGACTGGGAGGGCCAGGGCATCGCGCGCATCTCCGGAAAGCCGTTTCCGGCGGCGGAGCGCAAGGCTGGCGGCATGCTTCTCGTCCCGGCCGGGCGGAGCGGCCCCGCCTTCATCGTCACGCCGAATTTCTACGTGCTGAAGGAATACAACAATTCCGACCTCTACGCCCTCTTCGTCGGCAATCTCGCCGACCGGATCGCCTTCGGATCGGGCGACTTCGCCGCCGGCTGGCGCGAGCCCGGCAAGCTGATGCGCTCCGACGTCGCCGCCATGCAGCGGGCGCTCGAACGGATCGGCCACGACGTCGGCGGATCGGACGGTCTGCCCGGCTACAAGACGCGCCGCTCGATCGGCAAATGGCAGGAAGCGCGCGGCGAGGCGGCCACCTGTTTCCCCTCGGCATCGCTGAAGGGCGTGCTGAAATAGGCCGGACTTGCAATCCGCCGCCCGAGCGCGTATATGACCGTCAATTCTTGATCGGTGTTGATGAAGAGTGGGCCCGCGAGGACCCGCTCTTTTTTATTACCCGATCCTGGCCCACGCCCTGCCGGGAGAGCATGTCATGTCCGAACAGGCGACAGATACCACGCCGGAGCCGCGGCTCGTCACTGAGACCGGGCTCGACCGGCGCATCGCCGACATCGTCGAGCCGGTGCTTCTTCCGCTCGGCTACCAGCTCGTGCGCGTGCGGCTGACGGCGCAGAACGGCGCGACGCTGCAGATCATGGCGGAGCGCTTCGACGGGACGATGACGGTCGAGGACTGCGAGGCCGTGTCGACGGCGATTTCTCCCGTCCTCGATGTGGAAGATCCGATCGATAAGGCGTATCATCTCGAAGTGTCGTCGCCCGGCATCGACCGGCCGATGGTCCGCCGCGCCGATTTCGTCCGCTGGCAGGGCCATCTGGTCAAGGTGGAGACCTCGGTGCTGGTCGAGAACCGCAAGCGGTTTCGCGGCAAGGTCGTCGGCGTCGCGGAAGACGGGTTCACGCTGGAGCGCGAGCAGCTCGCCTATGGCGAGCAGCCGACCGTGCTGATCCCGTTCTCGACGCTGACCGAGGCGCGGCTGATCATGACCGACGAGCTGATCCGCGACACGCTGCGCGCCGACAAGAAGGCGAAGCTTGCCGCCGCGAACCAGAACGACGAAGACGACGACCAGACCAACGACTAAAGGCGGCGGCGCTCGAAGAAGCGCCCCAGGCCCCCAGACGGAGACCACACCCATGGCAGTCAGTGCAAACCGGCTCGAACTTCTGCAGATCGCGGATGCTGTCGCGCGTGAAAAGGTCATCGACCGCGAGATCGTGCTCGCCGCCATGGCCGACGCGATCCAGAAGGCGGCGCGCTCGCGCTACGGCTCGGAGAGCAACATCCGCGCCGACATCAATTCGAAGACCGGCGAGATCCGCCTGCAGCGCCTGCTGGAAGTGGTCGACCACGCCGAGGACTATTCGACGCAGATCCCGCTGGCGCTTGCCCGTGACCGCAATCCGGACGCGGCACTCGGCGATTTCATCGCCGATCCGCTGCCGCCGATGGATTTCGGCCGCATCGCCGCCCAGTCGGCCAAGCAGGTGATCGTGCAGAAGGTGCGCGAGGCCGAGCGCGACCGCCAGTATGACGAGTTCAAGGACCGCATCGGCGAGATCGTCAACGGCACGGTCAAGCGCGTCGAATATGGCAACGTCATCGTCGACCTCGGCCGTGGCGAGGGCATCATCCGCCGCGACGAGATGATCCCGCGCGAGAACATGCGCTATGGCGACCGCGTCCGCTCCTTCGTCTATGATGTGCGCCGCGAGCAGCGCGGGCCGCAGATCTTCCTGTCGCGCACCCATCCGCAGTTCATGGTCAAGCTCTTCACCATGGAAGTGCCGGAGATCTACGACGGCGTCATCCAGATCAAGTCGGTCGCCCGCGATCCGGGTTCGCGCGCCAAGATCGCCGTCATCTCGAACGACAGTTCCATCGATCCGGTCGGCGCCTGCGTCGGCATGCGCGGCTCCCGCGTCCAGGCCGTCGTCGGCGAGCTTCAGGGCGAGAAGATCGACATCATTCCCTGGTCACCGGATCCGGCCTCCTTCATCGTCAACGCGCTGCAGCCGGCAGAAGTCGCCAAGGTCGTGCTCGACGAGGATGCCGAGCGCATCGAGGTGGTCGTGCCCGACGAGCAGCTCTCGCTCGCGATCGGCCGGCGCGGCCAGAACGTCCGGCTTGCCTCTCAGCTGACCGGCTGGGACATCGACATCCTCACGGAGCAGGAAGAGTCCGAGCGCCGGCAGAAGGAATTCAACGAGCGCACCAACCTCTTCATGGACGCGCTCGACGTCGACGAGATGGTCGGCCAGGTGCTCGCCTCTGAAGGCTTCGCCGCCGTCGAGGAACTCGCCTATGTCGATCTCGACGAGATCGCCTCGATCGACGGTTTCGACGAGGACACGGCCGTCGAGATCCAGACGCGCGCCCGTGAATTCCTCGAGAAGCTCGAGGCCGAGCTCGACGAGAAGCGCAAGAGCCTCGGCGTCGCCGACGAGCTGCGCGGCATCGACGGGCTGACGACGCAGATGATGGTGACGCTCGGCGAGGACGGCATCAAGACGGTCGAGGACTTTGCCGGCTGCGCCGCCGACGATCTCGTCGGCTGGACCGAGCGCAAGAACGGCGAGACCAAGCGTTTCGACGGGCTGTTCTCCAAGCTCGACGTCTCGCGCGCGGAAGCCGAGTCGATGATCCTGCAGGCGCGCCTTGCCGCCGGCTGGATCACCGAGGAGGACCTCGCCCGCGAGCAGGAAGCGCTGGCGGCGGAATCCACGGAGGACGAGGCCGGCGAGGAAGCATCGGCCTGATGGCCGCGCCGGACGAGGCGGACGACGACGGCGAGGCCGGGCCGGTGAACGGCAGGACCTGCATCGTCACCCGCGAGAGCGGCGACCCGGCGATGCTGATCCGCTTCGTCGCCGATCCGTCGGGCAAGATCGTCTGCGACCTGAAGCGGCAGCTCCCGGGGCGCGGCTGCTGGGTGAAGGCGGAGCGGGCGCTGGTGGAAAAGGCGGTCGCCCGCAAGCTGTTCAACCGGGCGCTGAAGCGCGAGGTGACGGCCGGGCCGCAGCTGGCCGAAGAGGTCGACCGGCTGCTCGTGCTGCAGCTGACGGGCATGATGAACATGGCGCGCAAGGCGGGCCAGTTCGTCTCGGGCGCGGCGAAGACCGAGGCGGCCGTGCGCGGCCTTTCGGCGATCGGCGTGTTCCATGCAAGCGATGCGGCCGCCGACGGCGTCCGCAAGATCGAACAGGCGCGGAAGGCGGTGCATCTCGGTGGAGCGATGCCGGAGGAGATCCCGGTTTTTTCTCCGTTGAGCGCCGCCGAAATGGACGCGCTTTTGGGAAGTAATGCGTTTATCCATGCAGCAGTGCTTGCAGGGCAGGCAGGAGAGGGTGTAGTGAAGCGCGCAATCATGCTCGACACATATCGTGGCAGGCCCGTCGCGCGGGCCAACGCCGGCAGCGACCGTCCCGCGCCATGACGCGGACCGAGACGCAGGCCGGGTATCGCCGCCATTTCGCGGCAGGAATAAAATGACGGGGTCGGTTCCGATCTGGCCCTGATCGCTAGGAACGGAACGGAATGACCGACAACAACGACGACAAGACGATCAGCGTAGCGGGCAAGAAGACGCTGACCCTGAAGCCCTCCGGGGTTCAGCAGGGTACCGTGCGTCAGGACATGGGCCGCGGACGCACGAAGGCGGTCGTGGTCGAAACACGCAAGCGCCGCCCGATGCGGCCCGAAGACGAGAAGCCGATCACCCCGGCGCCGGCCGTCGGCGCCAAGCCGGCGGAACAGCCGCGCCCCGCTGCCGCACAGCCGCCGGTGAGCCGGCAGCCCGCGCCGCCGCCGGTCAACCGGCAGGCGCCGCCGCCCTCCGGCAACCGCCAGCCCCCTTCGGCCGGCAACCGGCAGCAGCCCTCCGGCGCCGGCCGCCCGCCACAGCAGCAGGGCTATTCCGGCCGCCCGGATCCGAACCGGCCGCGCACCGGCGTCGTGCTCAACCAGCTTTCCGCCGGCGAGATCGACGCCCGCCGCCGCGCGCTTGCCGAAGCGCAGGCGCGTGATGCCGAGGATGCGCGCCGCCGCGCCGCCGAGGAGGCCCGCCGCGCTGCCGAGGAGGCGATCCGCCGCGAGCGCGAGCAGGAAGAGGCCGCCCAGCGGCAGGTCGAGGAGGCCGCGCGCAGCGAGGCCGAGAAGGCCGCCGCCGCGTCGAACGCCGCCGAGGCGGCGAATGCCGCGGCCGCAGAGCCCGTCGCCGCCCGCCGGCCCGATCCGGCGCGCCCGGCCGCCCCCGGCCGCACGCCGGCTGCCGCCGAGCCCGTGGCCGGCGTCCGCCGCAAGGCGGGCAACGAGGAAGAGGACGACCGCAAGGCATCGCCCCGCACCGCCGGCGCGGTTCCGCGCGGCAAGGTCGTGCGCGTCGATCCGGCCAAGGCGCCCGCCCGTCCCAAGGCGGAGGAAGACCGCCGCAAGGGCAAACTGACACTGACCGCCGCCCTCGACGACGAAAGCGGATCGCGCGGGCGCTCGCTCGCCGCCATGCGCCGTCGCCAGGAGAAGTTCCGGCGCAGCCAGATGCAGGAGACCCGTGAGAAGGTCGTCCGCGAGGTCATCCTTCCCGAGACGATCACCATCCAGGAACTCTCGCAGCGCATGTCCGAGCGGGCTGTCGACGTCATCAAGTTCCTGATGAAGGAAGGCCAGATGATGAAGCCGGGCGACGTCATCGACGCCGACCTCGCCGAACTCATCGCCGGCGAATTCGGCCACACGGTCAAGCGCGTCTCGGAATCCGACATCGAGGAAGGCATCTTCAACATCAAGGACGATGCCGGCGAGATGCAGCCGCGCCCGCCGATCGTCACGATCATGGGCCATGTCGACCACGGCAAGACCTCGCTGCTCGACGCGATCCGCAAGACGCATGTCGCCTCGGGCGAGGCCGGCGGCATCACCCAGCACATCGGCGCCTATCAGGTCGAGCAGAACGGCCAGAAGATCACCTTCATCGATACGCCCGGCCACGCCGCCTTCACGGCGATGCGCGCCCGTGGCGCCCAGGCGACCGACATCGCCGTGCTGGTGGTGGCGGCCGACGACAGCGTCATGCCGCAGACGATCGAATCGATCAATCACGCCAAGGCGGCCGGCGTGCCGATCATCGTGGCGATCAACAAGATCGACAAGCACGAGGCCAACCCGGACAAGGTGCGCCAGCAGCTCCTGCAGCACGAGGTGTTCGTCGAATCGCTCGGCGGTGAGGTCCTCGACGTCGAGGTGTCGGCGAAGGCCGGAAAGAACCTCGACAAGCTGCTCGAGGCGATCCTGCTGCAGTCCGAAATCCTCGACCTGCGCGCCAATGCTAACCGCACGGCCGAAGGCACGGTCATCGAGGCCCAGCTCGACCGGGGCCGCGGCGCGGTCGCGACCGTGCTGGTCCAGGCCGGCACGCTGAAGCCGGGACAGATCATCGTCGCCGGCGATCAGTGGGGCCGCGTGCGCGCGCTCGTCACCGACACGGGCGAGCACGTCAAGGAAGCGGGTCCGTCGACGCCGGTGGAGGTCCTCGGCCTTTCCGGCACGCCGATGGCCGGCGACCGCTTCGCCGTCGTCGAGAACGAAAGCCGTGGCCGCGAAATCTCGGAATACCGCCAGCGCCTGACGCGCGACAAGGCGGTCGCCCGTGCCTCCGGCTCGCGCGGTTCGCTCGAGCAGATGATGAGCCAGTTGCAGAACACCGGCGTCAAGGAATTCCCGCTGGTGATCAAGGGCGACGTTCAGGGCTCGATCGAGGCGATCTCCGCCGCGCTCGAGAAGCTCGGCAACGACGAGGTGCGTGCAAGGGTCGTCCATTCGGGCGCCGGCGCCATCACCGAGTCGGACATCTCGCTGGCGGAAGCCTCCAGCGCCGCGATCATCGGCTTCAACGTGCGCGCCAACGCCCAGGCCCGCACCGCGGCCGAGCGCGCCGGCATCGAGATCCGCTACTACAACATCATCTACGACCTGGTGGATGACGTGAAGTCGGCGATGTCGGGCATGCTTTCGCCGGAGCGGCGCGAGACCTTCCTCGGCAATGCCGAGATCCTGGAGGTGTTCAACATCACCAAGGTCGGCAAGGTCGCGGGCTGCCGCGTCATCGAGGGCAAGGTCGAGCGTGGTGCCGGGGTTCGCCTCGTGCGCGACAACGTCGTCATCCACGAGGGCAAGCTCAAGACGCTCAAGCGCTTCAAGGACGAGGTCTCGGACGTGCCGATGGGCCAGGAATGCGGCATGGCCTTCGAGAATTACGAGGACATCCGCGCCGGCGATACGATCGAGTGCTTCCGCGTCGAGCACATCACGCGCACGCTCTGATCGGTTTCCGTCGATCGCCTTCGACACCGCCCGGCCGGTCCCGGCCGGGCGGTGTCGCGCTTCCGAAGCCATCGCTCGAAGGCGGAACGCCGCGAGATCCGTCCTTGATGCTCTCCCGGCGCGCCTCCCGAACACGGTGAGACGCTTCGGCTGGGGACCAGCCTTACCTGACAGGCGCCACGGTGACGACCACGGACGACGCCCATCCCACGCCCTTGCCGCCGCGGTTACTCCGCTACAGGCTGACGCCTGCCGATGCGCTCGCCTTCACGTCCTGCCCCCGCGAGATCCGCGGCTTTTCCGCTTTCGGCATGATGCTCTGGTTCGGTGCCGGCGGCTTCGTCATCGCCATGCTTCCCGACGACCTGAACCTTTTGATGCGGGCGCTCTGCTGGCTGGTCACCGGCCTCGTCTGGTATGGTCTCTACACGGCCTTCCTGACGCTCGGCGCCCATCGTGCGGCGCGCCGGCTGGTCCGCCTGCCGCAGGATGTCGTTCTCGCCTGCGACCCAACGGGCCTTGTCGAAACGCGCGACGGCAGCCGCCATGCGATGACGCTGGAGCGGATCGGCGCGGTGTCGCGCCTTGACGGGCGCATCGTCGTCGAGGGGATCCTCGCCGACGGGCGACGGGGCGCGATCATCGTCCCGGCAGCCGCCTTCAAGGACGGGGCGGATGCCGACGCCTTCATGGACGGCCTCGACCGCGCCTCCGCGGCCGCGCAGCCTTGATTTTCGGCGCGCGAAGCGTCATGGACACGGCCCGCGCCTCGATTCGGGTCCGGCACGAGCAAAAAGAGAAAGAAGATGAAGAAAACCTCCTCCTCCGCCCCCTCCCAGCGCATGCTGCGCGTCGCCGAGCAGGTGCGCGCCGCCATCACCCAGGTGCTCCAGCGCGGCGAGGTGCGCGATCCCGTGATCGAGACGACGGTGATCGCCATTTCGGAGGTGCGCATGTCGCCGGACCTGAAGATCGCGACGGCCTTCGTCTCGCCGCTCGGCGTCGCCGATCATTCCGTGGTCGTCGAAGCCTTGAACCGCAACGCCAAGTACATCCGCGGACGCCTCGGCTCCCAGCTCGGGCAGATGAAATACATGCCCGAGGTCCGCTTCCGCGACGACACGAGCTTCGACAACTACCGCAAGATCGACGAACTGCTGCGCTCGCCGGATGTCGCCCGCGATCTCGCCTCCGACGACGACAAGGAATAGTCCCCATCATGTCCAAGCCCCGCAAGCCCAAGGGCCGGCCGGTTTCCGGCTGGCTCATCCTCGACAAGCCGCTCGATTTCGGCTCGACGGAGGCCGTGTCCAAGATCAAGTGGCTGTTCAAGGCGGAGAAGGCCGGCCATGCCGGCACGCTCGATCCGCTCGCCTCGGGCATGCTGCCGATCGCGCTCGGCGACGCGACGAAGACCGTCCCTTATGTCATGGACGGTCGCAAGATCTACGAATTCACCGTCGCCTGGGGCGCCGAGCGCACCACGGACGACCTGGAAGGCGAGGTGACGGCAAGCTCCGACAACCGTCCCGACCGGGAAGCGATCCTGGCGCTGCTGCCGAACTACACCGGCGTCATAGAACAGGTGCCGCCGCAGTTCTCGGCGATCAAGATCGAGGGTGAGCGCGCCTATGATCTCGCCCGCGCCGGCGAGACGATCGAGATCCCCGCCCGCGAGGTCGAGGTCTTCCGCCTGTCGCTGATCGGCTGCACCCCGCATCTCGCCCAGTTCGAGATCGAATGCGGCAAGGGCACCTATGTCCGCTCGCTCGCCCGCGATCTCGGTCGCGATCTCGGCTGCTACGGCCATATCGCCTCGCTCCGGCGCACCTTCGTCGCGCCCTTCGGCGAGGATGCCATGGTGCCGCTGTCGACGCTGACTGCGCTCGAAGGGATCGAGGATGACCGGGAGCGGCTCGCCGCGCTCGATGCCCATCTGATCGACACCGGCGAGGCCCTTTCCGGCCTGCCGCACATCGCCATCAGCGACGACCAGGCCCACCGGCTGCGCATGGGCAACCCGATCATCCTGCGCGGCCGCGACGCGCCGCTCGCCGAGCCCGAGGCCTATGCCACCGTGCGCGGCCGCCTCGTCGCCATCGGCGAGATCGCGGAGGGCGAGTTCCGGCCGCGCCGCGTCTTCGCCACGAACTGACCCGCCCAAGAAACTGCATCTTGCCCTGCGGTCCTCCTGCACTTATCCCTTAGTGCCAAAGGAAGGGACGCGGGGTGGATATCGGCAGGATCGCAGGCAGGACGGCGAACCGCAGCGGCGCGCGGCTGCACGGTTTCCTGCGCCGTCATTTCCGCCGGCCCTTCGTCTTCTATCTCGTCGTGCTGCTGACGATCGCGCTCGTGCCGACCTTCGCTTTCTCGCTTCTGGTGATGAAGCGCAGCGTCGACCAGCAGGAACGGGTCATCGCCTCGCTGCTCACCGCCTCCAGCGGGTCGGTGACGCGGATCGTCGAGCGCGAGATCGACGGGCTGATGACGACGCTTAGGGTGATCTCGACGCTGAAGTCGATCGAGAACCCGACGCTTTCGGAGTTCCACGAAAGCGCGCGGCTCGCCCTTGCCGGCACCGGCACCTATCTCGCGCTGATCGACCAGGACCTGAAGATGCGGGTCAGCACGCGCGTGCCCTTCGACGGGCCGCTGCCGTCGACGATCAGCAACCAGAAAGCGGTCGGCGCCGCCATGCGGTCGGACCGTCCCTTCATCTCCGGCGTCTTCCTCAGCACGGCGGCGCGGCGATGGGTCTACAGCATCTACCTGCCCCGGCGCCTGGCGGACGGACGGCCCTATGTTCTCGCCCTGACGCAGGACGCCTCGAGCATGGCGAAGGCGGTCAATCGCGACACGCTGTCGCCGGCGTGGAACGCCGCGCTGGTCGACGGGGCCGGCAAGGTGATCGTTTCCTCCGACGGCCAGTATGAGGCGGGCACGCCCTTCTTCCTCGACGAAGGCCTCGACATGCCGCAGGGCCTCTCGGACCGGCGCGTGCGCGGCGTCACCTATCGCGTGGTCAACGAGTTCTCGCCGCAGACCGGCTGGCGCGTGGTCGCCTGGGCAAAGCGCGCCGACGTCGATTCGTCGGCGATCTGGACCTATTTCTGGCTGGTCGCCGGCGGGATCGTCTCCGCCACCTTCGCCGCGATCGGCTCGCTCGTGATCGGCCGGCTGCTCGCCCGGGGCATCCGGCTGCTTGCCGCCGATGCCCGCCGCGTCGGCGCCGGGCAACCGGTCGCCGCGCGCTCTGACATGATCACGGAGGTGGAAACCGTCTCCGCCGCGCTCGCCGAGGCCTCCGAAGCCCGCGCGGCGGCGGAAAACGAGATCCGCTTCCTGATGCGCGAGGTGGCGCACCGGTCGAAGAACCAGTTGACCGTCATCCAGTCGATGCTGAACCAGTCGGCCGCGTCGAGCACCACGGCAGCCGAATTCGCCGACGGGTTCCGCAAGCGCGTCGCCGGCCTTGCCCGCTCGACGGACCTGATGATCGCCAATGCGACACACGGCGTCGACCTGCGCGAACTGGCGCAGAACCAGCTCCAGCCGTTCACGCCGTCGGAGGCCGCCCGCCTGAGGCTTGCCGGACCCGCCTTCCGCCTCGACACCCAGGCCTCGCAGACGCTCGGCATGGCGCTGCACGAACTGGCGACCAATGCGACGAAATACGGCGCCTTCGCCGGCGCGGACGGACGGGTGGCGCTCGACTGGTCGCTCGACGGAGACGGGCTCGTCATGGTCTGGCGCGAATCGGGCGTCGCCCTGACCGACGCGGCGCGGGCCTCGGCGCGCAAGGGGTTCGGCACGATGGTGCTGGAGCGGATGATGCGCATCGCGCTCGACGCGACGCTGGAGCGCACCATGCACGAGGACGGGATCGAATGGCGGATGCGCATCCCGCGCGCCAGGCTGGCGCCGCGCGTGAAGGAGCAGGCCGAATGAGGCGCCCTGGCACCCTCGCAGCCGCCGGTCCCGCCGTCGCCGTCTTCCTTCTCGCCGCATCCGCCGCGGCCGGCCCGCTCTGCACCGTGGCGGATCCGACGGGAACGCCGCTCAACCTTCGCGCAGCGCCGAACGGCGCGATCATTGGCACGATCGGCAACGGCGCGGTGGTCGAACTCGCGAGGATCGAGCACCACAAGGGCAAGGCCTGGGCGCTCCTCGCGCGCGGGCCCGCCGGCCCGGGCTTCGTCTTTGCCGCCTATCTCGACTGCCCGCCCGCCGCGCCGCCGCTGAAATCCTCGCCGCTGAAGCCGCGCGCGGCGCCCTGAACCGCGCGCGGGACCCGCCCCTTCCCTTTTCGATCGCAATCGTTTATAGGCTGCGCCACCAGCGGACGCCCGTGATTGCGCGACCGCTGCCGAAACGGCCGCGGCTGGACGACATCCCGGCTGCCGGCGACCCGACACTCCTCGAAATCGAAAGGATGACACGATGTCGATCACTGCAGAGCGCAAGGCCGCGCTGATCAAGGAATTCGCCACGGCCGAAGGCGACACCGGTTCCCCGGAAGTCCAGGTTGCCCTGCTCACCGAGCGGATCAACAACCTGACGGAACACTTCAAGGACCACAAGAAGGACAATCACTCCCGTCGTGGCCTTCTGGCGCTCGTCTCCAGCCGCCGCTCGCTCCTCGACTATCTGAAGAAGAAGGACGAGGGCCGCTACAACACGCTGATCGGCGCGCTCAACATCCGCCGCTGATGCCGTATCACCGGCGGACCTGCTTCGGGCGGGCCCGCCGGTCCTTCCTACCGCGCGGAGGCCGGGCCTTCGCCGATACACGGCACGCCGCCCCTTGAAGGCGCGGTTCGTGCCCCATCCTTCATCCCTGCCGGGACACTGGCGCGGATGCGATGCCGAGCAGCCCCGGATCCGCCGGCGCTGCCGTTACAACCGGTGACCTGTCATGGGGCAGGATTGCTGGCCGCTTCGAGGCGCAACGCCCCCTTGCCGAAGCCGCCCGCTGTCTTGCCCATGATGCGTCCCACCCCGGCGGACCGCAAGCCGCCCGCGCCACCATGGCTGCGGCGGCGTTTCGCCGCATCAAGCAAGGACAGATCCAAGATGTTCGATACACATACCGTCGAAATCGAATGGGCCGGCCGGCCGCTCAAGCTCGAGACCGGCAAGATCGCCCGCCAGGCCGACGGCGCCGTGCTCGCCTCCTACGGCGAGACCGTCGTTCTCGCCACCGTCGTCTCGGCCAAGGCGCCGAAGCCCGGCCAGGACTTCTTCCCGCTGACGGTCAACTACCAGGAAAAGACCTATGCCGCCGGCAAGATCCCGGGCGGCTACTTCAAGCGCGAAGGCCGCCCGAGCGAAAATGAGACGCTCGTCTCGCGCCTGATCGACCGGCCGATCCGCCCGCTCTTCCCGGAAGGCTACAAGAACGACACCCAGGTCGTCGTCACCGTCGTCCAGCATGACCTCGAGAACAATCCCGACATCCTGTCGATGGTCGCGACCTCCGCCGCGCTGACGCTGTCCGGTGTGCCGTTCATGGGCCCGGTCGGCGGCGCCCGCGTCGGCTACATCAACGGCGAGTACGTGCTGAACCCGCATCTCGACGAGATGGACGAGTCGAGCCTCGACCTCGTCGTCGCCGGCACGCAGGACGCCGTGCTGATGGTCGAGTCGGAAGCCAAGGAGCTGAACGAGGAGATCATGCTCGGCGCCGTCATGTTCGGCCACAAGGGCTTCCAGCCGGTGATCGACGCGATCATCAAGCTCGCCGAGGTTGCCGCCAAGGAGCCGCGCGACTTCGTCCCGGAGGATTTCTCCGCGCTCGAGACGGAAATGCTCGGCATTGCCGAAGCCGAGCTGCGCGAGGCCTACAAGATCACCCAGAAGGCCGACCGCTACGCCGCCGTCGATGCCGTCAAGGCCAAGGTGAAGGCGCATTTCTTCCCGGAAGGGCAGGAACCCCGCTTCACCGCCGAGGTCATCGGCGCCACCTTCAAGCACCTGCAGGCCAAGATCGTCCGCTGGAACATCCTCGACACCAAGAGCCGCATCGACGGCCGTGACCTTCAGACCGTCCGCCCGATCGTCTCCGAAGTCGGCATCCTGCCGCGCACCCACGGCTCGTCGCTGTTCACCCGCGGCGAGACCCAGGCGATCGTCGTCGCCACGCTCGGCACCGGCGAGGACGAGCAGTATGTCGACAGCCTGACCGGCATGTACAAGGAGCGCTTCCTGCTCCACTACAACTTCCCGCCCTACTCGGTCGGCGAGACCGGCCGCATGGGTTCGCCGGGCCGCCGCGAAATCGGCCACGGCAAGCTCGCCTGGCGCGCCATCCGCCCAATGCTGCCGTCGGCCGAACAGTTCCCCTACACGCTGCGCGTCGTCTCCGAGATCACCGAATCGAACGGTTCGTCCTCGATGGCCACCGTCTGCGGCACCTCGCTGGCGCTGATGGATGCCGGCGTGCCGCTGGCAAAGCCGGTCGCCGGCATCGCCATGGGCCTGATCCTCGAGGGTGAGCGCTTCGCCGTGCTCTCCGACATCCTCGGCGACGAGGACCATCTCGGCGACATGGACTTCAAGGTCGCCGGCACCGCCGACGGCATCACCTCGCTGCAGATGGACATCAAGATCGCCGGCATCACCGAGGAGATCATGAAGGTCGCCCTGAGCCAGGCACAGGACGGCCGCCGCCACATTCTCGGCGAGATGGCGAACGCCATCACCGAGAGCCGCGGCCAGCTCGGCGAGTTCGCCCCGCGCATCGAGGTGATGAACATCCCGGTCGACAAGATCCGCGAAGTCATCGGCTCGGGCGGCAAGGTCATCCGCGAGATCGTGGAAAAGACCGGCGCCAAGATCAACATCGAGGATGACGGCACCGTCAAGATCGCGTCGGCCTCCGGCAAGGAGATCGAGGCGGCGCGCAAGTGGATCCACTCGATCGTCGCCGAGCCAGAAGTCGGCCAGATCTATGAGGGCACGGTGGTCAAGACCGCCGACTTCGGCGCCTTCGTCAACTTCTTCGGCGCCCGCGACGGCCTCGTCCACATCTCGCAGCTCGCCTCCGAGCGCGTGGCGAAGACCTCGGACGTCGTCAAAGAAGGCGACAAGGTCTGGGTCAAGCTGATGGGCTTCGACGAGCGCGGCAAGGTTCGCCTGTCGATGAAGGTCGTCGACCAGAAGACCGGCCAGGAGATCGCCGCCGACAGGAAGAAGTCGGACGGCGAGGCCGCCGAGTAAGCCTCGCCCTCGGGCGACGATCACGACCGGGAGGCGCGGGCTCTTGAGGCTCCGCGCCTCTTTCCTTTGACGGGCAGGCCGGGCGGCACCGCGATCGCGCCGCCTGCCCCGTCTCGTTGTTTCACCGCATCGCCCGATGCCGGAGCGCAGCCGCTTCCGCCGGGCATGCCGAGCGAGGATGCCGATGAGCCGCGACACGCTGAAGACCCTGTTTCACCCCTTCGACACCGGCACGCTCGCCGCGCCGGAGGCGGGCGGACGCGTGCTCTTCCTCGGGGCCGAGGCCGGCTACCGGCTGCCGGAGGGTTTCCAGGCGTCGATCGAGGCGGTGCAGCCGTTCCGGCCACTCTACCGCGCGCTGGACGCCGCCCGCGCGGCCGTCACGCCGGAGGTGCCCGGCACGGATTACGACGCCGCGCTCGTTCTCTGCACCAAGCATCGCGGCCTCAACGAGGACCGGATCGCCGAGGCGCTGACGCGCACCCGCGTCGGCGGCCTGATCGTCGTCGCCGGCAGCAAGGAGGACGGGATCGCGGCGCTGCGCAAGCGGATCGCGGTCTTCGGCTGGGGCGGCGACGGCATGCCGAAATACCACGGCGTCGTCTTCTGGTTCGCCCGTCCGGAGGAGGCATCCGACGCCATCTTGAAGCTCGCATCGAAGCCCGTGACGGTGGATGGCTTCACCGCGGCGCCGGGCATGTTCTCGCATGACCGGATCGATCCGGGCTCCGAACTGCTCGCCGCCCGTTTCACCGCCGACCTCAAGGGCCATGCCGCCGATTTCGGCGCCGGCTGGGGCTATCTCTCGGTGATGCTGGCGAAGGCCGCGCCGCAGCTGAAGGGCATCGACCTCTTCGAGGCCGACCATGCCGCGCTCGCGGCCGCGAAGGCGAACATGGCGGCGCTGGCGCCGCGCATGCCGGCCCGTTTCTACTGGCACGACCTGAAAGCCGAGGCGATCCGAGACCATTACGACCTGATCGTGATGAACCCGCCCTTCCACGAGGGCCAGGCCAGCGACCCCGGCCTCGGCATTGCGCTGATCCGGGCGGCGGCGGGCGCGGTCAAGGCCGGCGGCCGGCTGATGCTCGTCGCCAATCGCGGGCTGCCTTACGAGCCGGTGCTTTCGGAAGCCTTCCGCGAAAGCGGCGAGATCTGCCGCAACGCCCGCTTCAAGGTTCTGTTCGGCCGGCGCTGAGCCGGCGCGGCAGGAAGCGTCCAGACGCCGTCGTCGTCTGCTCTCAACGGCGCGTCACCACGACGAACAGGCGTGGAAACGCCAGAAGCACCCGGCCATCCGCCTGCGGCCGGTAATGCGCGTCGATCAGGCTGCGATACGCGGCAAGAAAGGCCGGACGTTCGCCCGCTTCGAGGCGCGCGAGGATGGGCATCAACCCGGTCGCCGTGAACCAGTCGACAATGGCGTCAACGCCCTCCAGCGGGTGGACATAGGTCGTTCGCCAGATATCGAGCGCGGCGCAGACCGGTGCGAGCATGGCGTAATGGGCTTCGGGCGTGGCGATCCCGGCACGGTCGGCGCGGACATTGGCGAGACGGTCGCGCCAGCGCGCATCGCCGGCCGCGACGCGCATCGCGACATGGGAGGGCTCGTCGACATTGTCCGGCATCTGCAAGGCGAGAACGCCGCCGGGTGCGAGGCAGGAGACGAGGCGCAGCAACAGGCGCGCGTGATCGGGCAGCCATTGCAGGACGGCATTCGCAAAGATCAGGTCTTGCGGTTCCTGCGGCGTCCAGCGGGCGATGTCGGCCTCGGTGAAGACGAGAGCCGGCAGGCGCCGTCTTGCGGCATCGACCATCTCCGGCGAGGAATCGACGCCCTCAACGATCGCATCGGGAAAGCGGCGCGCCAGAAGCTCGGTGGAGTTTCCCGGCCCGCAGCCGATGTCGGTGATGCGGCGGGGATGGGCCAGTGGAACACGGGCAAGGAGATCGGCGGCCGGCCGCGTGCGCTGGTCCTCGAAAGTCAGATAGGTCTCCGGCGACCACGCCATGGCTTTCTCCCCCTGCCTTCCCTACTCCTAAGGCATTTTCCGCAAAGAGGGGAGAGACGACCCGATCCATGGCCCGTTCGACTTGCCCGTCCGGTACTGGAAGAGATGCCTTTTCCCGAAACGGCCGGGGATGGGACGAAGATGATGTTCTCGCTTCGGCGAGCGTGCTATCGGTCGTCGCCCGGCCGCGGTTGCCGGGTTCTGGAGACGGGCCCCATGGGATTTCCGCTGTTTGATCTTGCCGGCCGGCGCGCGCTCGTCACCGGATCGAGCCAGGGCATCGGCCTGGCGCTCGCCGAGGGACTGGCCGCCCACGG
This sequence comes from Ensifer soli, assembly GCF_041928815.1. NCBI lineage: Bacteria > Pseudomonadati > Pseudomonadota > Alphaproteobacteria > Hyphomicrobiales > Rhizobiaceae > Ensifer > Ensifer soli. Next base: position 118,709 of record NZ_JBHFEI010000010.1, on the reverse strand, counting down.
CGCCGCCGTCGTGCTCAACGGACGCGATGCGGAGAAGGTCGGGCAGGCGGCACGCGCGCTGCGCGAGACGGGCCACGACGCCCGTGCCGCCGTCTTCGACGTCACCGACCAGGCCTCGGTCGCCGCCGGGGTCGCCGCGATCGAGGCGGATCTCGGGCCGGTCGACATCCTCATCAACAATGCCGGCATGCAGTTCCGCACGCCGCTCGAGGATTTCCCGGCGGAGAAATGGGAGCAACTGCTCGCCACCAACATTTCCAGCGTCTTCTATGTCGGGCAGGCGGTCGCCCGCTTCATGATCGCGCGCCGGCGCGGCAAGATCATCAACATCGCCTCGGTGCAGAGCGAGATGGCCCGGCCGGGGATCGCGCCCTACACGGCGACCAAGGGCGCCGTGCGCAACCTGACGCGCGGCATGTGTGCCGACTGGGCGAGGCACGGGCTGCAGGTCAACGCGATCGCACCCGGCTATTTCAGGACACCCCTCAATCAGGCGCTGGTCGACGATCCCGAATTTTCCGGCTGGCTGGAGAAGCGGACGCCGGCCGGGCGCTGGGGCACGGTGGACGAACTCGTCGGCGCCGCCGTCTTCCTCGCATCACCGGCTTCCTCTTTCGTCAACGGACACACGCTCTATGTCGACGGCGGCATCACCACCTGTCTTTGACGGCCCGGTGGTCGTCATGGGCGTCAGCGGCTCGGGCAAGTCCTCGATCGGGGAACGCATTGCCGCAGCCTGGGGCCGGGATTTCCTCGAAGGCGACAGCCTGCATCCCCCGGCAAACATCGAGAAGATGTCGGCGGGCATTGCCTTGACCGACGCCGACCGCTGGCCCTGGCTCGCCACCATCGGCGCGCGGCTCGCGCAAGAGGGCGCCGCCGGCATCGTCGTCTCCTGTTCGGCGCTGAAGCGCAGCTACCGCGACCTCCTGCGCAACGCGGCGGGACGGCCGCTCGCCTTCGTCTATCTCAAGGGTACGCGCGCGGTGCTCCTGCCGCGCATGGGCAGCCGGCCCGGCCATTTCATGCCGGCCTCGCTGCTCGACAGCCAGCTGGCGGCGCTGGAAAGCCCCGAGGGCGAAGAGAACGTCGTCACCGTCGATGTCGGCCCCGCGCGCGATCGCGTCGCGACGCAGGCGCTGGAGGGGCTTGCCCGTCTCCGGGACGCGCGCCGCGGCTGACACGATTCCCCGGCTTGACACGGTCCGTGGAAAGCGATTGCTTGTCGCGCGCGAAATTCCGCGTGACTGAGGCATGCGGGAGGTGACCATGACCGAAACGATCGCACCGGCGATTCTACTCAACCCGATCGACGACGTCGCCGTGGCACGCCGGGCCGTCAAGGCGGGCGAGGCGACCGGCATCGGCGACCTCAACGCCGCCCAGCCGATCCCGCGCGGCCACAAGGTGGCGCTCCGGGCGATCCCCGCCGGCCGCGAGGTGCGCAAGTTCGGCCAAGTGATCGGCGTCGCCACGGTCGATATCGGCGCCGGCCAGCATGTGCACCTGCACAACCTCGCCGTCGTCGCCTCCGAGCACCAGCACCAGTACAGCGTCGACATCGAGGAGACCGGCATGCTGCCGCCCGACGAGCGGCGCACCTTCATGGGCTTCGACCGGGGTGCGGGCGGCGTCGGCACGCGCAACTTCATCGGCATCATCACCACGGTCAACTGTTCCGCCACGGTGTCGAAGTACATCGCCGAGCATTTCAACCGCACCGGCAGCCTCGAAGGCTTTGGCAATGTCGACGGGGTCGTGGCGCTGACCCATGGCAGCGGCTGCGCCATCAACACCAAGTCCGAAGGCTATACGCTCCTGACGCGGACGCTGCAGGGTTATGCGCGGCATCCGAATTTCGGCGGCATCCTGATGATCGGGCTCGGCTGCGAGACCAACCAGATCGCCCCCATCCTCGAACACTACAAGCTCGAGGAAAGCGACCGGCTGCGCACCATGACGATCCAGCATCTCGGCGGCACGAGGAAGACGATCGAGGCGGCCTCGGCGATGATCCGCGAGATGCTGCCGGCGGTCAATGCGGCGACGCGCACGCCGCAGCCGCTGTCGGGCATCAAGCTGGCGCTCGAATGCGGCGGCTCGGACGGCTATTCGGGCATTTCCGCCAATCCGGCGCTCGGCCATGCCTCGGACCTCTTGGTGCGCCACGGCGGCACTTCGGTGCTCGCGGAGACGCCGGAGATCTACGGCGCCGAGCACCTTCTGACCCGCCGCGCCATCCGGCCGGCGGTCGCCGAAAAGCTGATGGACCGGATCGACTGGTGGCGGCGCTACACCGAGCGCAACGACGCCGAGCTCAACAACAATCCGTCGCACGGCAACAAGCTCGGCGGGCTGACGACGATCCTCGAAAAATCGCTGGGCGCGGTGGCCAAGGGCGGCAGCATGCCGCTGAAGGCCGTCTACGAATATGCCGAGATCGTCGACGAGCCGGGTTTCGTCTTCATGGACACGCCCGGCTACGACCCGGTCGCCGTCACCGGTCAGGTGGCCGGCGGCTGCAACGTCATCTGCTTCACCACCGGCCGCGGCTCCGTCTCCGGCTTCAAGCCCGCCCCGTGCATCAAGATCGCCACCAACAGCGAGATGTACCACCACATGCAGGAGGACATGGACATCAATTGCGGCGACATCGTCACCGGCGAGGACACGATCGAGGCGGCGGGCGAGCGCATCTTCGAGAGCATCATCGCGACGGCCTCCGGCAAGAAGACGCTGAGCGAGGAATACGACTATGGCGACAACGAATTCGTGCCGTGGCATGTCGGCGCGGTGACCTGAGGTGGTCATGCGCACCACCAGGGTCGTCCATGTCGTCAGCTGCCATGCCGAGGGCGAAGTCGGCGACGTGATCGTCGGCGGGGTCGCGCCACCGCCGGGCGAGACGGTCTGGGAGCAGAGCCGCTTCATCGCCTGCGACCAGACCCTGCGCGACTTCGTCCTCAACGAACCGCGCGGCGGCGTCTTCCGCCACGTGAACCTGCTGGTGCCGCCGAAGAACCCAAAGGCCCAGATGGGCTGGATCATCATGGAGCCGGAGGACACGCCGCCCATGTCCGGCTCCAATTCGATCTGCGTCGCCACCGTGCTGCTCGACGCCGGCATCCTGCCGATGACCGAGCCTCAGACACGGCTGGTGCTGGAGGCGCCGGCCGGGCTGATCGAGGTTGTCGCCGATTGCCGCGACGGCAAGGCCGAGCGCATCACCGTCACCAATGTCCCGTCCTTCGCCGCAAGCCTCGACGTGTCGCTCGATGTTCCCGGCATCGGACCGCTGACCGTCGACACCGCCTATGGCGGCGACAGTTTCGTCATCGTCGACGCCGCGGCGCTCGGCTTCTCGCTGGAAGCACACGAGGCCCGCGCTCTGGCGGAAACCGGCATCGCCATCACCAATTCCGCCAATGCCGCGCTCGGCTTTCACCATCCGGACAATCCCGACTGGAAACACATCTCCTTCTGCGCCTTCGCCGGCCCTGTCGAACGGACGGAAGCAGGGTTGACCACGCGCTCGGCGGTGGCGATCCAGCCCGGCAAGATCGACCGGTCGCCGACCGGCACGGCGATCTCGGCGCGCATGGCGGTGCTGCACGCGCGCGGACTGATGCAGGCGGGGGAGAGCCTGACCGCCCGCTCGATCATCGGCTCGACCTTCACCGGCCGCATCGCCGGCGAAACCACGGTGGGGGACAACACGCCGGCGATCATCCCGACGATCTCGGGCCGCGCCTGGATCACCGGCACGCACCAGCACATGCTCGACCCCGGCGATCCCTGGCCGGGCGGCTACAAGGTCTCGGACACCTGGCCGGACCTGACGTCGAGGAAATGACGCCGGATTACTCGGCGTCGGCCCGGCGCAGCGTGTCGAGCACCGGCATCGAGGTGATGTTGTAGCCGCTGTCGACATAGTGGATCTCGCCGGTGACGCCGCCCGAGAGATCGGACAGCAGGTAGACGGCGGAATTGCCGACATCCTCGATCGTCACGGTCTTGCGCAGCGGTGCGTTCTTCTGCTGCCAGGAGAGCATCGCACGGGCGTCCGAGATGCCGGCGCCGGCAAGCGTGCGGATCGGTCCGGCCGAGATCGCGTTGACGCGGATGCCCCTCGGGCCGTAATCGGCGGCGAGGTAGCGCACGGAGGCTTCCAGCGCCGCCTTGGCGACGCCCATCACGTTGTAGTTCGGCATGACCCGCACAGAGCCGCCATAGGTCAGCGTCAGCATCGTGCCGCCCGGCCCCATCAGGTCCGCGGCGCGCCGGGCGATCTCGGTGAAGGAGAAGCAGGAGATCACCATGGTGCGGCTGAAATTGTCGCGGCTCGTGTCGGCGTAAAGCCCCTTCAGCTCGTTCTTGTCGGAAAAGCCGATGGCATGCACGACGAAATCGAGGCTGCCCCAGCGCTCCTTCAGCGCCGCGATCGTCGCGTCGACCGAGGCGATGTCCTCGACGTCGCAGGGGACGACGAAATCGGAGCCGAGTTCGGCAGCCAGCGGCTTCACCCGCTTGCCGAGCGCCTCGCCCTGGTAGGTGAAGGCGAGTTCCGCCCCTTGCGCGCAGGCCGCCCGGGCGATTCCCCAGGCGATCGAGTGGTTGTTGGCGACGCCCATGACGAGGCCGCGCTTTCCCTGCATCAGTCCCGCCATGGTCTTATCCGTTGTAGCGCTGGAACACGAGGGTGGCGTTGGTGCCGCCGAAACCGAAGGAGTTCGAGAGAACGGTGTCGATCCTGGCATTGTCGATGCGCTTGCGCACGATCGGCACGCCCTCGAATTCCGGATCGAGCGTCTCGATATGGGCGCTCTCGCCGATGAAGCCACCCTGCATCATCAGGAGCGCGTAGATCGATTCCTGCGCCCCCGCCGCGCCCAGCGAATGGCCGGTCTGCGACTTGGTCGACTGGATATGGGGCATCTTCTCACCGAAGACCTCGCGGATCGCGCCGATCTCCTTGCTATCGCCGACCGGCGTCGACGTGCCGTGGGTGTTGATGTAGTCGACCTCGCCCTTCACCGTCGAGAGCGCCTGGCGCATGCAGCGCGCCGCACCCTCGCCGGACGGCGCCACCATGTCGTAGCCGTCCGACGTCGCGCCGTAGCCGGTCAGTTCGGCGTAGATCTTGGCGCCGCGGGCCTTGGCGCGCTCCAGTTCCTCGAGCACAAGCACGCCGGCGCCGCCGGCGATGACGAAACCATCGCGGTCCGCGTCGTAGGCGCGCGAGGCGACCGCCGGGCGGTCGTTGAATTTCGACGACATGGCGCCCATCGCGTCGAAGAGGTTCGACATGGTCCAGTCGAGGTCCTCATGGCCGCCGGCGAACATCACGTCCTGCTTGCCCCACTGGATCATCTCGGCCGCGTTGCCGATGCAGTGGGCGGAGGTGGAGCAGGCCGACGAGATCGAATAGTTGACGCCGTGGATCTTGAACCAGGTGGCGAGCGTGGCGGAAGCCGTCGACGACATCGACTTCGGCACGGCGAAGGGGCCGATCCGCTTCGGGCTCATGTTCTTGCGGGTGATGTCGGCGGCCTCGATCAGCGTGCGGGTCGAGGGACCGCCGGACCCCATGATGATGCCGGTGCGCGGATTGCCGCCGACATCGGCCTCCTCGAGGCCTGAATCGGCGATCGCCTGCTTCATCGCCACATGGTTCCAGGCGCCGCCCTGCGACAGGAAGCGCATGGCGCGGCGATCGACCAGATCCGTCGGGTCGAGCGTCGGCGCGCCCCAGACCTGGCAGCGGAAGCCGTATTCGGCGAAGTCGGGCGAGGCGGTGATGCCGGAACGGCCGTCGTAGAGGGATGCCTGAACCTCCTCGGCCGTGCTTCCGATCGAGGACACGATGCCCAGACCCGTGACAACTACCCGTCTCATGGCGTCTTTCCCTTGTTGCTCGTTTTTACCGCCGGGCGGAACGCTCAGGCGGCCTTTTGCTGGAACAGCCCGACCCTGAGGTCGGTCGCCTTGTAGATGGTCTCGCCGTCGGCCTTCATCCAGCCGTCGGCGATGCCGAGGACGAGGCGGCCGCGCACGACGCGCTTGAAATCGACACCGTATTCCACGAGTTTCGTCTCAGGCGTGACCATGCCGGTGAACTTCACCTCGCCGGTCGAGAGCGCCCGGCCCTTGCCGGGCTCGCCGAGCCAGCCGAGGAAGAAGCCGGTCAGCTGCCAGAGCGCGTCGAGGCCGAGGCAGCCCGGCATCACCGGATCGCCGTGGAAATGGCAGGGGAAGAACCAGAGATCCGGCGTGATGTCGAATTCGGCGCGCGCGAACCCCTTGTCGTTCGGGCCACCCGTCTCGGAGATTTCGGTGATCCGGTTGAACATCAGCATCGGCGGAAGCGGAAGCTGCGCGTTGCCCGGACCGAAAAGCTCGCCCCGGCCGCACTTAAGGATCTCTTCGTAGGTGAAGCTCGATTGTCTGCCCGTCATGATCGAAGAAATCCCCAGTCCTCTGTCATCGGTTTCGCTTTAGCGCAAACACGCCTCGAATTGAAGCGCGCCACCCGGCCGAGCGCCGAGGCTGCGGTGGCCTGTTGCGCGGTCGCATACAGGATCGGGCTGTCATGGGCCAGTCATAAATCCGCTCCCGAACCGCCGGGAACGTTAATTTTCGTGCCGTCGACGGCAATCCGGCCGGCTATTGAAAGAATGGACGGCAAAAGTTATATCGGTAATCCAATCTTCCTGTACAATGCTTGCCGGGCAAACAGGTTTCAAACGGGTCCGATGCCGATGATGCATGAGAGCGAGACACGTGCCGAGGAGCGGCTGCGCCGGTCTGGCCTGCGCCCGACGCGCCAGCGCGTGGCGCTTGCCGGCCTGATCTTCGCCAAGGGCGACCGGCATCTTACGGTCGAGGAACTGCACGAGGAGGCGGTCGAGGCCGGCGTGCCGGTGTCGCTCGCGACCGTCTACAACACGCTGCACCAGTTCACCGAGGCCGGCATGATCCGCGTTCTCGCCGTCGAGAGCGCGCGCACCTATTTCGACACCAACGTCTCCGACCACCACCACTTCTTCATCGAGGGCCGCAACGAGGTGCTCGACATCCCGGTGAACAACATCGCGATCGACAACCTGCCGGAACCGCCGGAGGGCATGGAAATCGCCCATGTCGACGTGATCATCCGGCTACGCCCGAAGCGGGCCTGAGCACGCACGCCTTCGGCTTCAATCTACATCACATCGTCGGGATGGCGTCCGGGCGCCGACTTTCCCGTCGGCAGCGTCCAGCCGAAGACGAGGGCGCCGCCGCGCACGGCAAAGGCCGTCAGCAGGCCCGCGACCGAGGCGGCCGGCATCGGCAGGCCGATCCAGAGTGTAGCGACGAAGACGCCGGCGCCGGCGAGCGCCGCCGTCACATAGACCTCCGGCCGCAGCAGCACCGAGGGTTCGTGGGCGAGAAGATCGCGGAGGATGCCGCCGAAGGTCGCGGTCAGCACGCCGGTGACGATCGCGACGGAGGCCGATCCGGTCGCCGCCAGTCCCTTCGCCGCCCCCATGACGCAATAGGCGGAAAGGCCGACCGCATCGAGCCAGACCAGCCAGCGGTAGCGCGACTGCGCCCGGGGCGCGAGGAAGAAAACGACGACCGCGACCGCCGAGCAGACGAGCAGATAGATCGGGTTCTTCACCCAGAACACCGGCCCCGCCGACAGGACGAGATCGCGCAGCGTGCCGCCGCCCACGCCCGTGACGGTCGCGAGGAAGAGGTAGCCGATGATGTCGAGCTGCTTGCGCGAGGCGGCAAGCGCCCCGGTCGCGGCAAAGACAGCGACGCCGGCATAGTCGAGGATGTCGAGGATGGTCATGGGCGGCCGAAGGTGACCGGCGCGGGCGCGGCCTTCCGGCGGCGCAGCGCCGCGACGAGGGCGGCGGCGGCAAGCGCCGCGGCGAGGATGCCGAGCGCCAATAGCGGCCGGTAGGCGATCCAGGCGAGCGCGATCACGACCCCGCCGACGACGAGCGCCAGGACCAGCGCGAGAACCGACGTGCCGAAGCGGACGATGCCGCCGAGAAAGGGCACGACGTCGGCGGCGATGCCGAGGATGGAGAGCGCCATGGCGAAGGCGAGGAACAGGCCGAACACGCCGCCCAGGCGCACCAGCCAGGTGACCAGCCGGTTTTCCGCACGCGCGGTGGCGAACATCGCCTCCGCCGGCACCCGCCCGTTTTCGGCGAGCAGCAGCGCACGCCCGTTCGAGGCACGATAGGCGGTGATCGCATCGCCCTGCTGCGCGCCGACAAGGCTCGCCTCGGCGATGTCGAGCCGGGTGAAGCCGATGCGCAGATCGCCGATCGCAGGGCTCGCGAGGCTGCGGGAAGCGATCACCAGCGTGCCGGCGTCGCGGATCGCCTGCCGACCGCCGAAGAGCGCGCGCCCGCGCGCCTCGATGTCGCCGGGCAGGGTGGCGGGCTGCGGCGCGGCCTCGGCGGCGAGCACCGCACCGTCCACCGAAAAGGCACCGACGGCGGCCCGCGGCACCGTGAAGCGCGCGCTTTCCACGGGAAAGGCCGGATTGTCGTGGCCCGCCTGGCGGAAGCCGGAGGAATCGACCGCGCCCGAGCGCCAGTCGCGCCGGTAGGAATAGGTGGTGACCGTTTCCTCGCCGCCGCCGAGGGTCGTGCGCGTCTCGCTGCGGCTGTCCTCCACCCACTGGAACATCTCGACGTGGCGCGACAGGCCGACCGCACCCTCGGCGCCGACACCGAACATCGGGTCCGCCGGAACGGAACCCGGCGTCACCCGGCCGGAGACATGGACGAGGCGCCCCTCGTTCGCGGGATCGACAGCTTCGGCACCGACATCGGTGACGAGGCTCGCGCCTTCGGCGAGCGCACGGTAGACCGCGACGGAGCGCCCCTCGTTCCACGAGAGCAGCCAGACCATGGCGACGAGAAGAAGCGGCCCGACGAGGAGGCCGACGAGGCCGCTTTTCAGCCGTGAAAACCACGATGTCCTGACGGTTTCCGTGACCATCCTCGCCTCCGCCCTTGACCGGGGTCAAGGAGAACGCGCGGCGGAAGGCGGTGTCAAGCCTGCGATGCTACGACGGACGCCGGGGCGCGGGACGTCGCTTGGAAACGCCCCGCGCCCACGGTCCGCCATGCCGGCTGAACAAGGCATGGTCGGTGGAAGGAAGCCGAAATCATTTCGGACGACGCGGTGGGCGCATCATGCTGCGAAGCGGCAAACCGGGAGGGCAGCGCCCACGGCGTGCCTGGTCCGGATGCCTCAGGGAGGGGTCGCCGGCATGATGTTGCCGCCCGGACCCCGCTTCGTCCACCGTTGCCCCGAGAGTATCGGTCGCCGATTGCAGTCGGGTTAAAGAGTTCGTTCATATTTTAGACATCGGCCCGGCTTTTAGACATCGGCCCGGTGCGTGAAAATCCCCGCCCACCCTTTCTCGATCCGCGCCCTTGCACTAGATGTGGGGAAACGCCGAGACAAACGCCGCGAGGACAGACGATGACCCTCCATTCCCATCCCGCCACCCTTCCGATCGATCCCGTCAAGCTGGAGCGGCTCGCCGAAGTCGCGATCAGGGTGGGCCTCAGGCTCGAGCGCGGCCAGGACCTCGTCATCACCGCGCCGATCGCGGCGCTGCCGCTGGTGCGCGAGATCACGCGGCACGCCTATCTCGCCGGCGCCGGCCTCGTCACCACCTTCTACAGCGACGAGGAGACGACGCTCGCGCGCTATCGCCATGCGCCGGACGAAAGCTTCGACCGCGCCTCCGGCTGGCTCTACGAGGGCATGGCGAAGGCCTATGCCGGCGGTGCGGCCCGGCTGGCGATCTCCGGCGACAATCCGATGATGCTGGCGGCGGAAGACCCGGCCAGGGTCGCGCGCGCCAACAAGGCCAATTCGATCGCCTACAAGCCGGCGCTGGAGAAGATCTCCAACTTCGACATCAACTGGAACATCGTCTCCTTCCCGAACCCGGCCTGGGCGCGGCAGGTGTTCCCGGACGACCCGGAGCCGGTGGCGGTGGAAAAGCTCGCCAACGCGATCTTCGCAGCCTCGCGCGTCGACGTCGCCGATCCGGTCGCGGCCTGGGAGGCGCACAATGCGGGCCTTGCCCGTCGCTCGGCCTGGCTGAACGGCGAGCGTTTCGCGGCGCTGCATTTCACCGGCCCCGGCACGGACCTGACGGTCGGCCTCGCCGACGGCCATGAGTGGCACGGTGGCGCCTCGACGGCGAAGAACGGCATCACCTGCAATCCCAACATCCCGACCGAGGAGGTCTTCACCACGCCGCATGCGCTGCGCGTCGAGGGCCATGTGTCAAGCACCAAGCCGCTGTCGCACCAGGGCACGCTGATCGACGAGATCAGCGTGCGCTTCGAGGGCGGCCGCATCGTCGAGGCAAAGGCATCCAAGGGCGAGCAAGTGCTGAACAAGGTGCTCGACACCGACGAGGGCGCGCGCCGCCTCGGCGAGGTGGCGCTGGTGCCCCATTCCTCGCCGATCTCGAAGAGCGGCATCCTGTTCTTCAACACGCTCTTCGACGAGAACGCCTCCTGCCACATCGCGCTCGGCCAGTGCTACTCGAAGTGCTTCCTCGACGGCGCCTCGCTGACGCCGGAACAGATCGCCGCCCAGGGCGGCAATGCGAGCCTGATCCACATCGACTGGATGATCGGCTCCGACAAGGTCGACATCGACGGCATCGCCGCCGACGGCAGCCGCACGCCGGTGATGCGCAAGGGCGAATGGGCCTGACGGACGCCGGAGCATTTCCGGTGAAAGCGAAATCACCTGAAATGCTCCCTGTCCTGTCGTGACCGTCTCGTCCGGCATCGACACGATCGCGCTCCGGCTCGAAATGCCGAAGCCTTTCTGCTCTTGCCGCAGTGTCCGAAGCGGGAGCGCTCCGGCTCGAAATGCGTCAGAGGCGGGCCGCGGCCTTGCGCACCTTTTCAAGATGGGCGGCCCGCCGCGCGGCATCGGCGCGATCCATGTCGTGAAGCGTCAGCATGCGGAAATCGAGCTTCGGCGCGCAGAAAGCGCCGATGCCGCGTTTCAGCAGCCTGCGCACCGGATTTCCCATGTAGAGGTGGACGACCCACCAGGGCGATCCCGTCGTGGTGAAGACCCAGAGATGGCGGATATTGCTCAGGCGCGGCACGATCCTCCCGCCGGCCGTGTCATGGTCGAAGGCGACGCCGGGCACGAAGACGCGGTCGACATAGCCCTTGAGGATCGCCGGCAGGTTGAACCACCATTGCGGGAAGACGAGGAAGAGCGCGTCGGCCGCCCTGAGGCGCGCCACCATCGCCTCGACCCCTGAATGATCGTAGGGCGTGTCGAAATAGCCCGCCCGTTCCGCCGATGTCAGCCGAGGGTCGAAATCCTCGGCATAGAGGTCGAGGCGGTCCACCGCATGGCCCGACGCGACGAGACCCTCTTCGAGCGTCGCGGCGACGGCGGCGGCGAAGCTGCCGGCAAGCGGATGGGCAAGGACGATCAGGACGCGCATCGGCGAAAAAACCTAAAGCATCTTCAGCCGACGTGGGATCGCTTCGGCGTCGGACGATGCGGCAGAAACAAAAGGACAGGGCATCTCCAGCCGGGGCGGGATCGCCCTGATCTCGGACACCGGATTGAAGACATATGCGGGACGCCTCTCGATCGATCGGGTTTTCACCGGAAATACGCGCGTTGCGGGACGCGTCCGGCACGCCCGCGTCAAAAGAGGCTGCCCTGTTCGGGTCCCCCCGCCGGCCTTGCCCGGCTCCCGCGCCTGCGCGGCGAGGGTGCCGCCTCGTCGCCCGCCTGATCGACGGCAGCCTCGATCCCTGCCTGCCGCGCTCCGATCGTCGCGCCGACGCGACCGTCGGTGAACTCGATAGACACCGCCATGCCTTCGCCGACGCCGGCTGCGGCCGGCACGGGGACGCCCGCCGCATCGCGCACCAGCGCATAGCCGCGCTTCAGCACGGCCCGGTAGGACAGCGAGCCGAGCATGCGCGCCTGTGCTTCGAGACCCGCGCGCCGGCCGGCAAGCCCGGCGGCGAGCGCGCGGGCGCCGCGCGCGTGAAGACCGTCGAGCCGGTCGCGCCCCCGGTCGATCCGCCCGGACAGGCGGTCGTCTGCGCCGCGCAATGCGACGGAGGCCGCAAGAAGCCGCGAACGGCGCGTCGTCACCATCCGGTCGACGAGACGCGCGGCGACGGCCATCCGTTCGGAGAGCCTCCGGCGGCGCTCGGAGAAGGCGGCGGCCAGCCGTTCGGGGCGCAGGTCCGATGCCGCGCGCTCGAAGCTGCGGCGCTTGTTGCCCGTGTTCATCTCCAGCCCCCGTCCGAGGCGCGCGGTCGCCTCGTCCAGCCGCCGGCGCGGCAGGGCAAGCAGCTGGTCGAGCGAGGGCAGCGCCCGGGCGACGGCGCGCAGGGCCTGCCGGCGCTGCTCCGCCTGGCGGCGGACGGCGGCGGACAGGCGGGCGGAAAGTCCGGCGAGCGCCGCTTCGAGGTCGGCGCGCACGGGCACGGCCATTTCGGCGGCCCCGGTCGGCGTCGGCGCGCGCAGGTCGGCGGCATGGTCGATCAGCGTCCAGTCGGTCTCGTGGCCGACGGCGGAGATCAGCGGGATCGTCGACGCGGCGGCGGCGCGCACCACCGCCTCGTCGTTGAAGCCCCAGAGGTCCTCCAGGCTGCCGCCGCCGCGCGCGACGATCAGCACGTCCGGCCGCGCGACCGGGCCGCCTTGGAGAAGCGCATTGAAGCCCTCGATCGCGGCGGCGACCTCCGTGCCCGATCCCTCGCCCTGCACCCGCACCGGCCAGACGACGACATGCACGGGGAAGCGGTCGCGGATGCGGTGCAGGATATCGCGGATGACGGCGCCCGTCGGCGAGGTGACGACGCCGATGACGCCGGGCATGTGCGGGATGGGCCGCTTGCGCGCCGGATCGAACAGGCCCTCGGCGGCGAAGCGCCGCTTGCGCTCCTCCAGAAGCGCCATCAGCGCGCCCTGGCCGGCCGGCTCCATCTGCTCGATGACGATCTGGTACTTCGACGAACCGGGGAAGGTCGTCACCTTGCCGGTGGCGATCACCTCCATGCCCTCCTCCGGGCGGAAGCGCAGCCGTCCCATCGTGCCCTTCCAGATCACCGCATCGATGCGGGCCCGTTCGTCCTTCAGCGAGAAATAGGCATGGCCCGAGGAATGCGGCCCGCGATAGCCGGAGATCTCGCCGCGCACGCGCACCTGGTCGAAGGCTTGCTCGACCGTCCGCTTGATCGAGCCCGACAGTTCGGAGACGGAATATTCCGCGAGATTCGAGGGCGAATCGGAGGGAAGAAGGCTGCTCATGGGTGAATTCTGCGCCGCCGCGCCGGCAAAGGCCAGCAGGGGCCGCGCACCGTCAACAGGCTTTCGCCGTCCCCGTCATCCCCGGCGGCGGCCGGCGGCGTATCCTGCCTGCGGGTTCATCCACCAGGAAAGGACATGCCGATGACCGACCGCTTCGCCCATCACGTCCCCACGCTTGCCGATCCGGCGACCCATGGCTTCGCCGTGACGCCGGACGACGGCGCCGACCTCGAGGAACCGAGCCGCGCCGTCTATGTCGGGCTCGGCGGCGCGCTTGCCGTGCGCATGCTCTCCGGCCAGTCCGTCACCCTCGAGGTTCCCGCGGGCAGCCTGCTGCCGATCCGCGTCGTCCGGGTGCTTTCCACCGGCACGACGGCGGACGGGATCGTCGCCTTCGTGTGATCTCCGGGATCCGACGGAAGGACGGCAACGCATGACGCGGAACCTTCGGCCCCGTCATGCGTTGCCGAACATCGCCGAGGAGAGTGAGACAGCCCATGACGATCGCCGCCGCCGGCTTCCTGCTTGCCCTCACCGCCGCCCGGATCGGCACAGCGCGCGCTTTTCTCGTCACGATCGGCGGCCTTCTCGCCGCCTATATCGCGGCAGTGCTGGTGCCGGGCGCAGACGCACCGCCCGGGGGACTGTTGACGGCGCTTGCCGGCTTCAATGCCGGCGTCTTCGCCGGCATCGCCGGCGCGGCCGCGGTTGCGCGCCGGCGGCAGCGGGCCGTGTGACGCGTCAGACCGGTTCCCAGCCGTCCTTCTCGCTGGCGCGATAGATCGCGTCGATGTGCTTCTGGTTGTTGACCGAGCTTTCGAGCGTCACCAGTTCCTCGTCCTCGCCGGCAGCGGCGCGTGCGAAGGCCTCGACCTGAAGCCGGTACTGCCGGCAATCCTGGTAGCGGAAGAAGCGTGACTCGCCGTGGCTCTGGTTGGTGAGTTCCAGTTCCTCCGCGCCATAGCGGTTGGCGTTGAATGGCGATTTCACCTCGATATAGCCCTCGGTGCCGTGGAAGACCATCACCTGTCGCGCCGCGAGCTGGGTGGCGATGTAGAAGCTGAGCTCGAAATCGCCGAAGTCCGAGCGCACGCTCGAATAGATGTCCGTGCCGAAGACCGGGTCGCGCTCGGTCGTCGCCTGGACGCGCAGCGGCTCCTTGCCGGTGACGAAGCGGGTTGAGATCGTTGGATAGACGCCAATGTCCGGCAGGCCGCCGCCGCCGAGCGACGGGATGTTGCGCATGTTGCCGGGGTCGCGGTTGAAATAGGTGAAGGCGCCCTGCACGTGGCGCAGCCGGCCGATCGCGCCTTCCTGGAGGAGCGCGCGCACCTTGCGCCAGACGGGGCTGTAGGTGACCATGAAGGCCTCGGAGACGATCACCTTGTTGCGGTCGCGCGCGGCGATCACCGGCGCGATCTCGTCGGCATGCAGGCCGAGCGGCTTTTCGACGAGCACATGCTTGCCGGCATCCGCCGCCTTGATCGCCCATTCGACATGCTGCGAGGTCGGCAGCGGGATATAGACCGCGTCGATCGTGTCGGAGGCGAGCATCTCCTCGTAGGAACCGAAGGCATGCGGCACGGAGAAGCGGTCGGCGACCTCGCGGGCGCGGGCAGCGTCGCGGCTGGCGATCGCGGTCACCACGCAGGTCTCGGCGTCCTGGATCGCGGGAATGACGAGTTCGCGGCCGATCTTGGCCGTCGACAGAATACCGAAACGCAGCATGAGCCTCTCCTCCTGGCAATGACGGCGCACCATAGGATCGGCCGGGCCGGCCGGCAAGCGGCGCGGGCTCCTACCGGGCCTTGCGGGCTTTCGCTTCGGGCCGGACGGGTCTATGTCTGTCATCCGGCCGTCGCCGGCGGCGGCGAGGATCGGCCGCACCGTCAGCCTTCACGGGGATCTTTCCATGCAGAACCGCAGTCTCGGCCGCACCGGCCTCGCCATCGCGCCTCTCGTCTTCGGCGGCAACGTCTTCGGCTGGACCGCCGACAAGGCGACGTCCTTCGCCCTGCTCGACCAGTTCGTCGATGCCGGCTTCAACGCCATCGACACGGCGGATGTCTATTCCGCCTGGGCGCCGGGCAATGCCGGCGGCGAGTCGGAGACGATCATCGGCGAATGGATGAAACGCTCGAAGATCGATCGCGACCGGGTGGTGATCGTCACCAAGGTCGGCTCGGATCTCGGGGACAACCGCAAGGGCCTTTCGGCGCGCTGGATCGCCGAGGCGGTCGAGGCCTCGCTGACGCGGCTTCAGACCGACCATGTCGACCTCTATCTCTCCCACTGGCCGGATGCCGGAACGCCCTACGAGGAGACGCTCGGCGCCTATGACCGCCTGCTGAAGGCGGGCAAGGTGCGTGCCATCGGCGCTTCGAACCTCGATTCGGCGCAGCTTCGTGCCGCCCTCGACGTCTCGGCCGCGACGGGCCTGCCGCGCTACGACGTGCTGCAGCCCGAATACAATCTCTACGACCGCGACGGCTTCGACGGCCCCTTGCGCAATCTCTGCCTTTCGGAGGAGATCGGCGTCATCACCTATTACAGCCTCGCCTCCGGCTTCCTCACCGGCAAGTACCGCTCGCATAAGGACATCGAGGGCAAGACGCGGGGCCAGGCGGCGGCGAAGTATCTCGACGGGCGCGGCATGCGCATCCTCGGCGCGCTCGATGCCGTCGCCGACGCCACCGGCAGCACGCCGGCGACGATCGCGCTCGCCTGGCTGATGGCGCGCAAGGGCGTCACCGCGCCGATCGCCAGCGCGACGACGCCGGAACAGCTGACGGCGCTGACCAAGGCCGCGCGGCTGGCGCTGTCCGACGAGATGATCCGCATGCTCTCGGACGCCAGCGAATGAGCGTCGCCATCCGCGACCCCCGTGCGACGGACCATGGGGAATGGCTGGCGCTGTGGAACGGCTATCTCGCCTTCTACGCCGTCGACCTCGACCCGGCCGTGACGGCCGCGACCTGGGCGCGCATCCTCGACCCCGCGGAGCGCATGACCATGCGCGTCGCCGAGGTCGACGGGCGGCTCGTCGGCTTCGCCATCCACCACCATCACGATTCGACCTGGGTCGCGACGCCGGACTGCTATCTGGAAGACCTCTTCGTCGACGCGCAAAGCCGCGGCCACGGCGTCGGTCGGGCGCTTCTCGACGACCTCGTCGCGATCTGCCGCGAGAAGGGCTGGTCGCGGCTCTACTGGCACACGAACGAGGCCAACGAACGGGCCCGCGCCCTCTATGATAGCTTTGTCCCCTCAGACGGGCATGTGCGCTACCGGATGAGCATCGCGCCCTGAAACGCCGGAAAACCCGGATAGAGGGCGGAATGATCGCCCGCATGGTTGTCCATGCCCGGACGGGTAAGGATACCGCGCGGCGCGGCATAGGAGCGGATCAGCCGCTCCGGCGCCTCCTGCCACCTTATGTTGACCGCCCAGAGCTTCGGGAAGAAGCAGAGCGAACCATAGGGCAGGTGATCGTGGATCCACCAGGCGAGCCCCTGCCAGCCGCCGTCCTCCGGATGCCGGTCATGGGTGAGCGGCACCACGACGCAGGCCGTCGCGCCCATATGGCCGTCCGCGTCGCGCCGGTCCCAGATGTGGTCGGCGGCGCTGGCCGCATTCGAGGCGCAGTTGAGCCTGTTGCGGTTGCCGAAATCATTGACGGCGGCGTTGCGATAGGCGGAGCGGATGTGCAGGCGCCCGAACGAGGCCTGCAGCGGCTCCAGCAGGTCTTCGCAGAGTTTTCGCCCGGCGGCGATCGCCAGGTCGGGATCGTCGGGCAGGTTGGGGATACGATAGAAGTCGGCGATCTCCGAATGGAGGAAATCGCGGAAGAAGAAATTTTCTGACAGCCGGACGCGGCCGAGTGCCTCCAGCGCCTTCATCGATCCCGGCCGTCTCATGCGCCTTGCCTCCTCGTTCAGGAAGGCGCAGCATGACGCCGGCGGCGACGGGACGCCACCCGGTTTCGCGGATGGCGTCCGTTCTCGACTATTCGGCCGCGTCGAGGACCGCCGGCGTGGCGCGGCGGGCCTTCAGCTTTTCGATGATCTGACGACCGCGCGCCGTGCCGATCTTCTCGAAGAAGGCGGCGACCGGCTCGATATAGTCGCCGGCCTGCGCCTCGGCGATCGCCAGCGGCAGCGCTTTCCGGAACGCCTCGAAGCAGGCGATGTCCGGATGCGAATAGTTGAGGCGGAGATAGTCGGCCGCCTTGACGTCGCCGAGCCCGTCGCCCGGAATGGCGGCGACCTTGTGCTTCAACAGGCCAACCGTGATCTCCTGCGCCGTCACGCCGGTGCCGGCGACATCGATCATCATGCAGAAACCGTAGGACGGCTTCACCGGAATGGCGACGCCCGGCGTCGCGGCGACGGTCTCCTCGATATGGGCGTAGTTGCGCCGGATCGTTTCTGTGCTCGCGGCGAGGTAGTCCGTGTCCTGCATGGCGGCGAGCGCCGCATACTGGCCGGGATAGTTGATGTGGATCTTGGTGATCTCCATCTTGGTGAGGAAGGCGCCGCGCAGGAGGCCCGGGTGGCCTGCCATGAAGCCGACGCGGATCGCCGGCATGCCATAGCCCTTCGACATGCCGCTGACCGAGATGACGTGGTCCATCGGCGTCTCGGCCGAATGCAGCGAGGCCATCGGAATCTGTTGCGCCGACGCATCGGTCCGGTGGGTGTTGTGGGTGATGTTGTTGAAGATGACGAGACCGTGGCGGCGGGCGATCTCGGCGAGCGCCAGAAGTTCCTCCCTCGTCTGAACCGTGCCGAACGGGTTGATCGGGTCGCAGACGACGATCATCTTGGTGCGCTCGGTGATCTTCGCCTCGACCTCGGCCGGCTGCAGCCGGTAGCCGTTGCCCTCGTTCAGCTCGATCGGCACGACCTTGGCGCCGCAGGCCTCGGCGGCGGGGACGAAGTGGAAATAGCCGGGATCGGTGGCGATCACCTCGTCGCCTTCGTCGAGGAAGGTCATGTAGGTATAGCCGATACCGCCCTGCGCGCCCTCGACGCCCATGACCTCGAAATCGGCACCGAGGCTGCGGCCGAACTTCTTCTCCGCCACCAGTGTCTTCAGTTCCGGCAAGCAGTCCGGCGGATAGATCGCGAGCTTCTCATGGGTCGAGGCCTTGAGGAAGGCGTCGAGCGCCGCCCTGGACGGACCGATATGGTTGGCCATGTAGCCCATGTCGTAGTAGCCGGCGCCGGTGACGTTGTAGACGCCGCCCGGGGCGACGTCGTCCCAGTTCAGCCCGAGAATGTCGATCGCCGTCTTGAAGGTGAAGTAGTTGCCCATACCCTGCGGATGGTGAAGCAGCGTCTTCGCCCGCTTCGACAGCAGCCGCTCCTGCATCGCCCTGATCGTCTCGCTCATCGTTCGTCCCTCCGGATGGATCCGCCTTTTCTCTGCCGACCGTACTGTCGACAGCGCTGACGAATGATTGACCCGATTTCTTGTGCGCGTCAAGGCGCCATGCTATCGACGGCGGAACATCAGGAAGGAGCCGGCGTGGCGAAGGCGGGCGAGAGGACGGTGGCGGTGCCGGAAAACACGGTGGACCGTGCCTACCAGCACATCCGCGAGCGGACCGTGCGCTTCGGCTACCGGCCCGGCGAGCGGATCAACGAGGTGGAGCTTGCGGCCTTTCTCGGCATGAGCCGGGCACCGGTGCGCGAAGCCCTGAACCGGCTGATCGCCGACGGCCTCGTCGTCATGGAGCCCGGACGCGGCTTCTTCTGCCGCAGGCTGAGCGCCACCGAGATCGCCGAACTTTATGCGGTGCGCGCCGATCTCGAGGTCTCCGCCGTGCGCCGGGCCTGCGCGGTGGCCGACCCCGACGCCGTCGACGCGATCGCGGCCGACTGGCGGGCGAGCGCGGAACGACAGGCCGACAGCACGCTCGACGAACTGGTCAATGCCGACGAGACCTTCCATATCCGGCTGGCGGGGCTCGCGGGCAATGCCGAGCGGCTGCGCTATCTCGCCAACATCAATGCGCGCATCCGCTTCGTCCGCTACATCAACCTCGAAGAACCCGCGCGCCGCGATGCCTCGCTCGGTGAGCACGCGCTGATCCTCTCCGCCGTCCGCGCCCGCGACGCCGAGGCTGCCGCCGCGCTCGTCGCCGGGCATCTTTCGATCCGCTCGCAGGAGATACTGGCGCATATCCATACCGGCCTGGCACGAATCTATGCCAGCGACGTGGCATAAAAGCGTCTGCTTACAAAGAGCGCGTATAGGCCCGAACCGGGCCTATACGCGGTGTGCATTCGCAATCACGGGAAATGCTCTGAATCCTTCTTTTTGTCGCATTCTCCGATGCCGAAGGGATCACGCTTCGGCTGGAAATGCTCTAAAACCATGACGGCCATGGCCCTCGTCAGCCTTGCGATCGGCGGATGCGGTGTGCCGACACAGTCGGGCGACGACAATTTTCAAATGGTCATCGCCAAAGATTCCGCCATACGCCAAAGTCAGGTCGCCGCCTGTGCCGCTCGCATCGAACGTCGTGCACCGTCTGGCGTAATCCAGGATATTTCCCCTATACTCAACGTCTCCGCCGCGAACACGCCACGGGTGTTCCGCAAACGCACAGCCGACGCCGTTGCCGCAAAACGCGTGACATTTAGGGAGTTCATGGCAGCCGAACGTGGCAGCCGATCTCCCGATGTGATGCGCACCCTCAAAGGTCGCTAAAGCGTGTCCCGCAAAGGTGTGCAGCGGCTTTGCGAAAAGACACGCGCAAAAACAAAGACTAAAGCGTACGAGCGAATCTGAAAGATCGCGATACGCTTTGGGCTGAAGAATCACTTCGGGGATCCGGGATTCCGTTTTGGCGGCGCGTCAGATTCGAGACCGACGTCCGGGCTCGGTGATGGGCACCGGTCTATTGATGCCGTGCCATGGCTGGCCCGGTAGAATGCGCGCGGGCGCGATCTGCCGGAGGATCGATCGGGCCTTCTCGGACGGTGACGCGATGTTCCTGTCGTCGGACCGGACAGGCTGTGTCCAACCAGGGTCTTGGAGCCACGGCCATTGATCCGAACCTGAAATGGCTTGCGATCGATGCGACAATCCTCCGCGCGCAGCCTCGGGCCGGCGGCGGCCGACGAGAAAGGGAGTGGGCAGGCTCAGGCTCCCGCTCGCTCCCGCGCGGATCAGGCAGCGGGATCCAAGCAGCCGTCGACGTGTCCGGCCTTCCGGTCCGCGTCCACCCGGACCTGGCCGGCAGAACGGCATGCCCCTGCCTGCGCCCTCGTCAGGGGCATGCCGGCCAGACAGAGGCAGGCAGCCTGCATGACACCATCCTCGAACAGGGCGGCGAACCGGTCATTCCACCGTGCCGGCATCGCACGTACCCGCATGCTTGCGATCGCATCGCTTGCAAGGCCCGCTGGGGCATTCGGAGTTTCCTCGCCAAGCTCAGGCAGCGGTGACGGGTCGCCACGCGCTGCGACAAAATCGCTGCCAAAATCACCGGGTTCATTAAGATCGCCACATCATGCTATGGCTCCCAGGATGCGAGTGTCACCACAGCGCAGGGCATTTCCGGTGAGGCTGGACCACCCGACATGCTCTCGCCGTCTGTTTTCAGGGGCAGTGTCCGACGCCGAGGCGGGGGCACTTCATCGCGCCGGGGGCTGGCCTTCCGCGCGGAAAGCACGTCCCCGCCGATGGAAATGCCGGGCGCGCCGACCGGGATGTCTGCCGCGATGCAACGGACGAGCGGGGCCGGGCGTTTGAAGAGGGCAATGTCCAGCAATATGGCCGCGGCAGGTCCGCGGTCGAGAGCATCCGGGCTGTTCCGGCAAAATTATGAAAGGGCTCTGTCATGGGTCGCCTGATCGTCGTCTCCAACCGCGTTCCGCTTCCCGCCAAAGATGGATCGCCGCCGGCGGGCGGCCTCGCGGTCGCCCTGCAGGCGGCCCTCAAGGAGCGCGGCGGCATCTGGATGGGGTGGTCGGGCAAGACCAGCGCCGAGGCCGAGCCGGGGCCGCTGGCGATCGAGGAGCGCGATGCCATCACCTATGCGCTCACCGACCTGACGGCCACCGACGTCGAGGAATACTATCACGGCTTCGCCAACCGCGTGCTCTGGCCGCTCTGCCACTACCGCATGGACCTCGCCGAATATGGCCGCAAGGAAATGGCCGGCTATTTCCGCGTCAACCGTTTCTTCGCCCATCGCCTCGCGCCGCTGATTAAGCCCGACGACGTGATCTGGATCCACGACTACCACCTGATCCCGCTTGCCGCCGAACTCCGGCAGATGGGCTTCAGCAACCGGATCGGCTTCTTCCTGCACATTCCCTGGCCGCCCGCCGATCTCGTCGTGATGATGCCGGCGCATCAGGAGATCGTGCGCGGCCTTGCCTATTGCGACCTCGTCGGCTTCCAGACCGACTACGACCTGCAGAACTTCGCCGGCTACCTCCGGCGCGAGGAGATCGGTGACGAGGTCGGCCCCGGCCGCTTCCGCTCGCACGGACGCATGTTCCGGGCCGCCGCCTATCCGATCAGCATCGAGACGGCCGCCTTCGCCGCCTTCGCGGGCAAGGCCATGGCGAGCAGCATGGTGCGCAAGGCGCAGCAGAGCGTCGAGGGCCGCGACCTGATCATCGGTGTCGACCGGCTCGACTATTCGAAGGGCATCACCCAGCGCCTCGAGGCCTTCGAGCGCTTCGTCGTCACCAATCCCGGCTACCAGAACAAGGTGACCTTCCTGCAGGTGACGCCGAAGTCACGCTCGGAAGTGCCGGAATACGAGCAGATGCAGAAGATGGTGGCGGAACAGGCGGGCCGGATCAACGGCGCCATCGGCACGGTCGACTGGGTGCCGATCCGCTACATCAACCGCTCGATCGGCCGCAACCTGCTTGCCGGCCTCTACCGTCTGGCGAGCGTCGGCTACGTCACGCCGCTGCGCGACGGCATGAACCTCGTCGCCAAGGAATATGTCGCCGCGCAGGATCCGGAAAAGCCCGGCGTGCTGGTGCTGTCGCGCTTCGCCGGGGCAGCGCGCGAGCTGAAGGGCGCCCTGCTCGTCAATCCCTACGACACCGAAGGGACGGCAAACGCGCTGGCGAAGGCGCTGTCCATGCCGCTTGCGGAACGGAAGGAACGCTGGCGCGCCATGATGGACCACCTGCTCGCCCATGACGTCGCGGCCTGGTGCCAGGGCTTCCTCGACGACCTGACCGCCGGGGCATGAGGCCGCCGGTCAGAGATCCGGATGGCGGTTGACGTCCTTGTAGAGGAGGTAGCGGAACCGCCCGGGGCCGCCGGCATAGCAGGCCTGCGGGCAATAGGAGCGCAGCCACATATAGTCCCCCGCCTCGACCTCGACCCAGTCGCGGTTCAGCCGGTAGACCGCCTTGCCTTCCAGCACGTAGAGCCCGTGCTCCATGATATGCGTCTCCATGAAGGGAATGGAGGCGCCAGGCTCGAAGCTGACGATGTTGAGGTGCATGTCGTAGCGCACGTCGTCGGCATCGAGGAAGCGCGTCGTGCCCCAGCGCCCGTCCGTTCCCGGCATCGCGTCGAAGGCGCAGTCGCTCTCGTGGGTGAAGACGGCCGGCGGCGGATCGAGACCTTCGACCACCTTGAAGGCCTTGCGCACCCAGTGGAATCGGATCGGCACAGTGCCGTCATTGGCAAAGCTCCAGGCGGCGCCCGCCGGCAGGTAGGCGAACGAGCCGGGCCTCAGGGCGTGGGCCACACCCTCGTGGGTCAGGCTGCCCTCCCCCTCGACGACGAAGATCGCCGCCTCGGCGCGGCGGTCGGGCTCGGGCCTAACGCTGCCGCCGCCGGGCTTCACCTCGACGATATATTGCGAGAAGGTCTCGGCGAAGCCGCTCAGCGGACGCGAGAGGATCCAGGCGCGGGTGCCCGACCAGTGCGGCAGCACGCTGGTGACGATGTCGCTCATCACCGATTTCGGGATCACCGCATAGGCGGTGGTGAACACCGCCTTGCTGGAAAGCGTCTGCGTCTGCGGCGGCAGGCCTCCGACGTCGGAGAAATACGGGCTGTCGGTCATCACGTCAGGGTCCGGCTGCTCGGTTGCGATGGGCATGGAGTCTAGGGGCAGAGCCCCGTCGCTGGCAATCCCGCGGCATCGGTGCGGTGGCCTCGATCGGAAGCGCCTGACAAAACCTCGCAGGACCGGCTGTCCGACGCTTTTCGTTACCCGCTTCGTTGCCAATCGTGGCCGATGCGCTTCAGCATCGCCCGCGGTCGGCGCCTTGCAAGGCGACGGAACTCCCTCGGTCATCCTCAACCCGGAGGTCTTGTCAGGCGCTCTTAGGCGGGAACGCACGCCGGCGCAAGCCTTTCCGGCGGTTCTCAGGCCGCCGCTTCAGGCGCGGCCCGCTCGCGGACCGCCTTTGCCGCGGCGACGAAATCCACCTTGCCGGAGCCGAGCACCGGGACGGTTCCGACCGTCACCTCGGAGGGGATCGCGAGATCGGCCATTCCCCTCGACTTGGCGAAGGCGGAAAAGGCGGCGCGGCTCGCCTCGGGGGCATCGGTCAGAAGCACCAGCTTCTCGCCCTTCCGGGGATCGGGCAGGGTGGCGGCGACGGAGAGATGGCCCGGCCAAAATTCGCCGGCCAGCGCTTCGATCGCCGCGAGCGAGACCATCTCGCCGCCGATCTTGGCGAAGCGCTTGGCCCGGCCCTTGATGCGGATGAAGCCGTCGGCATCGATCGTGACGATGTCGCCGGTGTCGTGCCAGCCCTCCGGCGGGGGGTCGATGACGCCAGGATTGTCTGCCCGGAGATAGCCGGCCATGACGTTCGGCCCGCGCACGAAGAGGCGGCCGCCCTCCTCGACGCCCGGCACCGGCTCGAGCCGGTAGTCCATGCCCGGCATCAGCCTGCCGACGCTGCCCGGCTGGTTGAACATCGGCGTGTTGATGGCGATGACGGGCGCCGTCTCGGTGACGCCGTAGCCCTCGAGGATGCGCAGGCCGAACTTGTTCATGTAGATCTCGCGCGTCGAGGCCTTCACCGGCTCGGCGCCGGCGAAGCAGTAGCGGATCGAGCGGAAGTCGTAGGGATGGGCCGTGCGCGCATAGCCGTTGAGGAAGGTGTCGGTGCCGAAGATGATCGTCGCGTTGGAGCCGTAGATCAGCTCCGGCACGATGCGGTAATGCAGCGGCGAGGGGTAGAGATAGACCGGAACGCCGGAGACGAGCGGCAGCACCGTGCCGGCCGTCAGGCCGAAGGAATGGAACACGGGCAGCACGTTGAACACCTTGTCGCCCGAATGGAAATCGATGCGGGCGGCGGCCTGCGCCGCATTGGCGAGGATGTTGCGGTGGGTGAGCACCACGCCCTTCGGCGCGCCCTCGGAGCCGGAGGTGAAGAGGATCACCGCCGGATCGTCGGCGCTGCGCCGGGCGCGCAGCCGCGTCTTCGTCAGGAAGCCGAGAAGCTTGTCGAGCCGGCCGATCGTCTCGCGCAGTTCGTCGAGATAGACGATGCGCAGCGTCCGGCCGAGCTCCTCGACGACGGGGCCGAGCTTGGCCTGCTCGACGAAGGCGCGCGAGGTGAGGATCGTCTTCAGCTCGGCCGCCGTCGCCGCGGAACGGAGGTTGGCGGCACCGGCGGTGAAGTTCATCATCGCCGGGACCTTGCCGGCCGACATCAGGCCGAGAAGGGTCGCGACCGCGCCGTTGGCGTTCGGCAGCATGACGCCGATGCTGCGTTCGTCCGGAAACAGGCCCTGGAATTTCTTCGCGAGAACCGCTGCGCCGGCGAGCAGCCGGCCGCCGGTCAGCGCACCGGTCAGCGGATCTTCCGTTGCCAGCGCCCGCATGCCGCGCATCTTCGCCATGGCGATGACGGCTTCGGGGATGGTGCGGTCGGAAAGACTGGTGTCGAAGACGAGGTCGGACATGATGCCGTAGAGCGCCGCGCCCGCGGCCATGCGGCGCTTGCGGCCGACGAGGCCGTCCGGCAGCGACAGGCGGCGCGGCGGCAGGATCGTCACCGTCACCTTGGGAAACAGGCTGCGGCGGGTGTGGAGCGCCGACAGACGGGAGAAGAAGCTGCGCTCCAGGCCCTCGATGCGGATCGGCACGACCATGGCCTTCGTCTTGTCGGCGACCATCGCCGCGCCGTCATAGACCTTCATCAGGCTGCCGGTGACGGTGATGCGGCCTTCGGGGAAGATGACCAGCGGATTGCCGTCGTTGACCGCCTTGATCAGCGCGCGGGTGGCGAGCGGCTTTGCCGGATCGAGCGCCATCGCCTTCATGTTGCGGATGAAGGGGCGCACCCACCAGCGCGTGGCGATCGTCCGGTCGATGGCGAAGACCGGCTCCCGCTCGGTCAGCGTCACGGCGAGCGGGCCGTCGAGGAAGCTCACATGGTTCAGCGCCAGGATCGGCGCGTCGCCCGCCGCCTTCAGATTGTCGTAGCCGACGACCTCCAGCCGGTGGAAGGCGCGGAACAGGATCGAGACGACGTCGCGGAAGGCATGGGTCGGCAGGTTGGCGAGCATCCACCAGGCGGCGGCGGCATTCAGAAGGGCCAGGATGACGAGGATCGTCGAAAGGCCGAGGCCGAGCGCCTGCAAGAGCGCGAGGCCGGCGCCGCCCGCCGCCATGAAGGCGGCCGAGAGCACATTGACGGAGGCGACGGTGCGGGCACGCTCCTCCTCCTTCGCCCAGGCCTGGACGGCGGCGAAGGTGGGCACGACGATGAAGGCGCCGGCGATCGCCAGCCCCGCGAGGTCGATCGCCGCCCGGACCGTGCCGGGACCTGAGAAGAAGGCACGCAGCGATTCGACCGTCCCGGACGCCTGCAGGCCCGCCGTCGTATAGGCGAGGTCGAGGCTGAAGAGCGCGACGAGGGCCGCGCCGACCGGGGCCGGCAGGAGCACGATGCGGCCCGCCGACATCCAGGCGGCGATCGCCGAGCCGGCCGCGACCGCGACGGCGAAGACGGCGAGATAGGCGGTGACGGCGATCTCGCCGCCGCCGAGCACGTTCTTCACCATCGGCGGCAACAGCGACAGCACGACGGCGCCGACGAGCCAGAACCAGGAGACCATCAGCCCGGCGCGGAAGACGCGGCCGTCCGACCGCGTCGCCGCCAGCAGGCGCAGCGTCGAGCGGACGACATTGCGGTCGATGGCAAGATCGGGAGCGACGCCGCGCGTCGACGGGATCATCCGGCTTGCAAGCCAGCACAGAACCGCGAGCCCGACCATCACCGGCCCGATCACGGCCACCTCGATCCCGCCGGTGGAGGCGACGCCGCCGACGATGGTGCCGCCGAGGATGGCGACGAAGGTCGCCGCCTCGATCCAGGCATTGGCCTTCGGCAGTTCGCTGCGCTCGAGATGGTCGGGAAGGATGCCGTATTTGATCGGCCCGAACAGGGCCGAGATCACGCCGAAGACGAAGAGCGCGACCATCAGCAGGGTGACCGAATGCAACGCCAGGCCGGCGACGGCGAAAACGGAAGCGCCGATCTCGGCGAATTTCAGCCGCCGGGCGATGAGGGCCTTGTCGTATTTGTCGGCCAGCTCGCCGCCGAGCGCGGAGAGCAGCAGGAAGGGCAGGATGAAGACGACGCCCGCCACCGTCACCATGGTTGCGGCCTGCGTCGAGGCCATGGTGAACAGGATCAGGAAGACGAGGATGTTCTTCAGAAAATTGTCGTTGAAGGCGGAGAGGAACTGCGTCCAGAACAGCGGCGCGAAACGCCGCGCGGTGATCAGTCGGTCCGTCATCTTTGGCTCCCTTAAAGGCCGTCGGGCAAGGTCGGGCCGCTACGTCCTTCACGACGCCATCGGCCCCGGGGCGAGATGTAGCGCGGGGCGCGCGGCTTCACACCCGCAGAATATGAACATTGTTCATTGTTGACCATCGCATAAGAATGAACGATGTTCAAGAACTATTTCACCAATGCGATGCCGGGGCGCGGAGAGGATCGGGAAAAATGACGGGAAAGCGCGACGAGAAGCGCCGCAAGCTGAAGGACGACGTTCTGGCGGCCGCAACCGCGCGGATCCACTCGGGCGGCCTGGCGCAGCTTCGCGCGCGCGACGTCGCCGCCGACGTCGGCTGCGCGCTCGGCGCGATCTACAATGTCTTCACCGATCTCGACGACCTGGTCCTCACCGTCAATTCGGCGACGCTGCGCAGTCTCGGCGCCGATCTCGCCGCCGCCGCGGCCCGGCATGCCGGCGACACGCCCGAGCGGCAGATGATCGCCTTTGCCCACGCCTATCTCGATTTCGCCATGCGCCATCCGCACGCCTGGGCAGCCCTCTTCGACCACCGCCTTCCCGAAGGAAAGACCGTGCCCGACTGGCATTATCGCGAACAGGCGCTTTTGTTCGCGACCGTGATCGTCCCCTTGCGCACAGCCATGCCGGGCGTCAGCGAGGCCCGGATCTCGTCGATAGCCCGCGGCCTTTTCTCCGCCGTGCACGGCATCGTCTCGCTCGGCCTGCAGCATCGCTTCGCCGCCGTCGACGAGGCGGACCTCGGGGACATGCTCGCCCTTCTGGTCGGCTCGTTCGTCAAGGCAAACAGCCCCCGGGAGGGGGCCGATCCGCCTTGATCCGGCGGGTGTCCGCCTGAAAGAGACAGGCCATTCCCGCCGGTCGGAACCCGTGGCTCCGACCGGCGGAGGACAGGCCTCAGAGAAGGAGGTTCTCGATCTCGATCAGCGGGCGGCCGACGATCTTGATGGCGAACTCGGCATAGGGATCGCTGTCGACATTGCCTTCCAGAACGGTGTAGACGCCGGAATAGTAAGCCCGGAGCTGGCCAGCCTTGGTGAAGTTCGCGCCTTCAATGAATTTGAACGCGTCGTTGACGGACCGCGACGAGGCGATGGCATCGATCCGGGACAGGTCGATGACATCTCCGTCCTCCGGATGCCAGTCGACGATCTTGTCGACCGAGTAGCCGGTCGCCGTCGCACGGTCGAAGATGAAGGCGTCGGCGCCTTCGCCACCGATCAGCGTGTCGTCGCCGAGCCCGCCGAACAGCTGATCCGCACCGATCCCGCCTTTCAGCACGTCGTTCTGACCGCCGCCGAGCAGGATGTCGTCGCCTGCGCCGCCGAACAGGAGGTCGTTGCCGCCAAAGGTTTCCGATCCCGCCGAGGTCGTCGCGCCACCATAGAGCGTATCGTTGCCGTCCTCGCCGAAGAGACGGTCCCCTTCCTCGCCGCCACGGATCTTGTCATTGCCCGCGCCACCGAAAATGTCGTCCCGGTTCACCGTGCCGACCAGCGAGGAGGCGGCCGTCGAGGTGGAGAACTTGAACGAGGCGGGGTCGAGTTCGTCCGGCGCGAAGCCGAGCAGGACGAGCTGCTGCCTTATCCCGTTATAGGTGATGTCGACCGTCGCGTTGCCGTCGGAATCGACCGAGAGGATATCCGCGAGCGTCTCGGCGGAACCGACACCGAAGGCCGAAAGATCGACCTTGTCGCCATGGGCGACGCCCTCCTCGTCGACGCTTGGCGCCTCGAAATCATAGACGGTATCGATTTCCGCCTCGGACAGTTTGCGAATGACGAAAATGTCGTCGCCCGCGCCGCCGAACAGGGTGTCGTTGCCGTTCTGGCCGAAGAGCTGGTCGTCTCCGGCACCGCCGCGCAGGACGTCCTGGCCGCCGCCGCCGTAGAGCCTGTCATTGCCGACGCCGCCGGACAGCGTGTCGTCGCCGTCATAGAGCGACTTGTCGGCCTCGCTGGTCCCCGTCGCGCCGGACAGCACGTCGTCGCCGTCCTCGCCATAGAGCCGGTCGTTGCCGTTGCCGCCGCTCAAGCCGTCATTGCCGAGCGCGCCGAACATGTCGTCGTCATACTCCGAGCCGACCAGGCGATCGGTCTGGGCCACCAGGTCGAAGACAAAATTCGCCGCGGTGAGCTGGCTGCGGTCGGTGCGCTGCAGCACGACTTCGGTCGAGATCCCGTCGAAGGAGATCCGGATCTGCGTGCTGCCGCCCGGGCCGATCGACAGGAGGTCCTTCACCGTCTCGAAGGAGGAGATATTGAAAGCGCGCAGGTCGATCTTGTCCGTCGCGACGTTGAAATCCGTCACCGTGTCGACTTCACCCGCGTCATGCGGCGCATAGACGACGGTGTCGCTGCCGGCGCCGGTCGCGATCCGGTCATAGTCGCCGCCGCCGTCGATGAGGTCGTCGCCGACGCCGCCGAGCAGCCGGTCGGCGCCGCCATTGCCGTAGAGCCTGTCGTTGCCGGCGCCGCCGACGAGAAGATCATTGCCATAGCCGGAGGCATCGTCGTCCTCCGCGTCGCCGATCAGCGTGTCGTTGCCCTGCTCGCCGAACAGCCGGTCGGAATCCTCAAGGCCGGTGATCTGGTCGTTGCCGAGCCCGCCGAAGAGATCGTCGACAGAGGCAGTTCCCTCGATCACGTCGTTGGTCGCGTCCGTCGAGAACAGGAAATCCGCAGCCGTCAGGCTGAAGGGGGCGAGGCCCGTCAAGGTGACCGTCTCGCGGAAACCCGCTTGGGAAAAGGCGATGACCGCATCATCGTCGGCATCCTTGCCGAGCAGATAGCGGACCGTGTCGAAGGACGAGATGTTCAATGCGGAGACGTCGAGCTTGTCGCTCCCGCGCGAGAAGTCGACGACTTCGTCGTCATTGGCATAGTAATATTCATTCTCGACGGCAAAGCGCTCAACCTTGACGATATCGTTGCCCGCCCCGGTCAGGATCGTCGCACTGCCCTGGCCGCCGTAGAACGTGTCGTTTCCTTCGCCCCCGACAAGGATATCGTTGCCGGTAAACGAGATCAGCGTATCGTTGCCCTCGCCGCCGTCGAGATAATCATCGCCGTCATGCTCGATCGGATCCTCGGGATTGCGGGCGCCGCCATAGGTAACATCATTGCCGCCGTTGCCGTATATTTCGTCATTACCGAGATATCCCTGGATGAGGTCCGCTCTCGACGTTCCATTCAGAAGATTGTTGTCCGGATCGCCATTAATATTTGCCATTTTACTATCTCCATCCATTAATATTATATGTTTCTATTTTACGAATTAGGCATTTAAAATCAAGATAATTCTATGGCGAAAACATGGCATCACGACCATGGATTGATGCGAGATCATTTATCGCCGTCCGGCAGAAGCGGGATCGGGTCGCGGCCGGCCGGATCGGCTGGCCTCCGAGCCGGCACGGCGCCCCGTCCGCGATATCGGCATTTTCCCCCTTACCTTCACCGAAAACGATGCTAGACCTATCGAAAAGGCAGGAAGCGGGCGGGAACATCCGGCGGGAAAACGGGTGAGCCCGGACGAAAGCCCAAGGGGACAGCAGCGCCGCATGGAGCCATTGGCCATCGAACTGAAGGGCATCGACAAGAGCTTCGGCCTCGTCCACGCCA
This sequence comes from Ensifer soli, assembly GCF_041928815.1. Taxonomy (NCBI): domain Bacteria; kingdom Pseudomonadati; phylum Pseudomonadota; class Alphaproteobacteria; order Hyphomicrobiales; family Rhizobiaceae; genus Ensifer; species Ensifer soli. The sequence goes on along the minus strand of NZ_JBHFEI010000010.1, from coordinate 87,963 downwards.
ACAGGAACATCAACCTCTCGGTCCGCAAGGGCACGATCCACGGCATCATCGGCGAGAACGGCGCCGGCAAGTCGACGCTGATGTCGATCCTCTACGGTTTCTACCAGGCCGATCGCGGCGAGATCCTCGTCGACGGCAGGCCGGTCGCCATCAAGGACCCGAACGCGGCGATCGCCGCCGGCATCGGCATGGTGCACCAGCATTTCATGCTGGTCGAAAACTTCACCGTGCTGGAAAACGTCATGCTCGGGGCCGAGGACAGCCAGATCCTCAACCGCTCCATCGCCAAGGCCCGTGTCGAACTCAAGCGGCTGGAGAAGGATTATGCGCTGGAGGTCGATCCCGACGCGCTGATCGAGGAGCTTCCCGTCGGCCTGCAGCAGCGCGTCGAGATCCTCAAAGCCCTCTACCGCCGCGCCGACATCCTCATCCTCGACGAGCCGACCGGCGTGCTGACGCCGGCGGAGGCCGACCATCTCTTCCGCATCCTCGGCCAGCTGAAGGCCGAGGGAAAGACCGTCATCCTCATCACCCACAAGCTGCGCGAGATCATGGCCGTCACCGACGCCGTTTCCGTCATGCGGCGCGGCGAGATGGTGGCGACCCGCAGGACCTCGGAGACCTCCGTCGAAGAGCTCGCCGAGCTGATGGTCGGCCGCCGCGTGCTGCTCCGCGTCGACAAGGGCGAGGCCCGGCCCGGCGCGGTCAGGCTCTCGGTCAAGGGACTGACGGTGCGCGACGGGCGCGGCGTCACCATGGTCGACGATGTCTCCCTCGAGGTGCGCGAAGGCGAGATCGTCGGCATCGCCGGGGTCGCCGGCAACGGCCAGTCGGAACTCCTCGAGGCGATCTCCGGCATCCGCAAGGCGGTCAAGGGCTCGGTGACGCTCGCCGGCACGCCGGTCGACGTCACCGGCGCGGCCGATCCCGCGGAACTGCGCCGCCGCGGCCTCGCCCATGTCCCGGAGGACCGCCATCATGTCGGCCTCGTGCTGAAGTTCGAGGAGAGCGAGAACGCCATCCTCGGCTATCATAACGACGCCCGCTACGGCAGCGGCGGTTTCATGAACATCGAGGCGATCCGCGCCGAGGCCGAGGACAATATCCGCAAATACGACATCCGCCCGCCGAACCCGCGGTTGAAGACCGCCAACTTCTCCGGCGGCAACCAGCAGAAGATCGTGCTTTCGCGCGAGATGGAGCGCGATCCGGACGTGCTGATCATCGGCCAGCCGACCCGCGGCGTCGACGTCGGCGCCATCGAATTCATCCACCGGCGCATCATCGAGATGCGCGACGCCGGCAAGGCGGTGCTGCTCGTCTCCGTCGAGCTCGACGAGATCCGCGCCCTCTCCGACCGCATCCTCGTGATGTTCGCCGGCCGCGTCGTCGGCGAACGGCTGCCGGATGCGTCGGAAGGCGAGATCGGCCTGCTGATGGCCGGCGTCGCGGACCGGGCGGAGGCGGCGCGATGAGCAACCCTTACGCGAAGCTGCCCGGCTGGGCCGAATACGGGCTGATCCCGCTCGTCAACCTCGCCGTCGCCTTTCTCGTCGCCGGTCTCGTCGTGCTGCTCGTCGGCGAGAACCCGCTCAACGCCGCCTATCACATGGTCAACGGCGCCTTCGGCCGCGGCGAATATATCGGCTTCACGCTCTATTACGCCACGACCTTCATCTTCACCGGGCTCGCCGTCGCCGTCGCCTTCCACGCCGGCCTCTTCAACATCGGCGGCGAGGGACAGGCCTATATCGGCGGCATCGGCGTGGCGCTCGCCTGCCTCTGGCTCGACCGGACCATGCCCTGGTTCGTCGTCTTCCCGCTGGCGATCCTCGGCTCGGCCTTCTTCGGCGCGCTCTGGGCCTTCCTGCCGGGCTGGCTGCAGGCCAGGCGCGGCAGCCACATCGTCATCACGACGATCATGTTCAACTTCATCGCTTCCAGCCTGATGGTCTACCTCCTGACGCGGGTGCTGAAGCCGCTCGGCTCGATGGCGCCGCAGACCCGCACCTTCGAGGCCGGCGGGCAACTGCCGAAGCTCGACTGGCTGCTCGGCCTCTTCGGCCTTCAGGTCGGCAACGCGCCGTTCAACGTCTCCTTCCTGCTGGCGCTCGCCGCGGCCTTTTGCGTCTGGGTGCTGATCTGGCGCACCCGGCTCGGCTACGAGATGCGCACGCTCGGCCACAGCCCGTCCGCCGCCCGCTATGCCGGCATCCGCGAGCAGCGCATCACGGTCGTCGCCATGATGCTCTCCGGCGGGCTCGCCGGCATGATGGCGCTGAACCCGATCATGGGCGAGCAGTTCCGCATGCAGCTCGACTTCGTGCAAGGGGCGGGCTTCGTCGGCATCGCGGTCGCGCTGATGGGCCGGTCGCATCCGGCGGGCATCATCCCGGCGGCGGTCCTCTTCGGCATGCTCTACCAGGGCGGCGCCGAGATCGCCTTCGAGATGCCGGCGATCTCGCGCGACATGATCGTCATCATCCAGGGCCTCGTCATCCTGTTTGCCGGCGCGCTCGAAAACATGTTCCGCCCGGCGATCGGCCGGCTGTTTGCCGCCGGCGCCGCCCGCGCCGCGGTGACGCAGACGAAGGGAGCCTGAGGCCATGGACCTGTTCCACACCCTGATCGCGCTCCTCGAATCGACCATCCGCGTCTCCGTGCCGCTGATCTTCGCCGCACTCGCCGGCCTCTATACCGAGCGCGCCGGCGTCTTCGACATCGGGCTCGAGGGCAAGATGCTCGGCGCCGCCTTCGCCGCCGGCGCCGTGGCCGCCGTCTCCGGCTCTGTCTTCGCCGGGCTCGCCGCCGCCATCCTGATCTCGGTGCTGCTCGCGCTGGTGCACGGCTATGCCTCGATCACGCAGCGCGGCAGCCAGATCGTCTCCGGCGTCGCCATCAACTTCGTCGTCGCCGGCTCGACCGTCATTCTCGGCGAGGCCTGGTTTCGCCAGGGCGGCCGCACGCCCTCTCTGCCCGCCGAGGCGCGCTTCCAGGTCATCGACCTGCCCTTTGCCGAAGCGATCGGAAGCGTGCCCGTCATCGGACCGATCTATGCCAACCTGCTGTCGGGCCATTTCCTGCTGACCTATCTCGCCTTCGCCATGGTGCCCTTCTCCTGGTGGGTGCTCTATCGCACGCGCTTCGGTCTCCGGCTGAGGGCGGTCGGCGAGAATCCGGGCGCGGTCGACACCGCCGGCATTTCGGTGATCTGGCTGCGCTACCGGGCCGTCATCTGCGCCGGCATCCTCTGCGGCTTCGCCGGCGCCTACCTGTCGCTCGCCATGACCGCCGGCTTCGTCAAGGGCATGACGGCGGGCAAGGGCTACATCGCGCTCGCGGCGCTGATCTTCGCCAAGTGGCGGCCGGCGAACATCCTCGTCGCCTGCCTGCTCTTCGGCTTCCTCGATGCGCTGGCGATCCGGCTGCAGGGCAATCCGCTGCCGCTGATCGGCCAGGTGCCGGTGCAGCTGATGCAGGCGCTGCCCTACATCCTCACCGTCATCCTGCTCGCCGGCTTCATCGGCAAGGCCATCCCGCCGAAGGCCGGCGGCATCCCCTATGTGAAGGAACGCTGAACCGATGGATGACGAGCTGTTTCAGGCGGCGCACGCCGCCATGGAGAAGGCCCATGCCCCCTATTCGAAGTTCCCCGTGGGCGCGGCGATCCGCGCCGGCGACGGGCGGATCTACAGCGGCGCCAACATCGAGAACCTGTCCTTCCCCGAGGGCTGGTGCGCGGAGACCACGGCGATCAGCCACATGGTGATGGCCGGGCAGCGGCAGATCCTCGAAGTGGCCGTCATCGCGGAGAAGCTCGCGCTCTGCCCGCCCTGCGGCGGTTGCCGCCAGCGGCTCGCCGAATTCTCCGGGGCGAGCACGCGGATCTATCTCTGCGACGAGACCGGCATCAAGAAGACGCTGATGCTCTCCGACCTCCTGCCCCACAGTTTCGAGACGGAAGTGATCGGATGACCGCCGCCGCGACGATCGCCGCGCGTCTCGGCGACCTGCGTCCGCGGATCGCCCTGGTGCTCGGCTCCGGCCTCGGGTCGCTGGTCGCGGCGATCGATGACCCCGTCACCCTGCCCTATGCGGAGATCCCCGGCTTTCCGCGCAGCAGCGTCTCCGGCCATGCCGGCGAGCTCGTCGCCGGAACGGTCGCCGGCGTGCCCGTCGTCGTCCTTTCCGGCCGCGCCCATTACTACGAGCACGGCGATGCGGGCGCGATGCGCGTGCCGATCGAGGCGCTGGAGGCGCTCGGCGTCGAGATCCTGCTGCTCACCAATTCCGCCGGATCGCTGCGCGAGGAGATCGCCCCCGGCACGGTGATGCAGATCAGCGACCACATCAATTTTTCCGGCACCAACCCGCTGATCGGCATCGAGGGGGATGAACGCTTCGTCGGCATGACGAGCGCCTATGATCCCGGCCTTGGCGAGGCGATGCGCCAGGCGGCGGCGCGCGCCGGCATCGCGCTGTCCGCCGGCGTCTACATGTGGTTTTCCGGCCCGAGCTTCGAGACGCCGGCCGAGATCCGCATGGCGCGCCTCCTCGGCGCCGACGCCGTCGGCATGTCGACCGTTCCCGAAGTTCTCCTCGCACGCTATAGGGGGCTCAGGGTCGCCGCCGCGTCGGTGATCACCAATTACGGGGCGGGGATGACCGGGGCGGAACTCAGCCATCACGAGACCAAGGACATGGCGCCGGTCGGCGGCGCCCGTCTCGCCGCCATCCTTAAGGAGATGCTGAAGGCCGGGCTGTGACCGGGCGGGCCGCAACGGAGGGACCATGATCGACGCCACCAAACGCCAGACGGCGCTCTTCGCGCTGTCGCTTCTCGATCTGACCGATCTGACGGAGACCTGCACGGATGAGGCGGTGGAACGGCTCTGTGACGCCGCGCAGACCCGCTTCGGCACGGCGGCCGCGATCTGCATCTGGCCGCGCTTCGTCGCCGCCGCCCGCGCGCGGCTCGGACCGTCGAGCCCGGTGCGGATCGCCACCGTCGTCAACTTCCCCCACGGCACGGCCGCCGTCGCCGACGTCGTCGCCGAGACGGAGCGGGCGATCGCCGAGGGCGCCGACGAGATCGACCTCGTCATTCCCTATCGGGCGCTGATTGCCGGCGATGAACAGGCGGTGACGGAGATGGTCGCCGCCGTGCGCGCCGCCGCTCCGGCGCCGGTCCGGCTGAAGGCGATCCTGGAGACCGGCGAGATCCGCGACCGGGCGCTGATCCGCCGCGCCTCGCTGCTGTCGATCGGCGCCGGCGCCGATTTCATCAAAACCTCGACCGGCAAGGCGGCGGTGCATGCGACGCTGGAAGCGGCCGACATCATGCTGACGGCGATCCGCGAAACCGGACGCAATGTCGGCTTCAAGCCGGCGGGCGGCGTCGATACCGTCGCCGACGCGCGCCTCTACCTCGCTCTCGCGGCGACGATCCACGGGCCGGACTGGGTGATGCCCTCGACGTTCCGCTTCGGCGCCTCCGGCCTGCTCGCCGACATCCTGACGCTCGCAGAAGGACGGGACGCCGGCGCCGTCGCGGCGTCGCACGGACCATGATCCCCGGCGAAATCATCGGCCGCAAGCGCGACGGGCATGCGCTGGCAGGGGAAGAGATCGAAGCCTTCGTCCGCGGCCTGACCGACGGTTCCTTCTCCGAGGGCCAGATCGCCGCGCTTGCCATGGCGATCCGCCTCAACGGCATGGACCGCGACGAGACGGTGGCGCTGACGCTGGCGATGCGCGCGTCCGGCGCGACGCTCGACTGGAGCGACCTCGACGGGCCCGTCGCCGACAAGCATTCGACCGGCGGCGTCGGCGATCCGGTTTCGCTGATGTTGGCACCGGTCGCCGCCGCCTGCGGCCTCGCCGTGCCGATGATCTCCGGTCGCGGCCTCGGCCATACCGGCGGCACGCTCGACAAGCTCGAATCGATCCCAGGCTACACGATCGCGCCCGATGCCGGCCTGCTGCGGCGCACGGTGCGGCAGGCGGGGCTGGCGATCATCGGCCAGACCGCCGATCTCGCACCGGCCGACCGCCGCCTGTATGCCATCCGCGACGTGACCGGTACGGTCGATTCGGTGCCGCTGATCACCGCCTCGATCCTGTCGAAGAAGCTCGCCGCCGGGCTGCAGTCCCTCGTGCTCGACGTCAAGGTCGGCAACGGCGCCTTCCTGCCGGACCGGGCCGGGGCGGAAGCGCTGGCGCGCACCCTCGTCGGCGTCGCCAACGAGGCGGGCCTGCCGACCTCGGCGCTGATCACCGACATGGACGAACCGCTCGCGGACGCCGCCGGCAATGCGGTGGAACTCCGCGTCGCGCTCGACGTGCTCAAGGGCGACAGGGCGGGCAGCCGGCTGGAACGGCTGGTGCTGCGGCTTGCCGCCGACATGCTGCTGCGATCGGGCATGGACGGCAACAGTGACGCGGCGGAGGCGCGGGCGCGGCGGGCGCTCGCAAGCGGCGCGGCGCTGGAGCGCTTCGCAAGAATGGTGCACATGCTCGGCGGCCCCGCCGACCTCGCCGAGCGGCCCGACGCCTATCTCGCGAAGGCTCCCGTGGTCCTGCCGGTCGGGGCGACACGCGCGGGCTTCCTCGGCGGCGTCGACACCCGGGCCATCGGCATGGCGGTGATCGCCCTGAGGGGCGGTCGCCTGCGTCCCGGCGATGCGATCGACCACCGCGTCGGCCTGGCGGGGCTTCTGCCGCTTGGAAGCCGTGTCGAGCGCGGCGATCCGATCGCCTTCGTCCATGCGACCGACAGGGCGACCGGCGCGGAGATCGCAAGACGTGTCGCGGGCCTCTACGCCATCGCCGACGCGCCGCCGGCGCCGCGCCCGCTGGTCATCGCGCGGATCGATCCCTGATCGGGACCTTAGCGCCGCATGTGGAGCGCCAGACCCTCGACCTTGTAGGAGGCGAGGCGGCTGAGGAAGCTCATGCCGATCAGCGTGCCGGACAGAGCCCTGTCCGGCAGGACGACGGCCTCGACGCCGGTGAGCGCGATGCCGCCGATCTCGATCCGGTCGATCGTCGTGCGTGCCGCCTCGACGAGGCCGTTCGCCGTCGAGACGCGCCCGTCGAAGGAAAGCCGCGACGGCGGAATGCCGATCCTCTGCGCGGTCGAGAGGTTGAGGGCGACGAGGCTCGCGCCGGTGTCGACCATGCCGCTCTCGCTGCGGCCGTTCAGGCGGAAATTGCCGATGAAATGCCCGCTCGGGTCCATCGGCAGCCGGAACGTACCGCCGGCGGCGGCCGGCTCCGCCTCCCGGACGGCCGCGACTTCGGCCGGCCGGTCCGTCTTGGCGACGAGCCGCGCGGCGAGGTCCGGCACGAACAGCGCTGCGATCGCGATACCGGCGACGAAGACCAGGAGGCGGCCGATCATGGATGTTCCCCTTCCGAAACGTCAGGGAAAGGAACACCGAAAACACTAACGGAGCGCGAAGGGCGCATCGCGCATTCGCTGCATCGGCCCCTCTGACGAGAGGTTGGTTAAGCCGGGGTAAACGTCTACTTCGTGCCGTACATCCGGTCCCCGGCATCGCCGAGGCCCGGAACGATGTAGCCGAGTTCGTTCAGATGGCTGTCGATCGAGGCGGTGAAGACGGGCACGTCCGGATGGGCGGCGCGGAAATTGGCGATCCCCTCCGGCGCGGCGAGCAGGCAGAGGAAGCGCAAGTTCATCGCGCCGCGCTCCTTCAGCTTGTCGATGGCGGCGATCGAGGAATTGCCGGTGGCGAGCATCGGATCGACGACGATGACGAGGCGCTCGGCGAGGTTCTCGGGCGCCTTGAAGTAATATTCGACCGGCTGCAGCGTCTCGTGGTCGCGATAGACGCCGACATGGGAGACGCGGGCGGAAGGCACGAGCTCCAGCATGCCCTCCAGAAGGCCGTTGCCGGCCCGCAGGATCGAGGCGAAGACCAGTTTCTTGCCCTCGAGCAGCGGCGCCTGCATCTCCTGGAGCGGCGTCTCGATCGTCTCGGTGGTCAGTTCGAGGTCGCGCGTCACCTCGTAGCAGAGCAGCGTCGAGATCTCGCGCAGGAGCCGGCGGAAGCTCGCCGTCGAGGTTTCCTTCTTCCGCATGATCGTCAGCTTGTGCTGGACGAGCGGATGACTGATGACGGTGACACCATCCATGGCCAGGCCTTTCTTGGAGCGATTGGCAAATCGCGCATTTGTTTCACGGATCGCGCCCGCTCCGCAAGGCCGCAGCCGGCCGCCGGCCGCTCATCCCCATCAGAGTGAGGAGAGGAGCCGCGCCTTGACGGACGGCTCGACGAAGGCCGCCTCGATCGCCGTGCGCGTCATCCCGTCGATGTCACCTCGCGAGAAACCCATCTCCTCGGCGGCGACCGCGTATTCCCGGGCGAGCGAGGTGTGGAAGAAGGGCGGATCGTCGGAATTCAGCGTCACCTTCACGCCGCGATCGTGCAGCGCGCGCAACGGGTGTCCGGCAAAGGACGGGAAGACGCCAAGCGCGATGTTGGAACCCGGGCAGCATTCGAGCACGACGCCCTCGTCGGCGAGGCGCTCGACAAGCGCCGCATCCTCGATCGCACGCACGCCGTGGCTGATGCGGGCGGGGCGGACATGGTCGAGCGCGTCACGTACGCTCGCCGCGCCGCAGAGCTCGCCGGCATGGATGGTGAGGCCGAGGCCGGCGTCGCGGGCGATGTCGAAGGCGCGGGCATAGTCGGCGACGCGGCCGAAGCGCTCCTCGCCGGCGAGGTTGAAGCCGGTGACCAGCGGATGCGGCCGGGTCGCCGCGAAACGCGCGGCCGCGACGACCGCCTCGGCGCCGAGATGGCGGATACCGGTGACCAGCATGCGTCCCTCGATGCCGGTCCTGTCGCGCGCCGCCCCGATACCGGCGGCAAGCCCGGCGAGGTAGGCGTTAGGGCCGAGCCCGACCCGCGCGCCGTGATCCGGCGAGACGATGATCTCGCTGTAGATCGCGCCCGCCTCGGCAAGCCCGGTCAGGTAGGTCTCGGCGAGCAGCGCATAGTCCTCCTCGCTGCGAAAGAGGCCGGCGACACGGTCGTAGCAGGCGAGGAACCCGGTGAAGTCGCGCCAGACATAGCCCTCGCCGTCGAGGACGCCGGTGAGGTCGACACCGTATTTTTCGGCCTGCGCGCGGGCAAGTTCCGGCGCGACGGCGCCTTCGATATGGCAGTGCAGCTCCGCCTTGGGTCTCATCCGAACAGGCTCCTGCCGTGGCGGCCGGCGGCGATGCCGAGATGGGCGGCGGCGGTCTCGCCGATATCGGCGAAGGTCGGAGCTATGCCGAGTGAACGCGGTGCGAGCCCGGGTCCGAAGGCGAGCACCGGCACGCGCTCGCGGGTGTGGTCCGTGCCGCGCCAGGTCGGGTCGCAGCCATGGTCGGCGGTGACGATCAGGAGGTCGCCGGCGGCAAGGCGCCCGAGAAACTCCGGCAGGCGCCGGTCGAAGGCCTCGAGTGCGGCGGCATATCCCGCGACATCGCGGCGATGGCCGTAGAGCATGTCGAAATCGACGAAATTGGCGAAGACGAGGTCGCCGTCTTCAGCGGTGTCGAGCGCGGAAAGGCAGGCGTCGAACACCGCCGCGTTGCCATTGGCCTTGGTCGCGGTACCGATGCCCTGATGGGCGAAGATGTCGGCGATCTTGCCGATCGCATGCACGGTCCGTCCGGCCGCCGTCAGACGATCGAGCAGGGTCGGTTCCGGCGGCGGGACGCAATAGTCGCGCCGGTTGCCGGTGCGCACGAAGGTTTCCGGCGTCGCGCCGGTAAACGGTCGGGCGATGACCCGGCCGATGGTCTCCGCATCGAGGATGCGGCGCACGACGGCACAGACGGCGTAGAGCCGGTCGAGGCCAAAACTCTCCTCGTGGGCGGCGATCTGGAAGACGGAGTCCTGCGAGGTATAGCAGATGGGCCTGCCGGTCCTGATATGCTCGGCGCCGTGGCGGACGATGATTTCGGTGCCGGAGGCGTGGCTGTTGCCGAGGATGCCGGGAAGACCGGCCTCCCGACAGATCCGCTCGATGAGATCGGCGGAGAACGCCTCCTCCCCTTGCGGAAAATAGCCCCAGTCGAACATCACCGGCGTGCCGGCGATCTCCCAGTGGCCGGAGGGCGTGTCCTTGCCGCGCGACACCTCGCTCGCCGCGCCGTGGAGGCCGATGATCCCGGCCGGCGCTGGCATTCCGGCCGGCGCGCTGCCGGTCGCAAGCCGGGCGGCCTCGACGAGGCCGAGGCGGGTCAGGTGCGGCAGGGTGAGCGGGCCTTCACGCAGGCCGTCGCGGTCGGCGGCGCCGGCGGTGCAGGCCTCGGCGATGTGGCCGATCGTGTCGGCGCCGGCATCGCCATAGGCCGCCGCATCCGGGGCGCCGCCGATGCCGACGGAATCGAGAACGAAAAGAAAGACGCGCGCCATGGCCTCCCCGCCTCACCGGTGTCGCGGCGCCAGGGCGAAACGGCGCCGGGCCGGCCGGCAGGGATAGCGCGTCGCGCGTGTCAAGGCAAATGCGATCGGACGCGGCGCCGTGTCAGCAGGTGGCGCAGCTGATCACCTCGCCGATGCGCTGGCGATAATAATAGGTGCGCGACAGGTCGATCGTCTGAAGCGCCGATCCGGACATGTTGGCGGCAAACAGCATCAGGTCATGCGGCACCACCAGTTCGGAGCGCACGACGAAGGAGCCGACGGTCGAGATGTCGCTCGGGATGCTCTCCGTCGATCCCGTGGCGTAGGGCCGGCCGCCGGCCTGGTCGCGCGACCAGGCGACGGTGCCGGTCCCGGTGCCCGTGACGCGGATCCCGGTGATCTTCAGCGTGTAGCCGGTCATCGGATAGGGCGCCATGATGCTGGTCGCGACATTCTGCATGCCGTCGAGATAGGTGGCGGTGATCGTCGATTCCTGGGCGACGAGGTCGGCGACCGTGCCGGAGGCGCGCGCAACCTTGCGCGCGACGGTGAAGCCGAGCGAGATCTCGAAGGCCCCCATATAGGTGACGATCAGGATCGGCGCGATGATGGCAAACTCGACGGCGCCCATGCCGCGCCGGTCGCGAAGGAGCCGGGACAGGCTGGCAGGCCTGACGAGGTGCGACCGGATCCAGCCGAGGCATCCACGGGGGGAAAGGGGGGCGCTCATCAGTAGTTCTCGTTCTGGAAGGCGTTGGTGGCGACCATCAGATAGTCGTTCGGCATGTCGTCGCCGGCGGGCCTCAGCTTCGTCACGTAGGGCCGGACGAGATCGGTCAGCACTTCCCAGCGATAATAGGCGCGCACGATGTTGATGCTGCGCGGCCCGCCGGGCGCGAAGCGGAAGCCGCTCGTGTCGAGATTTCCGGTCGGCGAATCGCCGACGCGCGGCACCGCCTTCGGGATCGCGTTGAAATTGGTGAAGCTGCGCACGTCGATGAAGAGCTTGTCCGGCGTGCTGACCTCGCTGTTGGAGCAGGTCATCATGATCGAGATCTCGTCGCAGAAGGCGGCGCGGAACTGCTGCGTCGTCATGTCGGTCGCCTTGCCCTGCGCATAGGTGATCTCGCCGGTGCGGATCTTGCGCGACATCTTGTCGGCGGCGCTCGCGAGAAGCTGCTCGCCGGTGAAGGCGACGAAGGTCTCGACCGAGGCGAAGAAGACCAGGAAGAAGGGCAGGGCCAGCAGGCTGAACTCGATCGCGGCCGCGCCCTCGCGCTCGCCGGCGAACCTGCGGAGAAGCGAGCGGCGCCGCGCACGGGCCTCGGGGCGGGAAGCGCTGGAATTCATCGGCACGGGTCATCCCCATCATCTGGCATCACGTGCCGTCAGATTACGGGACAAACTTTGACAATTCGTATCGTGCGATCCTCAGAGTCGAACGGATCCGGCGCGCCGCGGCGCGCCATCCGCAAGAACCCCGGAGCGCAAGCGCATCAGGGGCCCTTGGCGCCGCCGTTCTCGGCATGCCGCTCGCAGGCCGGCGTGCAGGAATAGACGGTGCGGTTGGTCTGCTTGTACATTCGCACCGTGTTGCCCTCGTCGATCGAGACGAGGATGCGCTCGTCGACGATCGCATTGCCGTCGGTGTCGAGGATCACGAGGTTCGTCGTGCCGAAGTTCTTGCCGGTCAGGACGATGGTCTTCGCGTCGGCGACCGTCGCGTCGGCGATCTCGCCGTTGCCGATGATCACCTTGCTCACGGCGCGGTCGAGCTTCAGCACGCGCGCATGGTCACGGAAGACCTGCATCATGTCGCCTTCCTGCGCGAAGCCGACCGTTGCCGGCAAGGCGAGCATCGCCAGGCCAAGGGCGGCGGCAAGGACCGGCGGGCGTGGGCGGGCGGCAGTCAGGAGCGGCATGGCGGGGTCCCCGGAGGATCGGTCGGTGAAGGAAGCATGACGGGTTTTGGTGAATGAAGTCTTAAGTCGAAACCATCGATTTGAAGTCCCCGCCTTTCCGGGACATTTACCAATATTCGGAGATGCTAACGTTAAGCCCTCGGTAACCCCATTCCTTAAGTCGATGGCAATGCGCCCTGTGTAGCTTGGCCTCATCCGAACAACGGAAAACAGTTGGCGGAAGTGCTGAACAACACGTGAAATTAGGAGAAATGGCATGACCAAGATTTTTGCTCGCCTGCTCAAGGACGAATCCGGTGCGACCGCCATCGAGTATGGTCTCATCGCTGCTCTGATTTCCGTCGCGCTGATCACCGGCGCAACGGCCCTCGGTGACGAACTCGGCAACCAGTTCAACTTCCTCGCGACGACGATGACGGACAGCCGCAACTGATCCTGACCGCGTCACGGACGTCAAGCAAAGCCGCTTCCCTTGTCCTCCAAGGGGGGCGGCTTTTGCATTCGACGGGGCCGCAGGCCAGAGGTGTTCGTTAAGTCTTCCCGGCGCAGACTGGCGGCCCGTCACGGCCCGGTGCGCGGGGCCGGTTTGCAAGGGAGTGGTTCAGAATGACCGTCGCCGCCATCTTCGTCGTCTTTCCGCTGTGCCTGGCGATCGCCGCCTTCAGCGACCTCTTCACGATGACGATCCCGAACCGGGTGTCGGCGATCGTCCTGGCGAGCTTCGTCGTCGTCGCGCCGCTCGCGGGCCTTCCGGTCGCCACGATCGGCCTGCACCTGGCGGCGGCACTCCTCGTCTTCTCCGTCTGCTTCGGGCTTTTCGCCGCCAATGTGATGGGCGGGGGCGACGCCAAGCTGCTGACGGCCTCCTCCGTCTGGTTCGGGCTCAACACGAGCCTCCTCGGCTTCCTCGGCTCCGTCGCGCTCGCCGGCGGCCTGCTGACCGTGCTGGTGCTGCTGCTCCGCCGCAAGGAAAGCACGATCCTTGCCGCCGGCCTGCCGGTGCCGCGGCTGCTCTTCACCGAGAAGAAGATCCCCTATGGCATCGCGATCGCCGCCGGCGGCCTCTTCGCCTACCCGTCCTCGCCGCTGATGCTGAAGGCGATCGCGCTGGCCCTGCACGGCGGTTGACGGCGGGCGCCGCCGCGGGCGGCGCGGAAAGAACGCATTAACCACGTTCGTATGCGTTCCGTTAACCTTAATTATACCAATTGCCGGCAATTCTGGGTCGGAGAATCGTCTGATCCAGGAAGCCCTCATGAAACCGGTACGCATCATCATCCTGTCGGCGGCAGTGGTCTCGGCCGGCCTTGCCGGCGTCCTGGCGCTCAACCTGACGCGCGGACGCGCCGTCATGGAGGTGGCCCAGCCGCTCGTCGAGCGCGAGCCGGTCGTCAATGTCCTCGTCGCGTCCAAGAGCCTGCCGGTCGGATCGCGGCTGAACGGCGATTCGATGCGCTGGGCGGTCTGGCCGAAATCGGGCGTGGTCGAGGGCCTCGTCACCGAGGAGAACCGGCCGGGCGCCGTCACCGACCTGAACGGCGTGGTCGTGCGCATGCCGATCTTCGCCGGAGAGCCGATCCGGCAGGAGAAGATCGCCGACGCCTCGACGCGGATCATGTCGGCGCTGCTTCCGGCGGGCAAGCGCGCGGTCGCGACCGAGATCACGGTGGCCACCGGCGCGGGCGGCTTCATCCTGCCGAACGACCGCGTCGACGTGATCATGGTGCGAAAGGAAGACGGCACCAGCACCTTCCTCACCGAAACCATCCTCAGCAATGTCCGCGTGCTCGCCATCGACCAGCAGATCGAGGAGAAGGAGGACGGCACCAAGACCGTCGTCGGCACGACCGCGACGCTGGAGCTGACGCCGGACCAGTCCAAGGTCATCAGCGTCGCCCAGCAGATGGCGCAGCGCCTGTCGCTGGCGCTGCGCAGCGTCGCCGACGCGCAGGAAGCCGATACGGGCGCCGCCGACTATCTTCTGAGCGGCGACGGCGTGCCGACCATCCAGGTCATCAAGTCTGGCTCGATCGTGAAGAACGACGGCGCGCCGGCAAGTTCGCGCAATTAAGAACGACGGAGCGAAACATGAAGCGAATGGGTAACAAACTTCGTGCGTCGGTCGCAGCCGGCCTGTCGTTCTGCCTGACCTTTTCCGGCCTGCCGGGCGGCGTGATCGGCGGCGTGCAGCCGGCCGAGGCGGCGGCCTCGGCAATGCTGCGCATCAACGACACCGGCCCGGGCGTGCGCAAGACGGTCAAGCTCGGCCTCAACAAGGCGATGGTCATCGACCTGCCGGACGACGCGCACGACATCCTCGTCGCCGATCCGGAGCTCGCCGACGCGGTCACCCGCACCTCGCGCCGCATCTATCTCTTCGGCAAGAAGGTCGGCCAGACCAACATCTTCATCTTCGACACCAATGGCGACGAGATGATCAGCCTCGACGTCGAGATCGAGCGCGACATCGGCAGCCTCGAATCGAACCTGCGCCGCTTCATCCCAGACAGCGAGATCAGCGTCGAGATCGTCTCCGACAACGTCATCCTGACCGGCACGGTGCGCACGCCCCAGGACGCCTCGCAGGCGCAAAAGCTCGCGGAAGCCTTCCTCAAGGGCGGCGAGGCGACGACCCGCGACATCACCGCCCAGGGCAACAACGGCGACGCCGACATCTTCGCCGAGGAGCGGCAGCGCTCGCAGATCGTCAACATGCTGAAGATCGACGGCGAGGACCAGGTGACGCTGAAGGTCACCGTCGCCGAGGTCAGCCGCCAGGTGCTGAAGCAGCTCGGCTTCTCCGGCTCGGTCGGCAGCGAGGTCGGCCAGCCGATCACCTTCGCCAACCCAACCAATCTCGGCAATGCGATCAACCCGGTCTCGTCGGCGATCACCGGTTCGATCGGCTCCGGCAGCGTCAATTTCGCAAGCTACGTCAATGCGATGGAGCAGGCGGGCGTGATGCGTACGCTGGCCGAGCCGAGCCTGACGGCGATTTCGGGCAAGTCGGCCAAGTTCTTCGTCGGCGGCGAATACCGCCTGCCGGCCGGCCAGGAGGTCAAGGAGAACGGCACGCTGGAGCGCACGGTCGAGACGGTCGAATACGGCATCGAGCTCAACTTCAAGCCGATCGTGCTCGGTCCGGGCCGCATCGCGCTCGACATCGAGACCAACGTCTCCGAGCCGACCTGGGAAGGCTCCGACGTCAGCGGCAACGCGATCACCCGCAGCGTCCGCGACAAGGACCAGAAGATCAACTATCCCGGCCAGACCTACATGTCGATCCGCAAGCGCGAGGCCTCGACCAGCGTCGAGCTTCCCTCCGGCGGCTCGATCGTCATCGGCGGCCTCGTCCAGGACAATGTCCGCCAGGCGATCTCCGGCGTTCCGGGCATGGCGAAGATCCCGGTCTTCGGCACCCTGTTCCGCAGCCGCGACTTCCTGCGCAACGAGACCGAACTCGTCATCATCGCGACACCCTATCTCGTGCGCCCGGTCGCCCGCGCCGCGCTGTCGCGTCCCGACGACAATTTCAACCCGGCGAGCGACGGTCCCGGCTTCCTGCTCGGCACGGTGAACAAGCTCTACGGCCGCGGCAACGAGGCGCCGGCCGGCCGTTACCACGGCAATGTCGGCTTCATCTACAAGTGAGCGAGGTCCGGATGTCTCCCCTTTTTCCCCTGCCCTTCGGAAAGACCCTGACCATGCCGTCGCGCCTCGCCCCGAACCTCGCCGTCGCCGCCCTTCTCGCCCTCTCGGCCGCCGTGACGGGCTGCGCCAATCCGGACCGCATCCCGACCGGATCGCTGCCGGACGACTACCGCACGCGCCATCCGATCATGATCGCCGAGGCCGAGCATTCGATCGACATCCCGATCAGCGCCGGCGACGCCAAGCTGCAGCAGGGCACGCGTGACACGATCCGCGGCTTCGCGCAGAAATACCGCAACGACTCCTCCGGCGCGATCCAGATCGTGCTGCCGGACGGCTCGCCGAACGCCGGCACCGCCCACCGGCTGAGCAAGGACATCCGCGCGGTGCTGGTCGGCACCGGCATCCCCTCGCACCGGGTGATCGTGACGAGCTATGCCGCAAGCGTCGACGGCGCCTCGTCGCCGGTGCGCCTCAGCTACGTCGCGATCACGGCCAAGACCGGCCCCTGCGGCGAATGGCCGGACGACCTCGCCTACAACACCTACCAGAACAAGAACTGGCAGAATTTCGGCTGCGCCAGCCAGTCGAACCTCGCAGCCCAGATCGAGAACCCGATGGACCTGATTGGCCCGCGCGAGATGTCGCCGCCCGACGCCCAGCAGCGGCTCGGCGTGATCAACAAGGACTATCGCGGCGAAACCTCCGGCGACGTCTCGACCATCAACATCAACACCAATTGATGCCAGCAGCCAGCGTGGCGACAGGACAGGCACATGAGCGCGATTGACTACAAGATCGAGACCGGCCCGCGCGGCGCGGACACCGTGGAAACGGCCCGCTCGAACGACCTCGAGCAGCTTCGGCCGCTGCCGCGCATTTCCATCCATGCCTTCTGCCAGTCGGACGCGCTGCAGCGGGTGATGGAGCGCTGCCAGAGCGACCGGCGCATGGCGAAGGTGAACCTCAGGATCAACAGCGGCGGCGTCAGCGCGGCGGTGAACATGTTCACCTCCGCCCCGACCCCGAACCTGATCGTCTTGGAGATGGACAGCGAGCCGCGCACGCTGCTCGAGGACCTGTCGCCGCTCGCCGAGGTCTGCGATCCCTCGACCAAGGTCATCGTCATCGGCCGCTTCAACGACATCCGCCTCTATCGGGAACTGATCCGCAACGGCATTTCGGAATACATGATCGCACCGGTGTCGATGCCGGACGTGATCGCCGCGATCTCGGCGATCTTCGTCGATCCCGAGGCCGAGCCGCTCGGCCGGAGCGTCGCCTTCATCGGCGCCAAGGGCGGCTGCGGATCCTCGACGCTCGCGCACAACTGTGCCTGGGGGATCTCCAACCTCTTCTCGACCGAGGTGATCCTCGCCGATCTCGACCTGCCCTACGGCACGGCCAACATCGACTTCGACCAGGACCCGCCGCAGGGCATTTCCGAGGCGGTGTTCTCGCCGGAGCGGCTCGACGAGGTCTTCCTCGACCGGCTTTTGACCAAGTGCTCCGACCATCTGTCGCTGCTCGCCGCGCCCTCGATGCTCGACCGCGCCTACGACTTCCACGGTGCGGCCTTCCAGCCGATCACCGAGATTTTGCAGCGCAGCGCGCCGGTGTCCGTGCTCGACGTGCCGCATGGCTGGACCGACTGGACGCGCTCGGTGCTGGCCGAGGCCGACGAGGTGGTCATCACCGCCGTGCCGGACCTCGCCAACCTGCGCAACGCCAAGAACCTGCTCGACGCGCTGAAGAAGCTGCGGCCGAACGACAAGCAGGCCCATCTCGTGCTGAACCAGGTGGGCATGCCGAAACGGCCAGAGATCGCGCCCGGCGATTTCTCCGATTCGCTGGAGATCGATCCGGTCGCCGTCATCCCGTTCGACGCCGCCCTTTTCGGCAATGCCGCCAACAGCGGCCGGATGATCGCCGAGATCGACCGCAAGGCGCCGGTCGCGGAAATCGTCTCGCAGCTCTGCCATCTCGTCACCGGCCGCGCCGCGGTGAAGAAGGCGAAGCGCGGCAGCCTCGGCAAGGTGCTCGGCATGATCGGGCGCAAGTAACGCTGTGTCCCGCCGGAGCGCAGAGCCCGGCCCCGGACATCGCGGCAAAGACCAAGGGATCGGGCATTTCGGGTGATCCCGTCTTCACCGGAATGCGCGACCTTCATCGGCAAGGGATCGGATTGACGTCATGTTTGGCAAACGCGGAAACGAGAGCGGCGCAACGGGCCTCCTGACACCGGCGGCCGCCCCGGCGGCGAAGGCCGCGGCGGTCCAGCCGCCGGCGGAACCGGTGCGCGAGGCCGCGCCGCGGCCGCAGGCCCCGCCCCCGCCGGCGGCCTCCTCGCCGCGCAAGCGCGCGACCCGCAACGAGGATTATTACGACACCAAGAGCCAGGTCTTCTCCGCGCTGATCGACACGATCGACCTGTCGCAGCTCGCCAAGCTCGACACGGAGAGCGCGCGCGAGGAAATCCGCGACATCGTCAACGACATCATCACGATCAAGAACTTCGCGATGTCGATCTCCGAGCAGGAGGAACTGCTCGAGGACATCTGCAACGACGTGCTCGGCTACGGCCCGCTGGAGCCGCTGCTGGCGCGCGACGACATCGCCGACATCATGGTCAACGGCGCCGGGCAGACCTTCATCGAAGTCGCCGGCAAGACGATCGAGAGCGAGGTGCGCTTCCGCGACAACGCGCAGCTTCTCTCGATCTGCCAGCGCATCGTCAGCCAGGTCGGCCGCCGCGTCGACGAATCCTCGCCGATCTGCGACGCGCGCCTGCCGGACGGCTCGCGCGTCAACGTCATCGCCCCGCCGCTCGCCATCGACGGCACGGCGCTGACGATCCGCAAGTTCAAGAAGGATAAGCTGAAGCTCGACCAGCTCGTCAAATTCGGCTCGATCACGCCGGAAGGCGCGACGCTGCTGCAGATCATCGGCCGCGTGCGCTGCAACGTCGTCATTTCCGGCGGCACGGGCTCGGGCAAGACGACCCTGCTCAACTGCCTGACCGGCTATATCGACACGCATGAACGCGTCATCACCTGCGAGGACACGGCGGAACTGCAGCTGCAGCAGCCCCATGTCGTGCGCCTCGAGACGCGCCCGCCCAACATCGAGGGCGAGGGCGAGATCACCATGCGCGACCTGATCAAGAACTGCCTGCGCATGCGTCCCGAGCGGATCATCGTCGGCGAAGTGCGCGGACCGGAGGTCTTCGACCTGTTGCAGGCGATGAACACCGGCCATGACGGATCGATGGGCACGATCCACGCCAACACGCCGCGCGAATGCCTCTCGCGCATGGAATCGATGATCGCCATGGGCGGCTTCACGCTGCCGCCGAAGACGGTGCGCGAGATCATCTCGACCTCGATCGACGTGATCGTCCAGGCGGCGCGCCTGCGCGACGGCTCGCGCCGCATCACCCACATCACCGAGGTGGTCGGCATGGAAGGCGACGTGATCGTCACCCAGGACCTGATGCGCTACGAGATCGACGGCGAGGACGCCAACGGCAAGATCATCGGCACCCACCGCTCGACCGGCATCGGCCGGCCGCGCTTCTGGGACCGCGCCCGCTACTTCAACGAGGACAAGCGGCTCGCCGCCACCCTCGACGCGATGGAAAAGGCTTAAAAAGCGCGCCGGCCCCGCCGGCACGCTTTCCCACACTCTTAACCCATTCCAGGCGGACGTCATGTTGTTCGGGATCGACATCACCATTCTGGCCCTTGCCGGCCTTGTCGCGCTCTCGGCGGCGGGGCTCGCCTACGGCATTCTCTTTCCGCGCATCGAGGCGGAGCAGAAGGCCGAGAACAGGATGCGCAAGGTCAAGGCGGCCGAGACCGACCGGGTCAAGATGAAGGCGGCCCGCGACCGGGTCAACGAAGTGTCGAAGCGGCGCAAGTCCGTGCAGGATTCGCTGAAGGACCTCGAGAAAAAGCAGAAAGAGAAGTCGCAGAAGGCGACGGTCTCGATGAAGGTGCGGCTGCAGCAGGCCAATCTGCGCCTGTCGGTCACCCAGTTCTACATCGTCAGCGTCGTCGCCGGCATCGTCGCGGGCGTGGCCGCCATCCTCGGCGGCGTGCCGCCGCTCTTCGCCCTCGGCATCGTCTTCGCCGTGGCCGCCGGCCTGCCGCGCTGGGTGGTCAATTTCCTCATCCGCCGCCGCTGCAAGCAGTTCTTGAACGAATTCCCGAACGCGCTCGACGTGATGGTGCGCTCGATCAAGTCGGGCCTGCCGCTCAACGACGCGCTGCGGCTGATCGCCAGCGAGGGGCAGGAGCCGGTCAAGACCGAGTTCCGCCGCCTGATCGAAGCGCAGCAGGTCGGCCTCAGCATCCCCGAGGCCTGTGCCCGGATGATCCAGACGGTGCCGACGCCGGAGGTCAACTTCTTCGCCATCGTCATCGCCATCCAGGCCCAGGCCGGCGGCAACCTGTCGGAAGCGCTCGGCAACCTGTCGCGGGTGCTGCGCGACCGCAAGAAGATGAAGGCGAAGGTCAACGCTCTGTCGATGGAGGCGAAGGCCTCCGCCGTGATCATCGGCGCGCTGCCCTTCATCGTCGCCCTGCTCGTCTACCTCACCTCGCCCGCCTACATGCTGCTGCTGTTCACCGATCCGCGCGGCCACATGATCATGGGCATCTCCGCGGTCTGGATGGGCATCGGCATCGTCGTCATGCGCAACATGATCAATTTCGACATCTAGGGACGTCCCGGCGAGCGCTGCGGCTCCATCCGGGGCGCTCCCGTCTTGAATTCACGCGGGTTCCACAGGCACGGCGCCAGATCCGCCGGCCGGAACCGCCCTCCGAGGAAACGGGCCATGTTCGACCTGCTGCTGAAGCTTTTCACCGATCCAAAGACGATCATGGCGATCCTCGTCTCCGTGTCGGTGCTCGCGACCTTCTATTCGATCGCCATGCCCTTCCTCGAGCGCGGCGATCTCGACAAGCGGATGAAGTCGGTGGCGACCGAGCGCGAGCAGATCCGCGCCCGTGAGCGCGCGCGGCTTGCCGCCGAGGCGGTCAACAGCAAGGCGAGCCTGCGCGCGCAGAACAACACCTCGGTGCGCCAGGTGGTCGAGCGGCTGAACCTGCGCAAGGCGCTCGTCGACGACAAGACGCTGAACCGGCTGAAGACGGCGGGCTACCGCTCGCAGAACGCGCTGAACATCTTCCTGTTCGCCCGCTTCGTCCTGCCCTTCCTCTTCCTCGGCGCCGGCGCCTTCGCTATCTTCGGCCTGCATTTCCTCGGCGACAAGCCGCTGACCGTCCGGCTGCTGGCGACGATCGGCTCGGCCTATCTCGGCTTCTACGCGCCGAACATCTTCGTCTCGAACGCCATTTCCAAGCGGCAGCTCTCGATCCGCCGGGCCTGGCCGGATGCGCTCGACCTCCTGCTGATCTGCGTCGAATCGGGCACGTCGATGGAGGTGGCGATGCGCCGCGTCGCCGACGAGATCGCCGAACAGTCGCCGCCGCTCGCCGAGGAACTGGTGCTGACCACGGCCGAGCTCTCCTTCCTTCCGGACCGCCGCCAGGCGCTCGACAACCTCGCCACCCGCACCGGCCTCGACGACGTCAAGGCGGTGACGCAGGCGCTGATCCAGGCCGACCGCTACGGCACGCCGATCGCCCAGGCGCTGCGCGTGCTGGCGCAGGAAAGCCGCGATCAGCGCATGAACGCGGCGGAGAAGAAGGCCGCCGCCCTGCCGCCGAAGCTCACCGTGCCGATGATCCTCTTCTTTCTGCCCGTCCTGATCGCCGTCATCCTCGGCCCGGCCGGCATGCAGGTCGCCGACAAGTTCTGACGGGCGGCCGGTTCCGCGTCCCCGTCGATCGCGACAGCCGCGCCGGCTTCCGGCGCGGCTGTCGCCGTGCCGTTTCGACGCACTCTCCCGGGACTGCCGGAAACAGCCGCGAAAATAAAATAAATCCTTTGGAATCATTTTCTTGACATCGAAATCCCAAGGCCCGGCGGGAAGGTCCGGCCCGCCGGCCGCAGGAGAAAATTAACCTTCTCTTCCTAATCCTTGGTGACATCCAGACTTCTGTTCCTCGTGCGTACAGGTCCCATGCGTATTCCCAGAACGAACTTTCAGCCGACCGCCTTCAGCGATCAGGACGACACCGGCTTCGCGCCCGAGCAGCACGGGCTGCGCTACGACGTCTCGTGGAGCCATGACGGCGCCTATGGAAGCCATGTGCATCCGGGCACCGACCGCTCCCGCTTCCGCTCGCCGATCCTGCGCGCCTCCGATCCGGGGGAGCTTGCCGACGGCACGCTCGAAAGCCATTTCCTGATGGCGCCGAACGTGCGCTTCACCCGCACCCCGGACCGCGATCCGGCCCGCCGGCAGCGCCGCGCCGAAGAGCGGCTGGTCGAGCCGCTGCCCGAGCCCGTGCCCCCGGTCGACGTCGCGGAAACGGCGACGGATCCCGGCGGCGACGGCGCACTGGCGCTCGTCCCTTTGGATGCAGCGGCGGCGGACGCCTCCGTTTCCGTCAATCTCCATGTCGAGCGGCTGCGCGCCGCGCTGGCCGAGCGGCGGGCGATGAGCTGGAAGAGCGCCGTCGTCGTCGAGGACGAGCCGGCCGCTGCGGCGCCCACAGAACCCGCCGTCGACGTCGACACGGCGGGTGACATCGCTCCGCCGGCAACGCAGCCGGAGCCAGCCACACCCGAGCAGGCACCGGCCGAACACGCCGTCACCGGGGATCCGGCCGAGGCGGCAGATCCGCCGGCCGGAGACGCGCGTGCGGAGCCGGCACCGGCCGCGCCGGAACCGGTGGCCGGGCCTCGGGCACCCGTGCCGCAGGAGATCCCGGCGCAAACGGCGGCTCCGGTCTTCCTGTCGGATTTCGCCTTCTGGGAATCCGTCGCGCTCGACCTCGCGGCGATCCCGCCGCGCCGCGCGGCGGAGGCGGCGGCGCCGGTTCCCGTCGATCCCGACACGATCGCCGCGCGCTTCCGCGTCGTCGACATCCGTGCAAGCCGCGGCCGCAAGGCCGAGGCGGCTGCGGCAGCGGCCGTCGCTGAGGCCGGGACACCGGTCGCCGCCATGCCTTCGGCCGTTGCCGACCTGCCCGTGGTGAACGAACCGCCGGCGATGGCCGGGCCGTCCGCCGCCACCGAGCCTTCCGCGATGGCGGAGCCGGCAGCCTTGGCCGCGCCGGACACGGTTGCCGAGCCGGCAGCGGCGGCCCCTGCGCCGCCCGAGGAAATGGTCGTCGTCCCCGACATGCCGGCGGCCCCCCCGGTGCAGACCGTCGTCCCGATGCCGGCCGTCCTGCCCGAACCCGCCGCGCCCGCGCCGCCGCCACGCGGCATCGCCCTCTCGACGCCGTTCCAGATCCCGAACACGGTCGCGCTTTCGGCCGACGGCGACTACCAGTTCCCGCCGCGCGCCCTGCTGCAGCAGCCGCCGGCCTCGAACGGCTATGTCGTCGCGCAGGAAACGCTCGAACAGAATGCCGGCCTGCTCGAAAGCGTGCTCGAGGATTTCGGCATCCGCGGCGAGATCATCCATGTCCGCCCCGGCCCCGTCGTCACCCTCTATGAATTCGAGCCGGCGCCGGGCGTCAAATCCTCGCGCGTCATCGGCCTTGCCGACGACATCGCCCGCTCGATGTCGGCGCTGTCGGCCCGCGTCGCGGTCGTGCCCGGCCGCAACGTCATCGGCATCGAGCTGCCGAACGCGACGCGCGAGACCGTCTATTTCCGCCAGATGATCGAATCGCGCGACTTCGCCACCACCGGCTACAAGCTGCCGCTCTGCCTCGGCAAGACGATCGGCGGCGAGCCGGTCATCGCCGAGCTCGCCAAGATGCCGCATCTCCTCGTCGCCGGCACCACCGGCTCGGGCAAGTCGGTGGCGATCAACACGATGATCCTGTCGCTGCTCTACCGGTTCCGCCCGGAGGAATGCCGGCTGATCATGGTCGACCCGAAGATGCTGGAACTGTCGATCTATGACGGGATCCCGCATCTCCTCACCCCCGTCGTCACCGATCCGAAGAAGGCGGTGATGGCGCTGAAATGGGCCGTGCGCGAGATGGAGGACCGCTACCGCAAGATGTCGCGCCTCGGCGTGCGCAACATCGACGGCTACAATGTCCGCGCGGCCGCTGCCCGCGAGAAGGGCGAGACGATCACCTGCCTCGTCCAGACCGGCTTCGACAAGGGCACCGGCGACCTCCTGCACCAGGAACAGGAGATCGACCTCGCGCCGATGCCCTACATCGTCGTCGTCGTCGACGAGATGGCCGACCTGATGATGGTCGCCGGCAAGGAGATCGAGGGCGCGATCCAGCGGCTCGCCCAGATGGCCCGCGCCGCCGGCATCCACCTGATCATGGCGACGCAACGGCCCTCGGTCGACGTGATCACCGGCACGATCAAGGCGAATTTCCCGACGCGCATCTCCTTCCAGGTGACGTCGAAGATCGACAGCCGCACCATCCTCGGCGAGCAGGGCGCCGAGCAGCTGCTCGGCCAGGGCGACATGCTGCACATGGCCGGTGGCGGGCGGATCGTGCGCGTGCACGGGCCCTTCGTCTCGGATGCCGAGGTCGAGAACGTCGTCACCCACCTGCGCGCCCAAGGACGGCCCGAATACCTGGAGACGGTCACCGAGGAGGAAGAGGAGGAAGAGGCGGCCCCCGTCTTCGACAAGACCGAGATGGGCGCCGTCGACGACAGCGAGGACCTTTACCAGAAGGCGGTCAAGGTGGTGCTGCGCGACAAGAAATGCTCGACCTCCTACATCCAGCGCCGCCTCGGCATCGGCTACAACCGCGCCGCCTCGCTGGTCGAGCGGATGGAGAAGGAAGGCCTCGTCGGCGCGCCGAACCATGTCGGCAAGCGGGAGATCATCAAGGGCAACCGAGACGCCGCGCCGCCCGTGGCCGAGGACGCGGAAGCCTGACCCGAAGGCTTGCTCTCCAGACGAGAACGGCCCGGCGGTGATCGCCGGGCCGTTTTTTTTCGTCGGGAACGAAGGCGGTCAGCGCCCGCCCTTGCGCAGCACCTCGTAGAGCGCGCGGATCGCCTGCGCCTCGCCGCCGACGGGCGAATGCGGCCGCTCCGCCGGCGCCCAGCCGAAAATGTCGAAATGCACCCAGCTTGGCGCCCGGGCGACGAAGCGCTTGAGGAAGAGCGCCGCGGTGATCGCTCCTGCCATGCCGCCCGAGGGCGCGTTGGTGAGGTCGGCGATGCGGGCCTTGATGTCCTTCTCGTAGCCGGGATAGAGCGGCATGGGCCACATCGGGTCGTCGACGGAAAGGCTCGCCTCGGCGAGGTCGCGGGCAAGCTCGGCGTCGTCGGTGAAGAAAGGCGCGACGTCTGGCCCGAGTGCCACCCGCGCCGCGCCGGTCAGCGTCGCCATGTCGACAAGGAGATCGCTGTCCTGCTCGTCGGCATAGGCGAGCGCGTCGGCGAGGATCAGCCGCCCCTCAGCGTCGGTGTTGTCGATCTGTACGGTCAGCCCCTTGCGGCTGCGATAGACGTCGCCGGGACGGAAGGCATTGCCGGCAATCGAATTCTCCACCACGGGGACGAGGACGCGCAGGTCGATCTTGAGCTTGGCGTCCATGATCATCAGAGCGAGGCCCATGACGTTGGCGGCACCGCCCATGTCCTTCTTCATCAGCAGCATCGAGGAGGCCGGCTTGATGTCGAGGCCGCCGGTGTCGAAGCAGACGCCCTTGCCGACGAGCGTGACCCTGCGGTGGCCCTTCCTGCCCCAGCGCATTTCGAGGAGGCGCGGCGCCTCCGCGGCGGCGCGGCCGACCGTGTGGATCAGCGGGAAGTTCCGCGCCAGCAGCTCGTCGCCGGAGACGACCGAGACGGTCGCCTTGTAATGGGCGCCGAGCGCGCGGAAGGCGGCTTCGAGCGCGTTCGGCCCCATGTCGTTCGCCGGCGTGTTGATCAGGTCGCGGGCGAGGAAGACGCCGGCGAGCTGGCGACGGATGTCGGCGGCGTCCGCATCGTTCGGGATCTTCAGCAGCGGCCGGTCCGCCCTTGCCGTGACGTAGCGGTCGAAGCGATAGGCGCCGAGGCCGAAGCCGAGCGCCAGCCGGTTGGCCGTCAGCGGCGCGGTCTCGACATGCCAGGCGCCGGCCGGCAGCGACCGGGCAAGCGTGCCGGTGAGGAAGGGGGCCTCGGACGGATTGGCGCCGAGCCCGAAAAGCGCGCCCGCCAGATGGCCGTCGGCGGACGGAACGAGGAGCACCGAGCCGGCCTCCGCCCTGTAGCCGGCCTTCCTCGCCCAGTCGAGCGCCAGCGGGTCGATCATGCCGAGCTCCACATGCGCCGGCGTGACGGCGAAGATCGGCAGCGTCTCGGTGCCGTTGGCGACGAAGGGGGACGGTCGGTCGATGAACTGGTAGGGCGCCATGAAATCCTCCGAAAGACGGCTCTCGCACGGGCCGATTAACGCTCTGTTAGGGTTAACAGACTATTGCTGGAGTGAAGATTGCGTCGACTGGTCTGTGTGGTGTCCCGACGCGAAAGGCGACCCCCGGAGACACCTCGATGACCACCGTATCCCAGATCCGCGCGAAGCGCCTTGCCTGGCTCGCTTTGCCGCTGCTCGCCCTCGCCCTTGCCGGCTGCGCCGGTCCGAAGAAGGAACTGACGACCGGGTCGGTGCCGTCCCTGTCGAAGCCGGTGCAGGAGATGAACGAGCAGGAGCTGCGCCAGGCCGCCGGCAGTGTCGGCGCGGCTTACGAGCGCAACCCGAAGGACCGGAACGCGGGCCTCAACTACGCCAACATCCTGCGCATGACCGGCCGCAACGAGCAGGCGCTCGCCGTGATGCAGCAGGTGGCGATCAACTCTCCGAACGACCGCGAGGTGCTCGCCGCCTACGGCAAGGCCCAGGCGGCGGCGGGACAGCTCGAGCAGGCGCTCTCGACCATCGCCCGCGCCCAGACCCCCGACCGGCCCGACTGGCGGCTGAAATCGGCGGAAGGGGCGATCCTCGACCAGCTCGGACGTTCCAGCGAGGCGCGCGCGCGCTATCGCGACGCCCTCGACATCCAGCCGAACGAACCCTCGGTGCTCTCCAACATCGGCATGTCCTACCTGCTTGCCAAGGACCTGAAGACGGCGGAAACCTATCTGCGCTCCGCCGCCGAGCAGCCGCGCGCCGACAGCAGCGTGCGCCAGAACCTCGCGCTCGCCGTCGGCCTGCAGGGCCGCTTCCAGGAGGCCGAGCAGATCGCCCGGCAGGAACTGTCGGCCGAACAGGCGGAGGCGAATGTGCGCTACCTGCGCGGCGTGCTGTCGCAGCAGGGTTCCTGGCAGAAGCTCGCCAAGGAAGACAGCCGCAAGGAAACGACCGGCACGAACTGAGCCGGTCGACGGCGACGGGCGGCCTCGCGAAAGCGCGGCCTGCCGCTTCCGCCGGGAGGCCGTGCCGAAACCACCCCTCGCCCGGTCCTCAATCCCGTGCGGGACCCCGGCGGCAGGGCGCCTGCCGAGGGCTCTCCTTTCGCAGCGGGACAGGATCGCCGCCGAGGTGACGGGATATCCGAAGATTTGCGCCCCAGCCGGGCGCGAAAAGCCTCGTCGGATCGACCCGGCCGATGGTTCCCGAAAGATCTCTGCTCTCTTGTTGTCGTCTGTCTTTCCGGGATAACGGCATTCCACCTATTTCTGACACATATCAGACGTCCCGCACCGATTCCCGACGAGGTTCGACAAAGGCATGCTCGATCGCCGCCTGAACGCCTTTCGCCCCGACCTTGCCGACCGGCGCCTCGAGGGGCAGGTCGCCGCCGCGCGCTTCACCGAGGGACGTCCGGCGTGCATCGTCCTGCCCGTCGCGCCGCTCAGGCCGCGCCCGGAGCCCGGGGCCGGCATCGATACCGAGCTCCTGCTCGGCGAAACGGTGCGCCTGCTCGATGCCGCCGACGGCTGGGCCTGGGTGGTCGCCGACGGCGACGGCTATGTCGGCTATCTTCCGGCGAAGGCCGTTGCCGAGAAGGCGGGAACGACGACCCATATCGTCACCGCGCCGCGCACCTACCGCTATGCCGGCCCGGACCTGAAGCGGGGACATCTCCATGCCCTGTCGATGGGGAGCCGGCTTTCGGTCACGGGCGAGGCCGAGACACGCGGCACGGCCTATCTCCTGCTCGCCGACGGTTCGGCCGTGGTCGCCGGCCATTGCCGCCGGCTGGACGATGCGCCCGCGCCGGACTATGTGGCGGTTGCCGCGCGGCTCCTGGAGACACCCTATCTCTGGGGCGGCCGCTCGGCCTTCGGCATCGACTGCTCCGGCCTCGTGCAACTGTCGATGCTGATGGCGGGCCGCGCCGCGCCGCGCGACTCCGACATGCAGGCTTCCGGCCTCGGCACGCCGGTCGCGCGCGACGACCTCCGGCGCGGCGACCTGGTCTTCTGGAAGGGCCATGTCGGCATCATGGAGGACGAGGAAACCCTGCTCCATGCGAACGGCGCGACGATGACCGTGGCGCGCGAGCGGCTCGACGCGGCGATCGCCCGGATCGCCGCCCTTTACGGCGATCCGACCGGCTGTCGCCGCCCCTGAAGGCTCAGAACTCGGAATAGGCCGCGGCCGGTCCGGTTCCGTGGGCGCTGGCGAGCGCCATGTCCCGCGCATCCTGGATGAGTTTCGAGGCCGCCTCCAGCGCCTGCCCGCCGGTTTGCGCATCCTGCGTCGCGGAGGAGAGGCTGTCGAGGGTGCGGGAAAGGGCGGCGACGCCGGCGCGCTGCGCCTCCGCCGCCACGAGGCTGCCGGGCGCGTCGGTGCCGCGCTTGATGCGCAGCCCGTCCGAGAGCGTCTCGAGGGCGGCTGCGAGCGGCGAGGCGGATCTTTGCGGCGTGGATGCGATACCGGCGAGGCTGAGCGCCATGACGAGGTTTCCTTGCTGACGATGGACGCTGGCACCATGGCACGGTGACCCTGAAATCGCCGTGCAAGGAAACGCTAAAATGCGGCGCAACCGCCGTTCCCGCCGGCTTATTGCCGGACGGCCGCGCTTTCCACCGTGTCGAGGTTGAGCGCGGCGGCGATCAGCGCCTTGGTGTAGTCCTCGCGCGGCGCCTCGAAGATCTGTTCGGACGGCCCCTGCTCCACCACCTGGCCCTGGCGCATGACGATGACATGGTTGGCGAGCGCGCGCACGACGCGCAGGTCGTGGCTGATGAAGAGATAGGCAAGCCCGTGCAGCCTCTGCAACTCGCGCAGGAGATCGACCACCTGCGCCTGCACGCTCATGTCGAGCGCCGAGGTCGGCTCGTCGAGCATGACGAATTTCGGCTTCAGCACCATGGCGCGGGCAATCGCGATCCGCTGGCGCTGGCCGCCGGAAAACTCATGCGGATAGCGCCAGCGCGTCTCCGGATCGAGGCCGACCTCGACGAGGGCGGCCGCGACGCGGGCATCGCGCTCGGCGGCGGAGAGCTGCGGTTCGTGGACGGCGAGCCCCTCGGCGACGATGTCGGCCACCGGCATGCGCGGGCTCAGCGAGCCATAGGGGTCCTGGAAGACGATCTGCAGCCGGTTGCGCAACGGCCGCATCTCCTTGAAGCTGAAGCCGTCGATCGGCTGGCCGAGGAAGACGATGCGGCCCTCGGAGGCGATCAGCCGTGCAAGCGCGAGCCCGAGCGTCGTCTTTCCCGAGCCGGATTCGCCGACGATGCCGAGCGTCTGGCCGGCCTTCAGCGTCAGATCGATGCCGTCGACGGCCTTCACATGGTCGGTGACCTTGCGGAGGAACCCGGTGCGGATCGGGAACCAGACCTTCATGTCCTTGCCCTCCATCACCACCGGGCTCGCCGGATCGGCGGCGGGCGGGCGCCCGCGCGGCTCCGAGCCGAGCAGGTGGCGGGTATAGGCATGCTGCGGATTGCCGAAGATCTCCTCGGTCGGGCCGGTCTCGACGATCCTGCCCCTGGTCATGACGCAGACGCGGTCGGCGATCTTGCGGACGATGCCGAGGTCGTGGGTGATGAACAGCATCGACATGCGATGCCGGTCCTTGAGGTCCTTGAGGAGCGCCAGGATCTGCGCCTGCACCGTGACGTCGAGCGCGGTCGTCGGCTCGTCGGCGATCAGGAGTTCCGGCCGGTTGGCGAGCGCCATCGCGATCATCACCCGCTGGCGCTGGCCGCCGGAGAGTTCGTGCGGGAAGGCGGAGAGGCGCTTTTCCGGCTCGCGGATCCCGACCTGATGCAGGAGTTCGAGCACGCGTGCACGCGCCGCCGGCCCCTTCATCTCCTGGTGCAGGGTCAGGATCTCGGTGATCTGCCGCTCGATCGAATGCAGCGGATTGAGCGAGGTCATCGGCTCCTGGAAGATCATGGTGATGTCGTTGCCGCGCACATGGCGCAGCGCCTCGTCAGAGGCCGTCATCAGATCCTGGCCCTTGAACAGGATCGCGCCACCCGGATGGCGTGCCGCCGGATAGGGCAGCAGCCGCAGGATCGAATTGGCCGAGACCGACTTGCCCGAGCCGGATTCGCCGACCAGCGCCACCACCTCGCCGGGCATGACGTCGAAGGAGATGGCGTCGACGGCGCGCGTCTCCCGCTCGCCCTGCCGGAAGGCGACGGAGAGATCGCGGACGGAGAGGAGAGGAGTGTCAGCCATCAGCCAAAGGTCTTTCGCGGGTCGAAGGCGTCGCGCGTCGCCTCGCCGACGAAGATCAGCAGAGACAGCATCACCGACATGACGACGAAGGCGGTGAGACCCAGCCAGGGCGCCTGCAGGTTCGACTTGCCCTGCGCGATCATCTCGCCAAGGGACGGCGAGCCCGGCGGCATGCCGAAGCCGAGGAAATCGAGCGAGGTCAGCGTGGTGATCGAGCCCGAGAGGATGAAGGGCAGGAAGGTCAGCGTCGCCACCATGGCGTTCGGCAGGAGATGGCGCCACATGATGGTGCGGTCGCCGACGCCGAGCGCGCGGGCGGCGCGGACATATTCGAAATTGCGCGCGCGCAGGAATTCGGCCCTGACCACGCCGACGAAGCCGACCCAGGAGAAGAGCAGCATGATGCCGAGCAGCACGAAGAAGCCGGGCGGCAGGATCGCGGCGATGATGAGCAGGATGTAAAGCACCGGCATCGACGACCAGATCTCGATGAAGCGCTGCAGGATGAGGTCGGTCCAGCCGCCGAAATAGCCCTGCACCGCGCCGGCGGTGACGCCGACGACGGCCGAGGCGATCGTCAGGGCGAGGCCGAAGAGGACGGAGATGCGGAAGCCGTAGATCATGCGCGCGGTGACGTCGCGGGCCTGGTCGTCGGTGCCGAGCCAGTTGAGGTTGCCGAGCGTGCAGTTCGGATCCTCGGGCCCTTGCGGATAGCCCGAGCAGCGTTCCGCCGCGTCCATCAGCCAGAAGGGTGCCGTCGGGGCGGAATGCGGGATGTTCGAATTGGCGGTGCCGTAGGAATAGCGGACCGGCGGCCAAACCATCCAGCCGTTCGCCTCGATCTCCTCGCGGATGAAGTCGGAGCGGTAGTCGGTCTCGGCGAGGAAGCCGCCGAACTTTTCCTCCGGATAGTTGACCAGCACGGGAAACAGGATCTCGCCGCGATAGGAGGCGACGAGCGGCCGGTCGTTGGCGATGAATTCGGCGAAGAGGCTGAGCACGAAGAGGACGAGGAAGATCCAGAAGGACCAGTAGCCGCGCCGGTTCGCCTTGAAATTCTGCCAGCGGCGGCGGTTGACGGGCGACAGCAGCCCGCACTTCGCCTTTGCAGGGCCGACGGGTTCGGAGACCACCGCCGTCATCAGACGTCCCTCCGCTCGAAATCGATGCGCGGATCGACCCAGGTGTAGATGAGGTCGGAGATCAGGCTGACGACGAGGCCCATCAGCGAGAAGATGTAGAGCGTGGCGAAGACGATCGGATAGTCGCGCCTGACCACCGCCTCGTAGCCAAGCCGGCCGAGGCCGTCGAGCGAGAAGATATATTCAGTCAAAAGCGAGCCGGTGAAGAAGGCCGAGATGAAGGCGCCGGGAAAGCCGGCGATGATGATCAGCATGGCGTTGCGGAAGACATGGCCGTAGAGCACCTGGCGCTCGGCGAGCCCCTTGGCCCGGGCGGTGACGACATATTGCTTGCGGATCTCGTCGATGAAGGAGTTCTTCGTGAGCAACGTCGTGGTGGCGAAGGCCGAGAGCAGCAGGGTGAGCAGCGGCAGCGTCATGTGCCAGGCATAGTCGAGGATCTTCTGCCACCAGGACAACTGGTCGAAATTGTCGGAGACGAGGCCGCGCAAGGGAAACCAGTCGAAGAAGGAGCCGCCGGCGAAGAGCACGATCAGCAGGATGCCGAAGAGGAAGCCCGGCACCGCATAGCCGACGATGATGATGCCCGACGTCCAGACGTCGAAGGTGGAACCGTCGGAGACGGCCTTGCGGATGCCGAGCGGGATCGAGATGGCATAGGAGATCAAAAGCACCCAGACGCCGAGCGAGATCGACACCGGCATCTTGTCGAGGATCAGGTCGACGACGCTGATGTCGCGGAAGAAGCTGTCGCCGAAATCGAAGCGCAGATAGTCCCACATCATCTTGAGGAAGCGTTCGAGCGGCGGCCGGTCGAAGCCGAACTGCTTTTCCAGCTTGGCGATGAATTCCGGGTCGAGCCCCTGCGCGCCGCGATAGCTGCCGCTCTCGTTGCCGGCCTGCAGCATGTCGCCGCCGGTGCCGGACAGGCGGTCGCCGCCGGACGCGTTGGTGAGGTCGGAGATGACCTGCTCGACCGGACCGCCCGGCGCGAACTGCACGATGACGAAGGAGATCGCCATGATGCCGACGATCGTCGGGATCATCAGCAGCAGGCGGCGCAGGATATAGGCACCCATCAGCGGTCGGCTCCGGCGCGGGCAAGTGCGGCGGTCTTCCGGGTCTGGTGCGGCGGGCGCCTGGAAAGCACGGTCACGGAGATCCTTGTGGTCGGCAATATGCCGTCTGATTCGATTCTACTATATGGAGCCGAGCCCGCCCGATCGCGCAAGGGCCAGCCGAATCGACCCGCCCCCGACGGACCGGGACGGCAGGGGACACCGCCCGGTTTGCGCGAGGCTGGTGACGCCTGCCCCGCCGTCCGGCCCGGCCGGGCGTCAGTTGCCGGGCTCTTTCGACCACCAGATCTCCGGGAAGCCGATCGCGTAGTCCGGCAGTGCCGCCGGCCGCTCGAACTTGTCCCAGTAGGCGACGTTGTCGACATTCTTGTAGTAGAGCGGCACGACATAATGGCCGGCGAGCAGCACCCGGTCGAGCGCGCGCGTGGCGGCGACGAGCTCGGGCCGGTCCTTGGCGAAGATGACACGGCCGATCAGCGCGTCGATGGCGGGGTCGGCGATGCCGGCATAGTTCTTCGAGCCCTGCCGTTCGGCCGCTTTCGAGCCCCAGTAGTCGAGCTGCTCGTTGCCGGGCGACAGGCTCTCGCCCCAGACGACCCAGGTCATGTCGTAGTCGAAGGCACGCGCCCGGTTGGTGTATTGCGAGGGATCGACGGTGCGCACGCGCGCCTCGACGCCGATGCGCTTGAGGCTGTTGGCATAATGCAGCGCGCGCGGCTCCAGCATCGGGCTCGACAGCAGGATCTCGAAGGAGAAGGGCTGGCCCGTCGCGGCATTGACCATGCGGTTGCCCTTCAGCGTATAGCCCGCCTCGCGGAACAGGCCGACTGCCTTCTGCAGGTTGGCGCGCACGTTCTTCTCGTTGCCGCCGACGGGATTGGCGTAGGGCGTGGTGAAGACCTGCGGCGGCAGCTTGTCCTTCACCGTTTCGAGGATCGCCAGCTCGTCGCCCTCCGGCAGGCCGGAGGAGGCGAGCTCGGTGTTCCAGAAATAGCTGTCGACGCGCTTGTAGGCGTCGTGCATCTGGGCGCGGTTCAGATCCTCGAAGTCGAAGGCGTAGTTCAGCGCCTCGCGCACGCGGATGTCCTTGAACAGGTCGCGGCGCGTGTTCGGCACCAGCGCCTGCATGACGCCGACGGCGCGGAAGGTGTTGGGGAAATCCTCGCGCTTCACCCGGCCGTCCTTCACCGCCGGGAAATCGTAACCGGTCGCCCAGCGGCTCGCCTGGTTCTCGCGCCAGTAGTCGATGTTGCCGGAACGGAAGGCCTCGAACTCGACGTCGCGGTCGCCGAAATAGGTGTAGGTGACGCGGCGGAAATTGTCGTGGCCGACATTGACGTTGACGTCCCTGCCCCAGTAGTCGTCGCGCAGCTCGTAGGTGACGGTCGAGCCGGCCGAATGGGCGGCGATGCGGTAGGGGCCCGAGCCCATCACCGGCTCCAGCGTCGTGCGCGCGATGTCGCGTTTGGCGCCGGTCGCGGTCTCGCCCTCCCACCAGTGCTTCGGCACGACGAGGAACTGGCCGAGGATGCTCGGCAGCTCGCGGTTGTTCTTCTCGTCGAAGCGGAAGGTCACGTCGCGCTCGCCGGTCTTCTCGGCGGCGACGACATGGGCATAGTAGGCGGTGTAGAGCGGATTGAGCTCCTTCGCCTTTTCGAAGGAATAGACGACGTCCTCGGGCGTCACCGGCTTTCCATCGGCCCAGGCGGCGCTCGCGCGCAGCCGGAAGGTCACCGACGAGATGTCGTCGGGATAGGAGAGGCTTTCGGCGAGCAGCCCGTAGGCGGTCGAGACCTCGTCGTCGGCCGGCTTCAGCAGCGTCTCGAACACCATGGTCAGCCCGACGGCCGCCTCGCCGCGCTGGACGATGGGATTGAACGTGTCGTAGGTGCCGGTCGTCGACAGGCGAACGTCGCCACCCTTCGGCGCGTCGGGGTTGACATAGTCGAAATGGGCGAAGCCGGGCTTGTATTTCAGTTCGCCGAACAGAGACGTGCCGATGCGCCATTGCGGTGCGGGCTCCTGCGCCGCCGCCGTGCCGGCCGAAGCGCCGATCAGCATCAGCATCGCCGGTAAGATCGCCCAAAAGCCCGTTCGCCGCATTCCTCGCTCCATCGCCGCATTGCAACAGGATCGACACAATAGGGGAAATTCAGGCGTTTGACAGGCTGAGCCGCCGCGCCGCCGGTTTTTTCCGCTCACTTCCCGGTGACCGCAAGGCTGACACAAAGGCCGTGTGCAATGGCGTTGCGGATGAAACGGGCGCGCGGCGCTCTCGGAAAGGGGCAGGATGTCAGGTCTGGGTTTGGTAGGGCGGCGTCTCGGCCGGCCGGCGGCGGTGCTTGCGCTTCTTTCCGCCCTGACGGCGACGGCGGGCGCGGAGGAGGAACCGGCGAAGCAGCTCTTCGGCGCGGTGACGCGGCCGGCGGCGCTGGCGACGCAGCCGATCGGCTCCTATGCCAAGGGATGCATCGCCGGCGCGGTCGCGCTTCCCGCCGACGGGCCGACCTGGCAGGCGATGCGCCTGTCGCGCAACCGGCGCTGGGGCCATCCCGAGCTCGTCTCGCTGCTCGAACGCCTGTCGGCGGACGCGAAGCGGATCGGCTGGGGCAAGGGCATCCTCATCGGCGACCTGTCGCAGCCGCGCGGCGGGCCGATGCTGACCGGCCATGCCTCGCACCAGATCGGCCTCGACGCCGACATCTGGTTCCAGCCGATGCCGGACCGGCGCCTGTCGCCGGAGGAGCGCGAGGACAAGCCCTTCGTCTCGATGCTGCGCAAGGACCAGTTCCTGACGGTCGACAGCCGGCGCTGGACGCCGGTCCATGCCCGCCTCGTCATGCAGGCGGCGAGCTATCCGGACGTCGAGCGCGTTTTCGTCAATCCGGCGATCAAGAAGAAACTGTGCGACACCTGGCAGGGCGACCGTGCGCTCCTCGGCAAGGTCCGGCCCGTCTACGGCCACGACGAGCATTTCCATATCCGCCTGCATTGCCCGGAAGGCGCGGCGAACTGCAAGCCGCAGGCGAAGGTCGCAGCCGGCGACGGCTGCGACAAATCGCTCGCCTGGTGGTTCACCGACGAGCCCTGGGCCAAGCCGAAGAAGGACCCGGACGCAAAGCCGGTGAAGCCGCGCCAGGTGATGCTCGACGACCTGCCGAAGGCCTGCCGCACCGTGCTGCTCAGCCCGGCCGTCGGAGGTGGCGCGGCGCCGGTCGAGGTGGCGGCGGAACGGACGGCGACGGCGCTGTCCCCTGCCCCGGAGCCCGCCGACGTGCCGGTGCCCACGCCGCGCCCGCGCTGAGCATCCCGCGAGGATTGAGGGATTTCAAATCGATTTAGAATATGGCATGGCTTGCCCGAAGGCAGAAGGAAGCAGCCGATGACGGGCAGGCGGTGCGTGGCGCTGATCGCGCATGACGAGAAGAAGGACGACCTTGCGGCCTTTGCCCGCGCCCATGAGCACCAGCTGTCCGCCTGGGACATCGTCGCCACCGGCACGACGGGCGGCCGGGTGCAGGAGGCCTGCCCGAGCCTCAGCGTGGCGCGGCTGAAGAGCGGCCCGCTCGGCGGCGACCAGCAGATCGGCGCGCTGATCGCGACCGGCGAGGTCGATGCGCTGATCTTCTTCGTCGACCCGCTGACGGCGATGCCGCACGATGTCGACGTCAAGGCGCTGATGCGTCTCGCGATCGTCTACGACATCCCGATGGCGCTGAACCGGGCCACCGCCGAACAGTTGATCGACTTTCGTCCCCTCTGATAATAAAGCCGCGACCCGACCCCGCGACGAGGAATTCCGATGGCAAGCGCCTCCGACGTCCATCTCCCCTTTCCGATCCTGATCGGCGACATCGGCGGCACCAATGCCCGCTTCGCCCTTCTGCTCGATGCCTTCGCCGAGCCGAAGCAGTTTCCGGTGATCCCGACGGGGGATTTCGCCAGCATCGACGAGGCGATGCAGGTGTCGATCCTCGACAAGACATCGGTCCGGCCGCGCTCGGCCATCCTGGCGATCGCGGGGCCGATCCAGGGAGACGCGATTCCGCTGACCAATGCCGGCTGGGTCATACGGCCGAAGGAGATGCTGAAGAATCTCGACCTCGCCGACATCCTCGTCATCAACGACTTCGAGGCGCAGGCACTCGCCGCCGCGGCGCTCGGCGACGCGGACCGCGAGCAGATCGGCCCGGGGACGATCCGGCCCGCCGCCTCCCGCGTCGTGCTCGGGCCTGGAACCGGCCTCGGCGTCGCCGGCCTCGTCCATGCGCTGCACTCCTGGCTTCCCGTTCCCGGCGAAGGCGGCCATGTCGACATGGGGCCGCGCTCTGCCCGCGACGAGGCGATCTGGCCGCATCTCGAGACGATCGAAGGCCGGATCTCGGGCGAACAGCTTCTCTGCGGCCGCGGCATCGTCAATATCTACAACGCGGTCTGCGCCGCCGACGGCAGGCCGGCGGATCTGACGGATCCCGCCGCCGTGACCGGTGCAGCCTTTGCCGGCACGGACCCCGCCGCCAGCGAGACCGTGTCCCTGTTCGCCACCTATCTCGGGCGCCTTGCCGGCGACTTCGCGCTTATCTTCATGGCACGCGGCGGCGTCTTCCTTGCCGGCGGCATCCCGTTCAAGATCCTTCCCGCGCTGAGGAAGCCGGAATTCCGCATCGCCTTCGAGGACAAGGCGCCCCATTCCGCGCTTTTGAAAAGCGTGCCGACCTTCGTCATGACCCATCCGAAGGCAGCACTTTCCGGGCTCGCCGCCTTTGCCCGGGCGCCGCGCAATTTCGGTGTTGCAATGGAGGGACGGCGCTGGAGAAGTTGAGCGCCGCGCCTCTCGCCCGACGGCGCGCGACTCGCCAAACCGCCGGCGAAGGACTATAGAGCCGCTCGTTGATGCGGCGCCCTGATCCTGCCGCAGTCTCTTTTCCGGGGATGGCCCTCTTTTTGAAAGCGACCGACAGAAAGCCGCGTTCCGTCGACACGGGCACGATCACCAGCGTCCTGAAGCGCGTCGTCGCCGAGAACGGCCGGGAGCATGTGCGCGGCTATCTCGTCGCCGTCGCCTGCCTCGCCGTCATCGCCGCCTCCACTGCCTTCACCGCCTGGATCATGGAGGCGGTGGTCAACGAGGCTTTCGCCAACAAGCGCGCCGACATCGTCCTCGTCATCTGCGCCTCGATCTTCGTCGCCTTCATGCTGCGCGGCTTCGCCACCTACGGCCAGGCGGTGATCCTCGCCAAGATCGGCAACAACATCGTCGCCGGCTACCAGCGCCGGCTCTACAGCCACCTGATGGCGCTGAGCATCGGCTTCTTCAACGAGAACCGCTCGGCCCAGCTCGCCGCCAAGATCAGCCAGAACGTCACCGGCATCCGCGACGTGCTCAACATGACGGTCACCTCGATCGCCCGCGACGCGCTGACGCTCGTCGCGCTGATCGGCGTGATGATCAGCAAGGACTGGCTGCTGACGATCATCGTCTTCGTCATCGCGCCGCCGCTCCTGATCGGCCTGCGCTACGTCTCGCGCCGGCTGCGCGCGGCGACGCGCGAATCGGTCGAGGTCAACAGCCACGTCCTCGGCGCCATGCAGGAGACGATCCAGGGCATCTCGATAGTCAAGGCCTTCACCATGGAGGACCAGCTGAAAGGCAAGGTCGAGGCGATCATCAGCCGGGCGGAGAACCGGGCGAACCGCATCGCGCGTTTGAGCGAGCGCACCGCGCCGATGACGGAAACCTTCGCCGGCTTCGCCATCGCCAGCGTGCTCGCCTATGCCGCCTTCCGCTCGATCTACGACGACGTGGCGCCCGGCGCCTTCTTCGCCTTCGTCACCGCGCTGCTGATGGCCTACGATCCGGCGCGCCGGCTGGCAAGGCTGCAGGTGCAGCTGGAGCGCGCCGTCGTCAATGCGCGGATGATCTACGAGATCCTCGACATGGTGCCGCACCAGCGCGACCATCCGGACGCGACGGCGCTTGCGATCGGCGCGGCCGAGATCGAATTCCGCCAGGTCCGCTTCTCCTACGGCGAGGGCGACGACGTTCTGAAGGATGTGAGCTTCACCGCGCAGGGCGGCCGAACGACGGCGCTCGTCGGCCCCTCGGGCTCGGGCAAGTCGACGGTGATCAGCCTGATCCCGCGCTTCTACGATCCCGGCGAGGGCCGGATCCTCATCGACGGGCAGGACATTTCCGGCGTCACCAAGCAGTCGCTGCGCGCGGCGATCGCCTATGTCTCGCAGCAGCCCTACCTGTTCGAGGGCTCGATCCGCGACAACATCCGCTACGGCCGCGCCGATGCGAGCGATGCCGAGATCGAGCAGGCCGCGCGCCTCGCCTTCGCGCATGATTTCATCCTCGCCCAGCCGCAGGGCTACGACACGCCGGTCGGCGAGAACGGCGTGACGCTGTCGGGCGGCCAGCGCCAGCGCCTGTCGATCGCGCGCGCGCTGGTGCGCAACGCGCCGATCCTGCTGCTCGACGAGGCGACCTCGGCGCTCGACACCGAATCGGAAGCCGCCGTGCAGAAGGCGCTCGACCGGGCGATGAAGGGCCGCACGGTCCTCGTCATCGCCCATCGCCTCTCGACCGTCGTCAATGCCGACCGCATCGTCGTCATGAAGGACGGCCGCGTGGTCGAGGAGGGCACCCATCAGGCGCTTGCGCAGCGCAGCGGCGGCCTTTACGCTCGCCTGCACAATCTCGCCGGCGAGGCGGGCGAGGCCGAAGCGGCCTCCTTGGAAGAAAGATGAGAGCATGGCAGAGATGAAGCTCGTCGTGGTCGGCGCCGCCGGCCGCATGGGCCAGACGCTGGTCCGCACGATCGCGGCGACGGAGGGCGTCGTGCTGCACGCCGCCGTCGAGCGCGAGGGCTCGCCCTTCCTTGGCCGCGATGCCGGCGCGTTGGCAGGCCTCGGTGCCAACGGCGTCGCGATCACCGACGCGCCGCTCGAGGCCTTCGTCCATGCCGACGGCGTGCTCGACTTCACCACGCCGGCCTCGACCGTCGCCTTTGCCGGCCTCGCGGCGCAGGCCCGCATCGTCCATGTGATCGGCACGACCGGCTGCGGGCCGGAAGAGGAGGCGAGGATCGCCGCCGCCGCCCGCCATGCCCGCATCGTCAAGTCCGGCAATATGAGCCTCGGGGTCAACCTCCTCGGCGTGCTGACGCGGCAGGCGGCAAAGGCGCTGCCGGCCGCCGGCTGGGACATCGAGATCCTCGAAATGCACCACCGGCACAAGGTCGACGCGCCGTCGGGCACGGCGCTGCTGCTCGGCCGCGAGGCCGCGGACGGGCGCGGCGTCGACCTCGCCGGCCACTCCGTGCGGGTGCGCGACGGCCACACCGGCGCGCGGGTTCCCGGCACGATCGGCTTTGCCACGCTGCGCGGCGGCTCGGTCATCGGCGAGCATTCCGTCATCCTCGCCGGCGAAGGCGAGCAGGTGACGCTGTCGCACAGCGCCACCGACCGCGCGATCTTCGCCCGCGGCGCGATCGCGGCGGCCCTTTGGGCACGCGACGAAAAGCCCGGCTTCTATTCGATGCTCGACGTGCTCGGGCTCGCCTGATCCCCTTTCCCAACCCGGAGGAACATCCCCATGAGCGGCACCCTCGTCCTCGTCCGTCACGGCCAGAGCGAATGGAACCTGAAGAACCTCTTCACCGGCTGGCGCGACCCGGACCTGACCGAGCTCGGCGTCGAGGAAGCGACGACGGGCGCCGAGGCGCTGGCGGCGACCGGCATCAAATTCGACATCGCCTTCACCTCCGCCCTGACGCGCGCCCAGCACACCTGCCGCATCATCCTCGACAAGGTCGGCCAGCCGGACCTCGAAACCATCTTCGACGAGGCGCTGAACGAGCGCGACTACGGCGACCTTTCCGGCCTGAACAAGGACGATGCGCGGGCGAAATGGGGCGAGGAGCAGGTGCATATCTGGCGCCGCTCCTACGACGTGCCGCCGCCGGGCGGCGAGAGCCTGAAGGACACCGGCGCCCGCGTCTGGCCCTATTACATGACCGAGATCCTGCCGCGCGTGCTTGCCGGCCAGACGGTGCTCGTCGCCGCCCACGGCAATTCGCTGCGCTCGCTGCTGATGGTGCTCGACCGGCTCGACCGCGAGCAGATCCTCAAGGTCAACCTCGCGACCGGCGTGCCGATGGTCTACCGGCTGAAGGCCGACTCGACGGTAGCCTCGAAAGAGGTGCTCGGCGACATGTCCGGCGCACACTGAGTTTTTCCCGGCAGAAGCGTGCGGACGGGCGCCCCTTGCGCGCCCGTCCGCGTTTCGGGGTCAGCCGGCGGCGACCTGCCCTGCTTCCCAGCCGAGCATGGCGCGCTTGCGCGTCAGGCCCCAGTGATAACCGGTGAGCGCGCCGCTCTTGCCGAGCGCCCGGTGACAGGGCACGACGAAAGAGATCGGGTTGCGGCCAACGGCGGCGCCGACGGCACGCGATGCCGTCGGCTGGCCGATGCCGCTGGCGATGGTCGAATAGGTGGTGGCGCGGCCCATCGGAATTTTCAGCAGCGCCTCCCAGACGCGGATCTGGAAGTCGGAGCCGATCAGCACCACGCGCAGCGGCGTATCGGGGCGCCAGTTCTCCGGCTCGAAGATGCGGGCGGCATAGCGCGCGGTCCGGGCGCTGTCCTCGATATAGGCGGCATTCGGCCAGCGCCGCGCCATGTCGTCGAAGGAGGCCGCCTCTCCACCCTCGTCGGCGAAGGCGAGGCCGGCAAGGCCCCGTTCCGTCGCCATCACCAGCGCCGTGCCGAAGGGCGAGGGATGAAAACCGTAGCGGATCGTCAGTCCGTCGCCGCGCGCCTTCCATTCGCCCGGCGACATCGCCTCGTGGGTGACGAAGAGATCGTGCAGCCGGCCAGGCCCGGACAGGCCGAGTTCGAGGCTGGCATCGAGCAGCGGCAGGCTTTCCGGCCCGAGCAGCCGCTTGGCATGGTCAAGCGTCACCGCCTGCAGGAAGGCCTTCGGCGTCAGCCCGGCCCAGCGGGTGAAGGTGCGCTGCAACTGCGCCGGCGTCGCGCCGACGCGCGCCGCGATCCTTTCCAGCGTCGGCTGGTCGCGATAGTCCTCGGTGAGCAGCTCGATGACGCTGCGAACGGTGTCGTAGTCGCCGCCGCCGGGCGTGATGTCGGAAATCAGCGTGGGGGTGTGGATCATGGCGGTCTCCTTCTCGGGCCGCAGATAATCACGCCATTTCCCCCGCCGCCACCCGATTTGCCGCGGTGTCCAGCGGCGGCCCGGCCCTTTCTCATCCCCGTGAGGAGAAGCGGAGCCGAGGCGGTGCCGGCGGTCTCCTGCTTTTGGATATGGTGGAAAGAGTACGGGCATCGTTTGCGTGAGCTGGCGCGCGCCTTCGACATGTTCCGTGCCGGTCTCGGCACGAAGCATATGACAAGTGCCTGCATCGTGGCCTCGCAGAGCTGTCCCGGAGTTGCGGCATCGGGACCGGCGTCGCGCTGCAGTCGCTGCCGTCCCTCCCGGCCGATCTCCCCGTCCTTTCCGATCATCGTATCCCGGCGTCGCCCTGAACGCCTGCCTCGGATTACCGGATCGATGCCTGACGGGCCGCGCATGGCGCCCTCTCCTCGGCACGCCCGTCGGCGTGCGGCCTCGAGGATCGTCTCGCCCCATGGCCATTCGGGCGGAGCCGTGCGATATGCCGGGGCATCGACCCCCGCGGGATTGCTTCCCGTTCCTGTTGCACGCGCATTTCGTTTGTGTGTGCGCTGCGGCCGGAGATAGGATGGGTCCCGTAGCACGACATTGACGACGAGGGCGGCCCATGAGCGACCATCATCCTCCCCACGACAGCGCGGAGCGCTGGAAGCATGACGGCATCCGCGTCATCAAGGGGGACCAGCTTGACCCGAACACGGCGCAGACGCCGGGCATGTTCCGCCAGGCGGCCATCAACCATGCGAGGGTCGGGGCGCAGAAGATCTGGGCCGGAACGGTGGCGATCGAGCCGAATGCCAAGACCGGCGTCCATCATCATGGCGCGCTCGAAAGCGTCATCTTCGTCGTTCGCGGCAAGGCGCGCATGCGCTGGGGCGACCGGCTGGAATACGTCGCAGAGGCCGGTCCAGGCGATTTCATCTTCGTGCCGCCCTACGTTCCGCACCAGGAGATCAATGCCGATCCGGACAATGTGCTCGAATGCGTGCTCGTGCGCTCGGACAACGAGGCCGTCGTCGTCAACATCACCGACGTCGACCCGGTCGAAAGGCCGGAGGCAGTCTACTGGGTCGATCCGATCCACCGGCATCCCGAGGGTTGACGCGGTGGCGCCGCTTGTTCGCTGGAGACATCCGGCGCGATGCCGCCGTTTTCCCTTGCGGATCGGCGCCAGGCAGGGGGTCGCGGCGCTGTCATGTCCGGGCGCGGCCGAGGCAGGCTCCGCCGTTGCGTCAGGCGGGCTACCGCCTGCGTCAAGCCGGCCAGCGTCTGGTAGGGTCTGTCATCCCGCGTGGTGATACGCTGGAGGGGATGGAGAACACGCTTCGCCACAAGGATGGCGACAGGGTCGCCGGCCCCCGGATGGGTGCGGACGCCTTGACCCTCTCGGAGCGCGCCCGTGCTGCGGTCACTCGCCCCGGTTCAGGTTTCCGGGAAGTGGCTTGGTGTCGGCCGGACCGGCGGGCAGGTCTCTCTGGGCCTCCGTCGACGCCGTGTGTGCGCCGTCGACGGCGGGCTGCAACGACAGCAGATAGGTGACGCCGGCAATGACGGCGAAGACGAGAAGCGCTCCGGCGAGCACGCCCCGGGTCGTGCCGCCTGCTCCCTCTCCGTCCGGATGCGTCGGCGGCGACGTCGACCCGT
This sequence comes from Ensifer soli, assembly GCF_041928815.1. Lineage (NCBI taxonomy): Bacteria > Pseudomonadati > Pseudomonadota > Alphaproteobacteria > Hyphomicrobiales > Rhizobiaceae > Ensifer > Ensifer soli. Next base: position 44,264 of record NZ_JBHFEI010000010.1, on the reverse strand, counting down.
AGACCTCCCGGAGCCGCTCCCGCTGCGCCGTCTTTTCGCGTGGGGAAAGGCGGCGGTCGCGCAGCGTGCCGTAGAGCAAGGCCAGTCCCAAGGCGGCGGCGCCACCCGCCACCACAAGCAGCCAGAGATAGTTCATGATCTTTCTCCTTCAGGAGACCGAACCCGGCAGCGCGCCGGAGGTTCCCTGCCTCCGTGTCGTCTTCCCCGGTGGCGTCATCAGCATCGCATGATGCCGGACCGGGCCGCCATGACGGAGCGGCGCCGGGCCTCCTCCGACGGGGTTCCCTCCCGACTGTCGGGTGAATGGCGCGACGGTGCCGGCACGTGTTCTCAGGTCCCGGCAGCCATGGCGCCGGTCAGTTCGGAGCGTGTTTGCCGCGGCCGGAGCACCTCCAACCGTCGTGAAACGATGATCGGCAAGATCATGCTTCGAAACTGAAGCATCGAAACCGCCGCTCTGTAACGGTCGGATAAACCCCGCGCTCAGGCAATGCGGGTTGCCGGGACCGCCGCATCGGGGAATGCCGACATCCGGGAGACGGGTCCTCGCCCGCCTCCTTTCCTCCCGCGCCCGGTCTTACGGAAAACCAATCTACGAATGACGGCAAACTTGGCACGAAAATAGTACACTAAATTTATATAAATAGTAATTTTAGAAAAAAGGATCTACCCATGACCAGCATTTTCGATACGTCGCACAGCGCAAAGGATCTCGCCGTCGGAACCGTGTCGGCGCCATTGCGCGTCCCGCGCGTCGTCGCGTCCGCTTTTGAAAAGTCGATCGCGATCATCGTCTTCCTCGCGGTGTGGGAACTGGTGCCGCGTCTCGGCATCGTCGACAGCGCCTTCCTGCCGGCCTTCTCGCAGGTGGTCGTCACCGGCGTCGATTTCGCCCTGAAGGGCGAGCTCTGGCCCCATGTCGAGGTGTCGATCCTCAGGGCGCTCGGCGGCTTCGCCCTCGGTGTCGTCACGGGGGTGCCGGCCGGCATCGTGCTCGGATGGTATCCGAAGGTCGAGCGCTACTTCAACCCGCTGCTCCAGCTCCTGCGCCAGACCAATCCCGTGTCGCTGCTGCCCGTCTTCATCCTCTTCTTCGGTCTCGGCTATTTCACCAAGATCGCCATCATCTACTGGGTGGTGGTCTGGCCGATCCTGCTCGGCGCGATGAGCGGCGTGCGCTATGTCGATCCGGCCCTGATCAAGTATGGCCGCTCGCTGGCGCTTTCCGACTGGCAGCTGTTCTCCCGCATCGTCGTGCCCTCGTCGATCCCGTCGATCGTCACCGGCATGCGGCTCGCCGTGACCTATTCCTTCCTGATGCTCGTCGTCTCCGAGATGGTCGGCGCCAATTCGGGGCTCGGCTATCTGGTGGTCAATTCACAGTACCTGATGAGCATCGACCTCCTCTATGTCGGCGTCATCATCCTCGCGCTGCTCGGCATCGTCGCCAACACCCTGCTGGTCTGGCTCGAGAAGTCGCTGACGTCATGGAACGTCAACGTGGAAAGGTAACCGCACCCGCCTGCCCGGCCCCGGCAGGGATCGGGCTTCCCCTCACAAAAAGGAACCATCATGCTTGCTCGCCTCACCTCTGGCGCGGGACGCGCCGCGCGCGCCGCGCTCCTTGCCGCCGCCGCCCTTGCCGGGCTGTCCGGCACCGCCTTCGCCGAGGATCTCATCGATGTCCGCGTCATCGACTCGCCCCAGCAGCCCTGGGCCAATGGCTACGAGCTGATCGACGTCGCCGACGTCAAGGGCTTCTTCAAGGAAGCCGGCGTCAACCTCGTCCGGGTGGCGCTGCCGCCGGACCAGTACACGTCCGCGATCGACGCCCGGCTGACCGATGTCGCGCCCTATGCCGACTATGCCTATTTCATCAATGTCCGCGACAAGGGCCTGAAGGTCCGCGAAATCGTCGCCTCCTCGCTTCTGATCGATCCGAAGATCGGCGGCGACGGCCTGTTCGTGCCGGAAAACAGCGCGGTGAAGTCGCCCGAGGATCTCAAGGGCAAGACCATCGGCATGACCAATCTCAGCTGGTCGAGCTCCTGGTTCACGCTCGACTATCTCGGCCAGAAGGGCGTCGGCAAGGAGGACGTGACCTATATCGCCGTTCCGCCGCCGCAGCAGGAACAGTCGCTGCTGGCCGACGAGCTGCAGGCGCTCTACGCTTTCGGACCGCTCGATGCGCAATTGAAGAAGAAGGGCGGCTACCGCCAGCTCTTCAAGCTGTCCGATCTGTCCGGCCGCACCATCATCCGCGGCGGCACCATGGCGCGCGAGGACTGGATCGAGGAGAACCCCGAGGCCGTCCGCCGCTACGTCACCGCGATCGCCAAGGCTGCCGACTGGGCCAACGAGAACGGCGCCGAGGTGGTCAAGATCGGCATCGAGCGTGGCAAGCTCGATCCGGAGCTGGCGCCCTGGGTCTACACCAATGACGGCAAGGGCGATTTCTCCGTGCTGAAATGGGCCGAGCACGGCCTGCAGAAGAAGGAAGACGTCGCCTTCTGGCTCGATCTCGTCGAGCGCCAGGGCATCGTGCCCAAGGGCAAGCACAAGGTGGAAGACCTCTACACCGACGAATTCAACCCCTATTTCAGCAAGACCAACTGACACGCCCCGCTTCGCCTCCCAAGGCAGATCCGGTCCCCGCCGCTGGCGCGGGGACCGACGGATTTCACGCATTCCGGAGAGCCGCCATGAGCAGCAGCATCGACATCGAAAACGTGTCTCGCACCTTCAAGGTGCGCGCGGCGAAAGGCGAGGCGACGAAAACGTTCACTGCCCTCGACAACATCTCGCTGTCGATCCGGGCCGGCGAATTCCTCGTTCTCGTCGGTCCGTCGGGCTCGGGCAAGTCGACGCTCCTCGATTTGATCGCCGGTCTGGCGAAGCCGTCTTCCGGCCGCATCCTCATCGACGGACGCGCAGTCACCGGCCCCGCCCTCGACCGGGCCGTTGTCTTCCAGCAATATGCGCTTCTGCCGTGGAAGACCGCGCTCGGCAATGTCGAGTTCGGGCTGGAGGTCAAGGGCTTCCGCAAGGCCGAGCGGCGCGACCGCGCCCGTCATTTCCTCGACATGGTCGGCCTGACCGGCTTCGAGGCGCGCTATCCCTACGAACTCTCCGGGGGCATGAAGCAGCGCGTCGCCATCGCCCGCAGCCTCGCCTACGATCCGGACGTGCTCCTGATGGACGAGCCCTTCGCCGCCCTCGACGCCCAGACGAAGGAAGGGCTTCAGGACGAACTGCTGCGGATCTGGAAGGCATCGGGCAAGACCGTCGTCTTCATCACCCACGGCATCGACGAGGCCGTCTATCTCGGCCAGCGGGTCGCCGTGCTCACCTCCCGGCCCGGCCGGCTGAAGGCGATCGTCGACGTGCCCGCCAACGAGGGACGCGAGAGCGAGGAGATCCGCTCCTCGCCCGAATTCGCCCGCACCCGCCACGATGTCTGGACGCTGCTTCACGACGAGGTGGTGAAGGCCACCCGCGACGAGATCAACAGCGGCAAGTCCAGCGCCGCCTGAGTCGGGCCTCATCCTCACTCACCATCAAGGACACCATCATGGGCAAGCACCTGCATCTCGCCGGCTTCCTCTGGGCCTCGCATCTCACGCACAGCCATGCGCAGTGGCGCCATCCGCGCCAGGATCCCGGCTTCCTCACGCCGGAGTATTACCAGAACCTCGCCCGCATCGCCGAGAAGGGCAAGTTCGACTTCGTCTTCTTCGCCGACCTGCTGGCGATCCCCGGCCGCTACGGCGACGACATTTCCGAGGCGCTGAAGCGCGGCACGCAGGCCGTCGCCTCGCTCGACCCGGCCTTCGTCGTCGCGGTGATGGCGGCGGCGACGAAGAAGCTCGGCCTCGGGCTGACGCGCTCCACCTCCTACTATCCGCCCTATGACGTCGCCCGCACCTTCGCCACGCTCGACCACCTGTCGCGCGGCCGCGTCGCCTGGAACGTCGTCACCTCGCTCAACCAGGCCGAGGCGCAGAATTTCGGCTTCGACGAACACCTCGACCACAATATCCGCTACGAGCGCGCCGAGGAATTTCTCGAGGCAAGCTTCAAGCTCTGGGACAGCTGGGGCGAAGGATCGCTTGTGCAGGACAAGGCGAGCGGCCTCTTCGCCGATCCCTCGAAGATCAAGCGGGCCGATCATGACGGCACCTTCTTCAGGACGCGCGGACCGCTCAACGTGCCGCGCTCGCCGCAGGCACGCCCCGCCATCATGCAGGCGGGCTCGTCGAGCCGCGGCAAGGATTTCGCCGCGCGCTGGGCCGAGATCGTCTTCGAGATCGATCCGACATCCGAGGGCCGCAAGGCCTATTACAAGGACCTGAAATCGCGCGCGGTCAATTTCGGCCGCGATCCGTATGAGATCAAGATCTTCCCCTCCTTCATCGCCTTCGTCGGCGAGACCGAGGCGATCGCGCGGGAAAAGCAGGCCTACCACAACGAGCTCGCCGATCCGGTCTCGGGCCTGATCACCTTGTCCGCCCACACCGACCACGATTTCTCGCAGTACAATCTCGACGATCCGATCGCGGACCTCAACTCTGTGCCGGGTTGCCAGGGCATCTTCGACGTCGCCCGCCGGCTGACGGTCAAGGGCAACCTGACGCTGCGGGACATCGGCAAGCTCTATGCGCAAGGCGTGCTTCTGCCGCACATCGTCGGCACGGCGTCGCAGGTCGCCGACGAGATCGAGGCGAGCTTCAGGGGCGAGGAGGCCGACGGCTTCATCATCTCGTCCGGCTATTCGCCGGGCGCCTACGAGGAGTTCGTCGATCTCGTCGTACCGGAACTGCAGCGCCGCGATCTCTTCCGCAAGGACTACACCGCCGACACGCTGCGCGGCCATCTCGGGCTCGGCAAGGCGAGCCTTGAGCCGGCCAAGCGCTTCGCCGAGGCGGCGGAATGACCAGCGCCACCCTCCGGCGTGCCGCACCTGGCGCTTCTCCCGCAAAGGGGGAGGCGCTGGTGGCGGTCGCGAAGACGCTGCGCGACCAGTTCCGCGTCGATGCGGCGAAACGCGACCTCGACCGCATCATCCCGCACGAGGAGCTTGCCGCGCTGAAGGCGAGCGGCATCCTCTCCGCGCGCATTCCGGCAAGCCATGGCGGGCCGGATCTTCCTTGGACGGATGTGGCGCGCATCTTCTACGACCTGTCGCGCGCCGATCCGAACATCGGCCAGGCGATCCAGGCACACACCGCCATCATCGAGATCCTGCGCATCGACGCGCCGGAGCCGATCCGCCGGCGGATCTTCGACCATGTTCTTGCAGGCGGGATGATCACCAATGCGGTGGCCGAGCGCCATGTCGCCTTTTACGGCGACATCGGCTCGCGGCTGTTGCGCACGGCGCAAGGCTATCGCCTGCGCGGCCGGAAATACTATGCGACCGGCAGCCTCTTTGCCGAAGACCTCATGATCACCGCGCGGGCCGAGGACGACCGCATCGCCACCATCGTCATTCCCGCGAACCGCGCCGGCCTCGTCATCGAGGACGACTGGAACGGCATGGGCCAGCGCACGACGGCTTCGGGCACCGTGGCGCTGAACGATGTGGCGGTCTCCGGGGACGAGGTGTTTTTCGCCCCGCCGGCTGCCGAACGCCGCTGGCATGTGCAGGCCGCCGCCCAACTCCTGCACGTGGCGATCGATGCGGGCATTGCCCGCGCGGCTTACGAGGATGCGCTGGAGCTTGCCCGCCGACACGGGCGAACCTTACGGGAATCCGGCGTCGCCGCCGCCGTCGAAGACCCTTACGTGCTCGCCGCCATCGGCGACCTCAGCACCGAATCCGTCGTCGCCGAGGCGATCACGCTGCGGGCAGCCGGGATCGTCGATCGCGCCTGCGAACGCTTTCATGCGGGCACGGTCACCGAGGCCGATCTCTCCGAGGCCTCGATCGCCGTCGCCGAGGCGAAGATCGTCACCACGCGCGCGGCGCTGAAGAACGGCGAGAAACTCTACGAGGTCGCCAATGCGTCGGGCACCGACCGGTCGCTCAACCTCGACCGGCACTGGCGCAACGCCCGCACCCACACGACGCACGACCCGCTCGCCTACAAGTTCCGCTTCATCGGCGACTACCGGCTGAACGGACGGGCGCCGCCGGCAACCGTCAAGATCTGAAACGAGGTACGCAATGACGAAGCGCCTGATCTTCAACGGCTTCTCGATGAATGTCGTCTCGCACATCTATCACGGCCTCTGGCGCCATCCGCAAGCACGTCAGGCCGAGTTCAACGACCTCGACTATTGGGTCGACGTGCTGAAGGTGTTCGAGCGCGGAAAATTCGACAATTTCTTCGTCGCCGACGTCATCGGCGTCGATCCGATCTACAGGGGAAGCTGGGACACCTTCGTCAGGGAGGCGGTGCAGATACCGGTCAACGATTCCTCGACGCTGATCGGCGCGCTGATCCATGCGACGAGGAACATCGGCCTCACCTTCACCTCCTCGATCCTGCAGGACCATCCCTTCAGCTTCGCCCGCCGCGTCTCGACGCTCGATCACCTGAGCAAGGGCCGGATCGGCTGGAACATCGTCACCTCGGTCAGCCACAATGCCGCGCAGAATTTCGGTTTCGACCGGATCGTGCCGCATGACGAGCGCTATGCCTGGGCGGCGGAATATGTCGATGTCGTCTACAAGCTCTGGGAAGGCTCCTGGGACGAGGGCGCCGTCATCGCCGATCGCGCGGCGAACCTCTATGCCGATCCCTCGAAGGTCCACCGCATCCATCACGACAGCAAGCGCTACAAGGTGCTCGGCCCGCATCTGACGCAGCCGTCGCGCCAGCGCACGCCGGTCCTCTTCCAGGCCGGCTCGTCGAAGGCCGGTCGCGCCTTCGCCGCCGCCAATGCCGAAGGCACCTTCATCATGAGCCTCAACCCTGAGAGCGCCCGCAAGCTGGTGGAAACGGTCAATGCGCAGGTCGAGGCGGCGGGCCGCAAGGCCGGCGACCTCAAATACATCCAAGGCCTTTCCTTCGTGGTCGGCTCGACCATCGACGAGGCGAAGCGCAAGGCGCGCGACCTCGACGACTATGCCAGCACCGATGGCAATCTCGCCCATATCAGCCGCGACCTCGGCATCGATCTCGGCCTGCTCGACCCGGACCGCCCGGTCTCGGAACTGGAGATCGAGGGGGTGCAGGGCTATGTCGCCTATTACGAGGAGGCGTTTCCCGGCCAGAAGCCGCGGGTGCGCGACCTCGCCAATGCGCTCGCCTACAACACCCGCATCGTCGGCACGCCGGACTCGATCGCCGACACGTTGCAGGAATGGCGCGATGCCGGCGTCGACGGCGTCAACCTGATCTACCAGACCTCGCCCGCCACCTATGTCGATTTCGTCGATCACGTCACGCCACTTCTTCAACAGCGTGGCCTCGCCCAGTCCGAATACGCGGACGGCACGTTGCGCGAGCGTCTGTTCGACGACAGCGGCCCCACGCTCAACGACCGCCACCCTGCCGCCGCCTATCGCGGCGCCTTTGCCGGCCAGCCCGCGACCGGCCTGCCGAAACGGGCGCGCGGCTGAGCCGCCGCCTCCCTCCGGACAATCGAGGAAATTTCCATGACACTTCCGAACGACGCCGTCTGGTTCGTCACCGGCGCCTCCACCGGCTTCGGCCGCATCTTCGTCGATCAGGCGCTGGCGCTCGGCCATCGCGTCGTGGCGACCGCGCGCAATCCGGCGCAGCTCCGCGACCTGTGGACCGGCCATGGCGACCGGGTCCTGTCGCTTCCGCTCGACGTGACCGATGGAGCGGCGATCACCCGCGCGGTGCAGGAGGCGGAGAGCCGCTTCGGCCGCATCGACATCCTCGTCAACAATGCCGGCTACGGCTATTTCGGTGCGATCGAGGAGGGCATCGACGCCGATATCCGCGCCGTGTTCGACACCAATGTGTTCGGCCTCGCCGCCGTGACGCGCGCGGTGCTGCCCGGCTTCCGCCGGCGGGGTTTCGGCCGGATCGTCAATCTCTCCTCGATCGCCGGCCTCTCCGCCAATCCGGGCGCCGGCTACTATGCCGCGACCAAGCATGCCGTCGAGGCGCTGTCCGAGGCGCTGGCGCAGGAAGGTGCCGCCTTCGGCATCAGGGTTCTGATCGTCGAGCCCGGCCCCTACCGCACCGATTTCGCCGGGCGCTCGATCCAGGTCGCCCCGCCGGTCGATGCCTATGTCGGGGGTCCCTCCGGCCGCAACATCCGGGCGATCCGCGCCAGCAACGGCGTGCAGGACGGGGACCCGGAAAAGGCGGTCCGGCTCGTCCTTGAGGCGCTCGCAGCCGACGCGCCGCCGCTGCGTCTCGTGCTCGGGCCCGTCGCGATCGACCGGGCGAGGGCGAAGCTTGCCGGTGTCCTTGCCGATATCGACGCCTATGAGGAGCGCTCGCGCCGGACGACGCTCGACGCCGCGCCCGCACGTTTAGGCGTCGCATCATGACGCGGCAGCTTCACCTCGGCCTCAACGTGCTGTCGGACGGCATGCACCCGGCCGCCTGGCAGGCGCCGGAGGCCGACGCGCTCGGCTTTCTGCGGCCCGAACAGTGGAACAGGCTGGCGGAACTCGCCGAGAAGGCGACGCTCGATGCGATCTTCCTCGCCGACCTCACCAACCTGTCGCTCGATGGAGACAAGCCCCTCGGGGGACCGCCGCTGTCGCTCGACCCGATCGTGCTGCTCTCCTCGCTCGCCTCGAAGACCACCCATGTCGGGCTGGCGGCGACCGTCTCCACCAGTTTCGAGGAACCCTACACGCTCGCCCGCCGCATCAGTTCGCTCGATCACCTGAGCAAGGGCCGGGCGGCCTGGAATGTCGTGACCTCGGCCGACGGCAAGGCGGCCGCCAATTTCGGCGGCAAGCCCTTCCCGCCGCGCGAGGAGCGCTACGCCCGCGCCGAGGAATTCGTCGATGTGGTGCGTGCGCTCTGGGACAGCTGGTCGGACGATGCGCTGGCACCGGACAAGGCGACCGGCGCCTTTACCCGGCGCGGATCGATCCGGCCGATCGATTTCAAGGGACGATATTATTCGGTCGAGGGCCCGCTCAACGTGCCGCGCGCGCCGCAGGGCCATCCGGTGCTGATCCAGGCGGGCGGGTCGAATGCCGGTCTGAACCTCGCGGCGCGGCAGGCCGATGCCGTCTTCGCCGCGCTGGCGACGCTGGAGGACGCCCATGCCTATGCGGCGGACCTGAAGGCCCGCACCCGCGCCTTCGGCCGGCCGGAACATGCGGTGAAGATCCTGCCGGGCCTCTCCTTCGTCCTCGGCGGCACGGAGGCCGAGGCGCGGGCCCGCAACGATCTCCTCAACAGCCTGGCCGGCGAGCGGCGGCTCGCCTGGCTCGCCTGGCAGATCGGCGTCGATCCGTCAGACCTTGCCTGGGACGCGCCGCTGCCCGCCTCGCTGCTGGAAGGCTCGACGCCGTCGCCGGGATCGCAAGGGGCGCGCGACATCGTGCTCAACGTCGCGCGGCGCAAGCGGCTGACGGTGCGCCAGCTTCTCGACCGCATCCTCACCTGGCACCGCCTCGTCGTCGGCACGCCGGAGCAGCTCGCCGCCACGATCGAGGAATGGTTCCTCTCCGGCGCCGTCGACGGCTTCAACCTGATGCCCGACGTGCAGCCCTCGGGCTTCGAGGCCTTCGTCGACCATGTCGTGCCGATCCTGCGGCGGCGCGGCCTCTTCCGCAGCGAATACCGGGGCACGACGCTCCGCGAGCATTTCGGCATCCCCCGGCCGCAGCACCGTTTCCTCGCCTCCTGACGGGCGCGGACCGACCCGTTCCGGAAAGGACTTCTGCATGACACGCCAGATCAAGCTCGGCGCATTTCTGCCCGGTGGCGGCCAGCACATCGCCTCCTGGCGCCATCCCGACCAGCCGGTCGACGGTGCCGTCAGCCTCAAGTTCCATATCGAACTGGCGCGGGAAGCCGAGCGCGGCCTGTTCGACGCCTATTTCCTCGCCGACACGCTGGCGGTCGTCTTCGGCGGCGGCATCGAGGGCGGGTCCGCGCGGGTCGCGGGTTTCGAGCCGGTGACGCTGTTTTCGGCGATCGCGCCGTTCACCACGCATCTCGGTTTCATCGCCACCGCCTCCACCACCTATGAGGAACCCTATTCGATCGCGCGAAAATTCGCTTCGCTCGACCTGATCTCCGGCGGCCGCGCCGGCTGGAACGTCGTCACCACGGCGACCGAGACAGCCGCGCAGAATTTCAATCTCGACCGGCAGATCCCCCATGCGGCGCGCTATCGCCGGGCGGCTGAGCATGTCGAGGTGGTGAGGAAACTCTGGGACAGCTTCGAGGACGACGCCTTCCTCCGCGACCGGGAAAGCGGCATCTTCTTCGACCGGGCGAAAATCCACGCCGCCGATCACAAGGGCGAGCATTTCCAGGTCAGAGGCCCGCTCAACGTGCCGCGCTCGGCCCAGGGCCATCCGGTCATCGTGCAGGCGGGGCAATCGGAAGACGGGCGCGGGCTGGCGGCGGCGACGGCGGAGGTGATCTTCACCGCGCACCAGCATCTCGACACGGCGCAGGCCTTCTATCGCGACATCAAGGCGCGGGCCGCGGCGCTCGGCCGCGACCCCTCCCATGTGCTGGTCATGCCCGGCGTCGCCCCTTTCGTCGGCCGCACCGAGGCGGAGGCGCGGGAGAAATACGAGCGGCTGACCAGCCTGATCGTCGAGAAGGACGGCCTCGCGCTGATCAACACCATGACGGGCGGCGGCATCGACTTCACCGGCGTCGATCTCGACGGTCCCCTGCCGCCGGTCTCGCCAACCGAGGGCATGAAGAGCCGGCAGGAGCTGATCCGCCGCATCGCCGACGAGAACGATTTCTCCATCCGCCAGCTCTACCAGTGGATCGCCTCGGCGCGCGGGCACTTCACCGTCGTCGGCTCCGCCGAAACGGTGGCGGATACGCTGCAGGACTGGTTCGAGAACGAGGGCGCCGACGGCTTCAACATCCTGCCGCCCTGGCTGCCGACCGGCCTCACCGACTTCGTCGACCTCGTCGTGCCGGAACTGCAGCGCCGCGGCCTGTTCCGCACGGCCTACGAGGGGCGGACCCTGCGCGAGAACCTGCAATTGCCGTTCCCGCGGAACCGCTGGTCGATCTCCCGCGCGAATGCAGCGGAATGATCGCCGACGCGCCCGGCGCGGTCGAACGGACGATCGATGCCGCCCGAGGCCCGAGGACCGGGGTCCGTCGCGCGAAACATCGATCTCACGGCCGCCCGTCATAAAAGCATCGAAACGCGCCGGCGGCACGGAATGCGCACGTTCATTTCTATATTCATTCCGTAGACTATGTCAGTTTTATAGGGAAAGCAGGCGAAGCAGAACCGTCCGCCGGCTGTCTTACAGGAGAGGATGACATGTCGTTTACCCGCAGAACCCTTCTGGCCGCCGCTACCGCGGTCACGCTTCTGGGCCCGTCGCTGCGCGCGCAGGCCGAGGACGTCACCATCAATATCGGCTACCAGCCGATCGTCGAGCCGTCGCGCGTTCCCCAGGCCGACGGCGCGTATGAAAAGGCGACGGGCGCCAAGATCAACTGGCAGAAATTCGATGGCGGCGCCGATGTCATCGCCGCGATCGCGTCGGGCTCGCTCGACATCGGCTATGTCGGCTCCTCGCCGCTTGCCGCCGCCGCCAGCCGCGAACTGCCGATCGAGACCATCTATCTCGTCGGCCTGATCAGCGAGGCCGAGGCGCTGGCCGTCAAGGGCATCACCAAGCCGGAGGAACTGGCCGGCAAGAAGATCGCCACACCCTTCGTCTCCACCGCCCATTACAGCCTGCTGACAGCTCTGAAGCACTGGAAGGTCGATCCGAAGTCGGTGGAGATCCTCAACCTGCGTCCGCCGGAGATTGCCGCCGCCTGGGAACGTGGCGATCTCGACGGTGCCTATGTCTGGGATCCGGTCCTTTCGGAACTGAAGAAGACCGGCACGGTGCTCGCCACCTCCGCCGACGTCGCCACCTGGGGCGGCCCGACCTTCGACGCCTGGATCGCCAGCAAGGCCTTCGCCGAGAAGCACCCCGATCTCGTCACCGCCTTCGTCAAGGTGACCGGTGAGGCGACCGCCGCCTATCGCGCCAATCCGGAGGCATGGTCGGCGGATTCGGGCGAAGCCGAGAAGATCGCCCGGCTGACCGGCGCCAAGCAGGAGGAGGTTCCTGCCCTCCTCAAAGGCTACATCTTCCCGACGCTGCAGGAACAGGCCGGCGCCGATCTGCTCGGCGGCGGCACGGTGAAGGCGGTCGCCGAAACATCGGCGTTCCTGCTCGAACAGGGCAAGATCCCGTCGGTTCTCTCCGACTACGCTCCTTACGTCTCGCCGCGCTGGGTCTCGGACGCGGCAAAGCTCGTCAACTGATCGAGGTCCCGCCCCTCCCGGCCTGTTTTCAGTCCGGGAGGGATGTCACGATACACCGGGAACCGGAGACGTTGATCCTTCATGACCAAGAGCGTGCTCTCCTTCCGCGACGTCTCGCTCACCTATCCGGCGCGCCTCCATGAGCGCAAGGCCGCCGCGCGCACGGTGCTTTCCGGGATCGATCTCGACATCGCCTCGGGCGAATTCGTTTCGGTGATTGGCCGTTCCGGCTCCGGCAAGACCAGCCTCCTCAACCTCGCCGCCGGATTTCTGACGCCGAGCGCCGGAACGATCACCGTCGACGGCATCGCGGTCACCGGACCGGGCGCCGACCGGGCCGTCGTGTTCCAGGACGACGCGCTCTATCCCTGGCTGACCGCGCGCGACAACATCGCCTTCCCGCTGAAGCTGAAGGGCATCGCCACCACCGAGCGCCGGCGCCGCGCCGATGCGCTCTTGCAGCTGGTCGGCCTTGCGGATGCCGGTGACCGGCATATCTGGGAACTGTCGGGCGGCATGCGCCAGCGCGTCGGCATCGCCCGGGCGCTGGCCGCCGAGCCGCGCTTCCTGCTGCTCGACGAACCGCTTGGCGCGCTCGATGCGATGACGCGCAGCCGCATGCAGGCCTTTCTCCTCACCATCCAGGCGGCGAGCGGCACGGGCGCCCTGCTGATCACCCACAGCATCGACGAGGCGCTCCTCGTCGGCACGCGCGTCGTCGTGCTCGCGCCCGATCCGGGCCGTATCGCCAGCGAGATCCGCGCGCCGTTTTCCAGCGACCTTCTCTCCGGCGCGTCCGCCGCCGACATCCGGGCGTCCGCCGCCTTCAAGACGCTGCAGGCCGACCTGACCGGCCTCATCCATTCGCTGAGCTCCGAGGACGCCGCCGCATGACGCTCGCCGCAGAATTCGATCCCGAGGTGTCGACGCCCAAGGACAGGACAGACGGGACATCGCCGTTCCCGTCGCGCCAGCGCGTTCCCGTCTGGGCCATCTCGGCGGCGACGGTGCTGGCGATCCTGGCGCTCTGGGGCATCGCGGCGTCCCAGCGCTGGGTGTCGCCGGTCTTCCTGCCCTCGCCGCTGCAGGTGGCGAAAGCGCTCTATGCGCTGACCCTCGACGGCTTCGTCGATTCGACGCTTGCCGAACATGTCGGCGCCAGCCTCAAGCGCATCTTCGGCGGACTGGCGGTGGCCGTGGTCATCGGCATTCCCGCGGGGCTTTCGATCGGCACCAGCCGGATCGGGCGCGGCATCCTCGATCCGATCGTGGAATTCCTGCGGCCGCTGCCGCCTCTCGCCTATCTGCCGCTGGTGATCATCTGGGCGGGCATCGGCGAGACGTCGAAGATCACCGTCATCGCCCTGTCGATGCTGCCGTCGATCATCCTGTCGACCTCGGCGGGCGTGCGGGCCGTCTCGAAGGACCATGTCAACGCAGCCCGCTCCTTCGGCGCCACGCGGACGCAGGTGCTGCGCGACGTCGTCCTGCCGAGCGCCTTCCCGTCGATCCTGACCGGTATCCGCATCGCGCTCGGCGCGGGCTGGACGACGCTGGTCGCCGCCGAACTGGTCGCCGCGACCAGCGGACTCGGCTTCATGATCCAGTCGGCCGCCCAGTTCCTCGTCACGGACGTGCTGATCGCCGGCATCATCGTCATCGCCGCGATCGCCATTGTTCTCGAATGGGCCTCGCGCTGGCTGGAGCGCCGCCTCGTTCCCTGGGCGGCCCATCGCTGACGCAGCCCGCATCCCGTGCAGGCGCCCAAGCGAAGGCGGGCAAGGCGGGCAAGAGGACCATCCGCAGCTGCCGACCAGCAGACCATGCGGACCGCTCTCTTCGGGGCGGGCTGCCCGAAGATAGGCAAAGGCGCATGGCCTCGTTCCTCAATGCCGACGATGACGGCCGCCGGCTCGAGAGGCCGCGCGGTGCCACGCCCTGCGACTACATCTGCAAGTCCGGGCGACAGAGCGAGAGCGGTTTAAACGCAATCCACCAGCAACCGAAACCTGGAACCGTCCGGCGGAGCAACACAGCACGGCGACGGCGGCGGGCGTCCTGTCATGCCCGATCCGAACGGTTCGATCTCCGGCGGCTTTCCCGTCGCGTCAGCAGAAATACCTCCTCGCTCCCCTTTCCTCGCCGTCCTGGAGCCCTTCCGGCGATCGCTGGATCACCGGGAATGCCTTATCTCCCTGTTTCAGCGCGTTTTCCGGATGTCAAATCCAATCCGGACCTGACGGGACATGCCCTAGATTCCGAAGCCGGCGAGGTAGGACTCACAGAGCGGGATCGCGTCCTGCGTGAAGGATGCGCCCATCTGGCGGGCGAGGTCCGTCTGCGAATGGGAGCCGACCCAGGCGATCAGCAGGATCCGCCGCAGCATGACGAAGGTGCCGATCTCCGCCTCGTCCTCGCGCGACAGCAAGCCGACGCTGCGATAGCCGCCGAGCCAGGCGTCGATATGGCCCGGCACCTCCGGACGGTGCTCGATGAAGGAGACCGTGGTGGCGCAGTCGTAGAGGAACCATGAGAAGCCGCAATCGTCGAAATCGATGACCTTGACCGCGCCGTCGTCCTTGAGGAGATTGGCGTGGCGCATGTCGCCATGGACGAGCCCGAAGCGCTCCGGACCCGAGCCGTAGCGGGCAAGCCGCCTGCCGATGAGGTCGACCGTCCGTTCGAAGAGCGGCAGGACGTCCGGCGTCATGCCGAGCCCGTCGCGCCAGCGCCCCCAGTGCGGCGTGCGGCCGAGCGTCGTCTCGAAATCCCAGCGGTGCCGGCGGAACCAGTCCGGCCGCGCCCAGGCGCGCACGTGGCGGTGCATGCGCGCGGCGACGGCACCGGCGAGCGCGAAGCCTTCCTCGTCGCCGGTGTCCGGCTCGTGGCCGCTCTCCCAGAGGGAGAGCACCACATGGCGGGGCCGCGGCAGGGTCTCGTGGCCGACATGCTGGATGGTCTCACCGTCGCGGCCGGCGACCGGAACCGGCGTCATGGCGGCGCCGTCGCGGCGAAGCGCCACCTGCCAGGCGATCTCGGAGGCGATCTCGACCGTTCCGTGATAGCCGTCGCGGTGGATGCGCAAGGCCCATCGCCCTCCGGTCGCCGGGCTCGTAACCTTGTAGGTCGCGTTCTCGGAGATGTTGACCAGCGTCGCGCTCGCATCCTCCGGCAGGTCGTATCGGTAAAGCGCCAGCGCCGCCACCGCGTCGAGCGTTGCGATGATGGCCGAGTCGGACATGTCCTGCGTCATTGGGGGCTCTCCAGGAGCAAAGGCGAGATCGGGGCTTTCGGGATCCCGAGCCTAGCAGGATTCGGCGCGCCCGCACGGATCGGCGACCGCACCGCGCTCCACCTTGGCATTGCTGTCGCACCACTGCGAATGGGCCCTGGCACCGGGACGCCCCGGCCGCCCGCTGAAACAATTGCGGCCCCGCCCGACAAAACGCGGAAACAGCGCCTGCCTATCTCCTCGGCCACGAAGGACCGGCGCCGCCGGCCGCAGACGATGGAGAAGGACAATGGCAATCATTCACGGCAGTTCCAACAGCGACACCGGCAGCAAGAGGCTTGCCGGCACCAGCCAGGACGACGTCATCTGGGGGCATGGCGGCCATGACGAGATCTGGGGCAATGGCGGAACCGACCTTCTCTATGGCGGCGCCGGCAACGACACGATCGTCGGCGGCAGCGGGCGCGACTGCCTCTACGGCGGCGAGGGCGACGACACGCTGGAGGGCGGCAGCGACGCGGACGTGCTCGACGGCGGCGAAGGCCAGGACACGATCACCTATGCGAACGCCACCGCCTCCGTCCGCCTGTCGCTGATCACCGGCATGGGCTATGAGGGCGACGCGCGGGGCGACACCTATATCGGCATCGAGAACGTGATCGGGACCGCGTTCAACGACATCATCCTCGGCGACAACGGCGCCAACTGGATCTTCGGCGGCAGGGGCGCGGATGCGCTTTCCGGCCGGGGCGGCGACGACCGCCTTTACGGCGGCGACGGCGACGACGTGCTCGAGGGCGGCGAGGGCAAGGACTTTCTCGAAGGCGGCCAGGGCAGCGACGTCGCAAGCTATTCGCAGGCGGCCCGGGCCGTCGCCGTCGACCTGAAGACGGGTAGCAACAGCGGCGAGGCGGCCGGCGACGTCTTCGTCAGCATCGAGAACATCCGCGGCACCCGCTTCGACGACGTGCTCTTCGGCGACGACAAGGCGAATATCCTCGAGGGCGGCCAGGGCAACGACTACCTGATGGGCCGGGGTGGCGCCGACGTGCTGAACGGCGGCATCGGCATCGACACCGCCGCCTATTCCCAGGCGAAGAGCGGCGTCGTCGCCCATCTCGCCTGGGGCACGGGCACCGTCGGCGAGGCGGCGGGCGACACGCTGCTCTCGATCGAGAACCTGATCGGCTCGGCCTATGACGACCACCTTTCCGGCAGTTCGTTCGGGAACGTCATCTATGCCGGCGGCGGCAGGGACACGGTGCATGGCGGCGAAGGCAACGACATCCTGCATGGCGAGACCGGCGACGACACGCTCTGGGGCGGCGCGGGCAACGACGTCCTGCATGGCGGCGCCGGCAACGATCTCTTCCGCGATCACGAGGGCCTCGACACCTTCAACGGCGGCGCCGGCACGGATACCGTCGACTACAGCCTCCACGATCTCTATGGGGAACGGCCGGCCGCCGGCGCGGTGATCAACCTTTCGACCGGGCTCGGCAACGGCATCGCGCTCGGCGACGTCTACAGCAGCGTGGAAAACGCCATCGGCACGCGCTACGACGACACGATCGTCGGCACGGCCGGGGCCAACCGGCTGGACGGCGGCGACGGCAACGACACGCTGATCGGCGGCCGCGGCGGCGATACGCTGATCGGCGGGGCGGGCAGCGACACCGTGAACTACGGCACGGCGGCCGGCGGCGTCACCCTCAATCTCGCGGCGCGCTCCGGCACCGGCGGCGAGGCGGCGGGCGACCGCTTCGAGAGCATCGAGAACGTCTTCGGCTCCGCCCATGCCGACACGATCCTCGGCGATGCCCAGGCCAACCGGCTCCACGGCTCCGCCGGCAACGACTACCTGTCCGGAAGGGACGGCAACGACGTGCTCGACGGCGGCCTGGGGCAGGACACGCTGGTCGGCGGGGCCGGCGCCGACAGCTTCGTCTTCACCAGCATCGCCCAGAGCGGGCCGACGGCTGCCACCGCCGACCGCATCGCCGACTTCGACAGCCTCGACGTCATCGATCTCGGCGCGATCGATGCCCGCGCCGACCTCGCCGGCAACGATGCCTTCACCTTCATCGGTGCCGCCGCCTTCACCGGCACCGGACAGGTGCGTGCCTTCTTCGACGGTACCGACACCATCGTCCAGATGAACGTGCAGGGCGGTCTTGCCGCCGACATGGCGCTCCGGCTGAACGGCCTCGTCGCGCTGACGGCGTCGGACTTCCTGCTGTGATCCCTGCCGCGAGACGGAGGCGGCCGCCCGGCCGTCTCCCGACCGCGCGCGGCCGGAACGCCGGTCGGCCTTGCCATCCTCTGCGGTTGCCTTCCCTCCTCGCGCAGGCAACAGGACGATTCGAGGGGGCGGGTGCCGCCTTTTTATAAATTATTTAGAATAAGTCCGGCAAAGATCGCGCGTATATCCCGATGGAGTTTCCATGATACCCGGTCTTTCGCGTTATCTCGCTCCGAACGAGGCCCTCGTCAACGCCCTGCATCGCTCGATGGCGATCGTCGAATTCAGGCTCGACGGCACGGTGATCGCCGCCAACGAAAATTTCTGCCGCATCGTCGGATACGCGCCGTCGGAGATCGTCGGCCGCCATCACAGCCTGTTCGTCGATCCCGCCGAGGCGCGCGCGCCGGCCTATGCGGCCTTCTGGTCGGGGCTTGCCGCGGGAGGCGTCGAACGCGGCCAGTACAGGCGCATCGCCAGGGACGGGCGGGAGATCTGGGTCGAGGCGAGCTACACGCCGGTCCTTGACGGGAGAAAGCCCTACAAGGTGGTGAAGATCGCCACCGAGATCACGGCCGAGAAGGGACGGGCGGCCGAGGACCGGGGCAAGCTCGAGGCGCTGTCGCGCGCCCAGGCGATCATCGAATTCACCCCGGCGGGCGAGATCCTGTCGGCGAACGCCAATTTCCTGTCGGCGCTCGGCTACGGCCTCCAGGAGATCGTCGGCCGGCACCACGCGATCTTCTGCGAACCGGACTATGTGGCAAGTCCCGCCTATGCGGCCTTCTGGAAGAGGCTCGCCGCCGGCGATTTCGTGTCCGACCAGTTCGCGCGCCGCACCAAGGACGGGCGGGAGATCTTCATCCAGGCGAGCTACAACCCGATCCTCGACGCGGCCGGCCGGGTGGTCAAGGTGGTGAAGTTCGCGACCGACGTGACCGAACGCACCCGCGTCGTCAAGGAGCTCGGCGCCGGTCTTGCCCGTCTCTCGGTCTGCAACATCCGCCAGACGATCGACGAACCCTTCGCCCCCGAATTCGATGCGCTGCGGCAGGATTTCAACACCTCGATCGGCGCCTTCCAGGAGACGCTGGAAAAGGTTCTGACCCAGACGACGCGCCTCAGCGGCAGCAGCCAGGAGATGCGCCAGGCGGCCGAGCACCTCTCGGATCGGTCGCTCGAACAGGCCGGGCAGATCGAGCAGACGCGCCAGGCCCTCGACACGATCACCGAGACGGTCCGCTCCTCGGCGACGAAGGCCAAGGAAACCCGCGACCTCGTGCGCGACGCCTCCGGCTCCGCCTCGACCTCCGGCAAGGTGGTGCGCGAGACGATCGGCGCGATGAAGCGCATCGAGGCCGCCTCGCGGGAGATCGGCCAGATCATCGGCGTCATCGACGAGATCGCCTTCCAGACCAATCTTCTCGCGCTGAACGCCGGCGTCGAGGCGGCCCGCGCCGGCGATGCCGGCAAGGGCTTCGCCGTCGTCGCCCAGGAGGTGCGCAACCTGGCGCAGCGCTCCGCCGAGGCGGCCAAGGAGATCGGGGCTTTGATCCAGAACTCCAGCCGGGAGGTCGGCGAGGGCGTTCGCCTCGTCGATGCGACGGGAACGGCGCTCGGCGCGATCGAGACCCTGGTCGGGGCGATCGACCGCAATGTCGACACGCTCGCCAGCGCCTCCGACCAGCAGGCGCGCGGCCTCTCGGAGATCAACGAGGCCGTGTCGCAGATCGACCGCATGACCCAGGAAAACACCGACATGGTGCGGCGCTCGACGGTGGTCAGCGGGGAACTCGCCGCCGCCGCCGCCCTGCTTGCCGAACATGTCGGCCAGTTCAAGCTCAACCGTCGCGCCCGGATCCGCATGCCGGGCAGCGTCGAGGCCGCGCGGGGCGGGGTCCGTGCCGCCTGAAACCATGCGTTGCCGGCGGCAAGGGGCGGTTAATCCTGCCGTGCTACGAAGGCCGCGAGATCGCCGCACGGGGCTTTGACGGGGAATGACGAGTGTCTGGCAGGTGTTGGCGGGAAATTTCGCCGCGGTCGCGTTGATCGTCCTCGTCTGGATGCATCTTGCCTACCGGTTCCACCGTCTTCCGGCCCGTACCCAGGCGGTCTGCCAGGGACTGGCGCTCGGCCTGGCGGCGATCGCCTCCATGCTCCTGTCGGTGCGCCTCGAGCCGGGGGTCTATTTCGACCTGCGCCTGGCGCTCGTCGCAATCGCCGAGGTGTTCGGCGGCCCGCTGGCGCTGGCGGTCACGACGGCGATCACCGCCGCCTTCCGCCTGGCGATCGGCGGAGCGGGGGCTTTTCCCGCCGTGATCGGCATGGCGGCCACCGCCGGCGCCGGCACCCTCGTCTGGCATCTGGCCGGCCGGCGGCCGGTCGAGCAGCCGCTCGCGATCATCGCCGTCGCGACCGGCTTCGCCGCGCTGTCGCTCGCGCTCGTGTCGCTGCTGTCGCCAACCCATCTCGGCGGCGCCGTCGGCGAGATCGTCACGCCGATCGTCCTCCTGAATTTTCTCGCGGTGGCGACCGCCGGCGTCGTGATCACCCATTTCCGCCGCTTCACGCTCGAACGCGACATCCTCTACGCCGCACTGACGCAGACGCCGGACTATCATTACATCAAGGACGCCGGCCACCGCTTCGTCATGACCAACGTCAACGTGGCGAAGCACCACGGCCGCGAGGGCGCAGCCGACATGGTCGGCCTGACCGACTTCGACCTGACGGCGCCGCAGCGGGCGGCGGCGCTGTGGAGCGCGGAGCAGCAGGTGATGGACACGGGCGCGCCGATTCACCGTTTCGAGGAGTGCCTTGCCGACGGCGGCGCCTCGCCGCGCTGGTACTCGACCTCCAAGGTGGCGTTGCGCGACCGTCATGGCGACCTGATCGGCCTTGCCGGCGTGTCGATCGACATCACCGAACGCAAGGCGCTCGAGGAGGAACTGCGCAAGAGCCGCAACGTCATGGCCCGCGCCATGGCCGAGATGTCGGACGGCCTGGCGATGTTCGACGCGACGGGGCACGTCGTCTTCTGCAACGAGCAGTACCGCGCCCTTTTTCCCCGCTCGGCCCATGCGCGCCGCAAGGGCGCCCACATCACCGAGATCGTGCGTGCCGTCGTGCGCAGCGGCGAACGCAAGGATGTGCCGGCCGACCTCGACGACGCGGCGATCGAGGCGGCGGCCCGTACCCTGCACGCCAACAAGGACGAGGTGATCCCGCTGTCGGACGGACGCTGGCTGTCGCTGCGCACGCGCGTCGCCGAGGATGGCACGGCGCTGGCGCTCGTCACCGACATCACGGCGATGAAGGAGGCGGAACTGTCGCTGCAGCAGTTCGCCGACCGGATGCGGGACCTCGCGCAGACGGACGGGCTGACCCGGCTCGCCAACCGGCGCTGGTTCGACCAGGTCCTGGCGGGCGAAACCGCGCGGGCCGCGCGCACCGGCCTGCCGCTGGCGCTGCTCCTCGTCGACGTCGACCGGTTCAAGGCCTTCAACGACGGCTACGGCCATCTCGCCGGCGACGACTGCCTGAGGCAGGTCGCCGGCGGCATCGGTGCCGCGGCGCGGCGCACGAACGATCTCGCCGCACGCTTCGGCGGCGAGGAATTCGCGATCCTCCTGCCCGCCACCGGGGAGGAGGATGCGCTCGCCGTCGCCGAGCGCCTGCGCGAAAGCATTCGCGGCCTCGCCATCGCCCATGCCGGCAGCGAATTCGGCGTCGTCACCGTCAGCCTGGGGGTCGCCGTCCTTTGCGCGGCCATCGAGACCGCCCCGCCGGAGGAATTGATCCGCCGCGCCGACGCAGCCCTCTACCGGTCGAAGAGCACCGGCCGCGACCGCGTCACGCTGTTCCCGTTCGAGGAGGAGCGGGCGGGGACCGGGTCCATCGCCCTCGATTGAGACGCCCGGACGGCGTCCCGGCCCTCAGGAGGCGAAGGCGTGGGCGGAGGACGGATTGAAGGCGAGGCCGACAGGGCTGCCCGGAGCCAGCCCTTCGAGCCCGCGATGGCCGAAGGGCACGCGCACCGAAAGCCGCGCCGCGCCCGGCAGGTCGACGAAGACCTGGGTGTTGTTGCCGAGGAAGGTCAGGTCGCCGACCGTGCCCGTCAGGGCGGCGCCGCCCGGCGGCACGAGGTCGATACGCTCGGGCCGCAGCATCAGCGCCGCCTGCCCCTTTCCCGCCCCGCCATGCAGCGGCACGTCGGCAAGCGTCGCGCCTCCGGGCAGGGCGACCACCGCCCGGCCACCGGCGGCCGAGACGATCTCGGCGTCGATGAAGTTGGAATCGCCGATGAAACCGGCGACGAAGCGGGTCGCCGGGGCGGCATAGAGGTCGGCGCCCGAGCCGATCTGCTCGATCTTGCCCTTGTTGAACACCGCGATCCGGTCGGAGAGGCGCAGCGCCTCCTCCTGGTCGTGGGTGACGTAGAGAATGGTGACGCCGGTCTCCTGGTGGATGCGGCGGATCTCGAACTGGATCTCCTCCCGCAGCTGCTTGTCGAGCGCCGAGAGCGGCTCGTCCATCAGGAGGATCGGCGGACGGTAGATCAGCGCGCGGGCGAGCGCCACGCGCTGCTGCTGGCCGCCGGACATGGCGGCGGGTTTCCGGTCCTCGAAGCCGTCGAGGCGCACCAGCGCAAGCGCCGCCCGGACGCGCGCGCTGATCTCGGCCTGTGGCAGGCGGCGGATGCGCAAGGGGAAGGCGACATTTTCCCCGACGGTCAGGTGCGGGAACAGCGTGTAACGCTGGAACACCATGCCGATGTTGCGTTTGTGCGAGGGCGTCGACAGCAGCGTCGTCCCGTTCAGCAGGATGTCGCCCTTCGTCGGGTCCTCGAAGCCGGCGAGGATGTAGAGCGTCGTCGACTTGCCCGAGCCGGAGGGGCCGAGGAAGGTCATGAACTCGCCCTCGCGGATGGCGAGCGTCACATCGGAGACGGCGGTGATCGGGCCGTAATCCTTGCGGATGGCGCGGATGTCGAGAAAGGTCATGAGGGGCGTCCCTTGCGGACCAGCGCCGCGATCAGCATCAGAAGCATGGTGAAGAGGATGAGCAGCGTCGAGGCGGCGGCAATCACCGGCGTCAGGTCCTGGCGCAGCGTCGTCCAGATCTTGACGGGGAGCGTCTGCAGCGACGGGCTCGCCATGAAGATCGCCAGCACCACCTCGTCCCAGGAGGCGAGGAAAGAGAAGACGGCGGCGCCGAAGAGGCCGTGGCGGACCGCCGGGACGGTGACGCGCAGCCGCGCCTCCCAGGGAGAGGCGCCGCACAGGATTGCCGCATCCTCGACCGAGCGGTCGAAACCGTCGAGCGCGCTGCCGATCGAGATGATCGAAAACGGCAGCGCCACGACGAGATGGGCGATGACGAAGCCGACCGTGGTGCCGGCAAGGCCGATGCGCAGGAAGAAGGCGTAGAGCGCCACCGCCAGCACGACGACCGGCAGGATCATCGGCGTCAGGAACAGGGCGCGCAGCACCTCGCGGCCGGCAAAGCGGCCGCGATTGAGGCCAAGCGCGGCGAGAAAGCCGATGACGACGGAGAGCACGGTGACGATGAGCGCGATCTTCAGGCTGGTCAGCGCCGAGCCGAGCCAGCGCGGATCGGCAAACAGTTCGCCGTACCAGCGCGTCGTCCACGAGGGCGGCGGAAAAATCAGCCATTGCGACGAGCCGAAGGAGAGCGCGGCGATGAAGACGATCGGCAGCATGAGGAACAGCGACACCGCGGCGGTGATGCCGATCAGGACGTATTTCATGGCGCCGAGACGGTTGAAGTCGAGCAGCATGGCTTTCTCCTCAGCGCATCCGGCCGGCACCGAACAGGCGGAGCTGCACGGCGTAGAGCGCGAGCGTCACGGTGAGCAGCACGAAGGCGGCGGCCCCGCCCATGCCCCAGTTGACGAGTGATTGGACGAACTGCGCCACCATTTCCGCGAGCATCATGTTGGCCGTGCCGCCGAGCAGCGCCGGGGTGACGAAATAGCCGAGCGCCATGACGAAGACCATCAGCGCGCCGGCGGCGATGCCGGGCAGCGACAACGGCAGGAGCACGCGGAAGAAGCATTGCGCCTTCGTCGCGCCGCAGAGCGCCGCCGCCCTCAGGATCGACGGCTCGATGCCGCGCAGCACGCCGACGAGCGGCAGGATGACGAAGGGCAGCATGATGTAGGTCATGCCGATGGTGACGCCGACGAGATTGTTGACCAGCGCCAGCGGCTGGTCGATCACGCCAAGCCCGATCAGCGTCTTGTTGATCACGCCGGT
The DNA here is from genome assembly GCF_041928815.1 of Ensifer soli. Lineage (NCBI taxonomy): Bacteria > Pseudomonadati > Pseudomonadota > Alphaproteobacteria > Hyphomicrobiales > Rhizobiaceae > Ensifer > Ensifer soli. The sequence goes on along the minus strand of NZ_JBHFEI010000010.1, from coordinate 20,089 downwards.
GCGCTGCAACAGCACCATCCAGGCATAGGTGCGGGCGAGCAGGTTGGTCCACATGGAGAGCAGGATGACGGCGAAGACGAGCTGCGCCCAGCGCGCCGGCAGCACCGTCAGCGTCCAGGCGACGGGATAGCCGATCGCGACCGAGACCAGCGTCACGACGCCGGCGACGAGGAAGGTGTTGAGGAAGATCCGCACATAGGTCGTGGTGCCGAGCAGCTGCGCGTAATTCTGCAGGCCGAGCTCCGGTTCGGTGACGCTGCGCAGCAGCAGCGCCATGACCGGCGCGACGAAGAACAGGGCGACGAGCACCAGCGCCGGCGCGACATGGGAGAAGCCGCTGCCGCACCGTGATCGCGGCGATGGCGCAAGGCCGGTATCGATGGTGCTCATGCGCTCGGTTCCCGTGGCTTTGAAAAGGAGGCCGCGCGGGCCGCCCTCCCCTTGCCCGCAGGGCGAAGGAAGGGCGATGCCGCCGCTTACTTCGCCTGCCAGGCGTACCAGCGCTCGCCGATCGCGTCCCGGTTCTCCGCCCAGTAGGTCATGTCGGCATTGACCTGGCTTGCCGCCTGCATGTCCGGCAGCGTCTCGCGCAGCTTCGGATCCATCAGCGCGCTCGCATCGAGGTTGATCGGCGCATAGCCGGTCTCGGTGGCGAACGAGGCCTGTGCGGCATCGGAGGTCGCGTGGGCGATGAACTGCATCGCCGCCTTGAGGTTCTTCGTCCCCTTCGGCACGACGAGGGCGTCGGCGGCGGTGATGTTCTGCTCCCACGACGTCTCGACATTGACGCCGGTCGCTGCCAGTGCGGTCAGACGGCCGTTCCAGAAGGAGCCGAACGGCGCCTCGGCCGAGGCGAGGAGCTGCTGCGAGGCCGCACCCCCGTCCCACCAGATGATGTCGGCCTTGATCGTGTCGAGCTTCTTGAAGGCCCGGTCGAGATCGAGCGGATAGAGCATGTCGGCGGCAACGCCGTCGGCGAGCAGCGCCGCCTCGATCACGCCCGGCGCCGACCACTTGTAGAAGCTGCGCTTGCCGGGAAATTTCGCCGTGTCGAAGAGGTCTGCCCAGGTCTTCGGGCAGGCGGCGACCGCATCCTTGTTGCAGCCGATGACGAAGGAATAATAGAAGCTGCCGACCGAGTAATCGGTGACGAAGCGCGGGTCGAGCTTCGACTTGTCGATGACGGAGAAGTCGAGCTTTTCGAGAAGTCCGGCCTTGCCGGCCTGCACGGCATAGTCGCCCTCGACGTCGACGACGTCCCAGGTGACGTTGCCGGCCTCGACCATGGCCTTGATCTTGCCGTAGTCGGTCGGGCCGTCCTGCACGACGTTGACCTTGCTCGCCTCGGTGAAGCCGTCGGCCCAGTAGGTCTTCTGCGCGTCCTGCGTGGTGCCGCCCCAGCTGGTGAACACCATGTCCTCGGCGCGGACGGCGGTGGCGAGCGAGAGCGCGGCTGCAAGCGTTGCGATGGCCAGTGTCTTGTTCATGTTCCCATTCTCCTTGTTATGATGATCGTCGGAGTCTCAGAAGGTCAGGCGGCGCGGCCGGGCGGCGGCGGGCCGCAGCATCCCGATGTCGGCGACCTCGACCGGGTCGCGGAACGCCGGCAGGAGGGCGCGCCATTCGGACTCGGCCATCAGCGCTGCGCGGCACGCCTGCCGGTCGTCGAGGCTCGAAAAGGCCCGGATGGGGACGATCTCGTTGATCGGGCCGGTCTCGGAGAAACAAGAACCGACGAGATGGCCGAGATGGTACGTCTCGATGGCGATGCCGGTCTCGCCGACCACGTCGAGACTGTCGGGAACGGCGCCGATCGTCGGCCGGCAGGTGCGGATCTCGGTGTACATGGTCCTCACCGCATGACGAAGGGATCGGGGATCGGATCGTCGGAGGTGCGAACCCAGACGGTTTTCGTGCGCGTGTAGTCGAGCGCGGCGGCAAGCCCGCCCTCGCGGCCGTGGCCGGACTGGCCGAAGCCGCCGAAAGGCGCGATCGGCGAGACGGCGCGGTAGGTGTTGACCCAGACGACGCCGGCGCGGATGCGCTTCACCATGCGGTGGGCCCGGGCGAGATTGGTGGTGAAGACGCCGCTCGCCAGACCGAAACGCGTGTCGTTGGCGAGCCGTACCGCCTCCTCCTCCGTCTCGAAGGAGAGGACGGAGAGCACCGGGCCGAAGAGTTCCGTCTCGACGGACGCGGCCGAGACGCCGTCGCAGTCGATCACGGTCGGCGGATAGTAGAAGCCGGAGGTGCCTGGCGTCGCGCCGCCGGTGACGAGCCTCGCGCCGGCCTTGAGGCTCGCCTCCACCACCGTCTCGATCAGCGCCCGCTGCCGGCTTGTGCAGAGCGGGCCGACCTCCGTCGCCATGTCGAGCGGCGAGCCGATGCGGATCGCTTCCGCGCGGGATTTGAGGATGGCGAGGAAGCGCTCCTTGATCGAGGCCTCGACGATCAGGCGCGAGCCGGCGACGCAGCTCTGGCCGGTCGCGGCAAAAATGCCGGAAACTTGAGCGTTGGCGGCACTTTCCAGATCGGCATCGGCGAAGACGACGAAGGGCGATTTGCCGCCGAGTTCGAGCGAAGTCGAGGCGAGGTTTTCCGCCGAGTTGCGCACGACCGCCGCCGCCGTTCCCGGCCCGCCGGTAAAGGCGATATGGGCGATTTTCGGATGGCAGGTCAGCGCGCTGCCGCAGGCAGGACCGAAGCCGGTGAGGATATTGACGACGCCGGCCGGAAAGCCCGCCTCCTGCACCAGCCGGGCGAAGGCGAGCAGCGGCGCCGGACCGTCCTCGGACGCCTTGACCACCAGCGTGCAGCCGGCGGCGAGCGCCGGGCCGAGCTTGACGGCCGAGAGAAACAGCTGGCTGTTCCACGGCACGATCGCGGCGACGACGCCGACCGGCTCGCGCCGGAGCCAGACATCCATGTCCGCCTTGTCGATCGGCAGGTAGGCGCCCTCGATCTTGTCGGCGAGGCCTGCATAGTAGCGGTAATAGTCGGCGACATAGGCGATCTGCGCCGAGGTCTCGCGAATGATCTTTCCCGTGTCGCGGGTCTCGAGTTCCGCCAGTTCCTGCGCATTGGCGGCGACGAGATCGGCAAGGCGATAGAGCAGCTTTCCGCGCTGCGTCGCTGTCATCGCCGCCCAGGGGCCGGACCACAGCGCCCGCTCCGCCGCCGTCACCGCGCGGTCGACATCGACTTCCCGCGCCTCGGGCATCTCGGCCCAGACCGCGCCGGTCGCCGGATCGATGCTGTCGAAACGGCCGCTGCCGTCGTCGAAGGCGCCGTCGATATACTGCTGGAACCGCCGCATCACCGTGCCCCTTACCCGAATGCCGGCATGACGTCGGCGATGAAGCGTTCGAGCGAGGCCTTCTTGCGCTCAAAGCTCATGCCGGTGTCGATCCACAGCGAATATTCGTCATAGCCGAGCGCCTCATAGACCTTGAGGCGGGCAATCACCTGGTCCGCCGTGCCGAGCGGCATGTTGGCGCGCATCACCTCCGGCGCGAGGTTTGGATTGGCGGCAAGCTCCTCCGCGCTCAGGGTCTCGATCAGGCCCTGGCGGATCGGCCGCTGGTTTTTGAACCAGGCGAAGAAATAGTTGTAATAGGTGCTGACCTCCTTCAGCGCCTGCTCGACGTCCGCCGCGTCGGCGCCGACATAGGTGTGCAGCAGCAGCATGATCTTCGGCCGCGCAACGTCTGGGAATTTTTCACAGGCCGCGTTGAAGCGCTCCATCAGGCTTTCGATCTCGGCCTCGCCATTGGCGAGCGGCGTCACCTGCACGTTGCAGCCGGAGGCGACGGCGAATTCGTGGCTGTTCGGGTCACGCGCGGCGATCCAGAGCGGCGGATGCGGCTGTTGCAGCGGCTTCGGCGCCGAGCTCGTCTTCGGGAACTGGTAGAACTCGCCCTCATGGGCATAGTCGCCGGCCCAGAGACCCTTGATCGCCGGCACCAGCTCGCGCATGCGCTGGCCCGCACCCCAGGCGTCGAGGCCGGGATGGAGCCGCTCATATTCGAAACTGTAGGCGCCGCGCGCGATGCCGATGTCGAGCCGGCCGTTGCAGATGATGTCGGTCATCGCCGCCTCGCCGGCGAGCTTGATCGGATGCCAGAAGGGCGCGATCACCGTGCCGGTACCGAGGCGCACATTCGTCGTACGCCGCGCCAGATCGGCGAGGTTGATGAAGGGGTTCGGCGCGATGGTGAAATCCATGCCGTGATGCTCGCCGGTCCACACCGCATGCATGCCGCCGCGGTCGGCGATCTCGGCGAGCGCCACGAATTCCTCATAGAGTTCCCTGTGGCTCTGTTCGGCGTTCAGCCGTTCCATGTGGACGAAGAGGGAGAATTTCATCGCTGCGGTTCCTTCACCGGCTGGGCATGGACCCGGCCCCTGTCCTGATCGCCGACATAGACGCCGAAATTGCCGAACCGGCTTTCCGCGGCATACCGCCGGACGAGATCGCGCTCGGCGCTGTCGGCGATCCGGTCGATCGGCAGATCGGCGGCGGGGAAGAAGCGGCCGGCGACCGGCTCCCCCTCGCCGAGCACGGCCCGATAGACGACATGCCGGCGCATCGCCTTACGGTCGTCATAGACGGAATAGATCAGCCCCGGCTGCACGGCGAGGCCGGTCAGTTCGGAAAGCCGCGTGCCGAACGCATCCGGGCCGTCCTCCGCCGTCAGCGCGAAGGCGGGCAGCTTCAGCCTGCCTTCGCCCGCCTCGACCAGCAGGATCGCGCCGTCGCGCTCGGCGACCGCGCCGATCACCTGCGGCATGTCCTGGCTTGCGACCAGGGCGCGCTCCGAGGCGCCGGGGAAGAAATAGGCGCCGCGCTGATAGCCGAGCCCGGTGGTGCCGGCATTGCCGAAGGCCTCGACGCGGCCGATCAGGATCGCATGGTCGCCGGCATCGACGATCTCATGCATCGAGCAGTCGAACCAGGCGGCGACGTCGGCAAGGACGGGCGCGCCATGCGGACCGTCCGACCAGCCGACGGTGGCGAAACGGTCCTCGCTCGGCCGGGCAAAAGTGTTGGAGACATCCTTCTGCCCCTCGGAGAGGATGTTGACGGCGAAGCCGGAAGCCCCGGTCACGGCCTCGAAATTGCGCGAGCTTTTCGCGATGCAGACGAGCAGCAGCGGCGGATCGAGGGAAACGCTGGCGAAGGAATTGGCGGTGAAGCCGATCGGGGCGCCGGCCGCGTTGCGGCTGGTCACGACCGTGACCCCGGTCAGGAACGCGCCGAAGGCGTCGCGCAACGCGCGCGGATCGATGCTCATGCGGCCTCCTCCTTCGGTGTCCGCGCCATCCAGGCGACGAGCGCGGCATTGACGGCATCGGGCGCCGTCAGGTTGACCATGTGGCGATGGCCTTCGATCACCACCGCCGCGCCGTCGTCGGCGGCCTCCGCCATGGCAAGGCTCATCTCCGGCGTCGAGTTCGGATCGTCGGCACCGGTCAGGAACAGGGCCGGGCAGCGGATCGCACCGAAGCGGCCGGCATAGACGTCGTCACCGGTCGCGAAGGCGGCATAGGCGGTGGCATAGCCCTGCGCATCCACCTCCGACAAAAGCCGGCGCGTCAGCACGAAGGCCTCCTCATGCTCGTGGCCGGGGCCGAACCAGCGGCCGAGCGGGGCTTCCCGATCGAAATCGCCCGTCAGGATGTCGCGTGCCCGCGCCTCGACCGCGCCGCGCGCCTGCGCGTCACGGCGGAAGACACCGTTCAGCAGCGCCACGCGGCGCACCCGCCTCGGCGCCTCGACCGCGAGCCCGCCGGCGATCAGCGCGCCCATCGAATGGCCGGCGAGGCTGACGGGTCCCGGCCCGAGTTCGCCGAGAAACGTCTTCAGCCGGGCGACGAAATCCGGCAGGCGCGCGCCCTTCGGCAGGGCGGCGCTTTGTCCGTGGCCGGGCAGGTCGACGGCGATCACGGTGAAGCGCTCCGCGAGCGCCGCGATCTGCGGCGCCCAGGCCTCCGCCCGCATGCCGACGCCATGCAGCAGCACCAGCGGCTCGCCGGTGCCCGCCGTCGCATAGGCGACGCCGCAGGGCGTCTCAGACCGCTGCCGGATTGCTGACATCGTGGCCGAGATCCTTCAGGTCCTGGTAGCGGTCGCCGATGCGGTGATGCGGACGGCCACCGATCGAGGCGCCGAGGGCGACGACGATCTCGTCGGCGGCCGGCGCATCCGGCACGGCGCACTGGATGGTGAGGTAGTGCGAGCGGCGGCCCTCGTCGTTCTTGTCCATCAGCGGGATCATCACCGGCGCATTGGCGGGCCCGCGCGTGTTGCAGAAGGCGAGGTAGGATTTCGCGCCCACCGCCTGACGGTAGTGGTTGCCGAAGCGCAGCGTGTGGATCAGCGCCGAGGCATGCTCGATCTCGCCGGAAAGGCCGACCACCGCCGACTTGCCATAGGCCTCGACCGCCTCGCCGGAGCCGGCCGTCTCGAGGATCATCCGCGTCAGGAGCGCGCCGAGCACGGGCGCGGCGGCGTGGATCTCCGGCTTCAGGTCCTCGACGAAACCGCGTCCGGCCCAGGGGTTCTTCACCACGGCGATCGCCGCGATCAGCGTCAGCGGCACCTCGGCCGCCCTGCCGCCTTCGATCAGCGTCCTTTCCACATGAAGAAGCGTTTTCCGGATCTCAATGGCCATGGCGGTCCAACCTCATCGACGATGATCGTATGTTGGTATACCATAATACGACGTGTCAAGAGCTTGCAGGACGGATTTTTCGCGGCTAGAGGAGGAAGCATGGCAAACACGGATGACGGCCTCGCCGGCCTCAGGATCGAAACACCGCCCGCGACGCTGCGCGAGATCGCGCTCGACCGCATGCGCCGCGCCATCATCTCCGGCCTGTTCGAGCCGGGGCAGCGGCTGGTGGAACGCACGCTCTGCGACCAGCTCGGCGTCTCGCGTTCCGTGATCCGCGAGGTGATCCGCCATCTGGAATCGGAGGGCCTCGTCGACGCCGTCGCCAAGCAGGGACCGAGCGTCGCGCGGCTCTCATGGGATGACGCGCGGCAGATCTACGAGATCCGCTCGGCGCTGGAATCGGCCGCCGCCGCCGAATGCGCCCGCTCGGCCGACGCCGTGGTCAAGGCCCGGCTTGCCGCCGTGCTCGCCGACCTCGACACGACCTCGAAGACGCAGTCGCCGCCGGCGATCCTCGACGTCACCCACGAATTCTACCGCATCATCTTCGAGACCAGCGGCCATACGATCGCCTGGGAGATCGTCAACCGGCTGAACAGCCGTATCTCCCGGCTCCGGGTGATGACGCTGTCGACGGCGAACCGCACGGTCTCCGGCCCGGCGCGCATCCGCGAGATCTACGCCGCGATCGCGCTGAACGACCCGGAGGCCGCGGCCACGGCCTGCCGGGCCCATGTCGCGGAAGCCGCGCGCATCGCCGAGACCCTGCTGCGCTGAGACGGCCCGCCCCCTTTTGCTGCAGTGCGGCATGGGCGGATTGACAGGGACCGCCTTCCCCTGTCTATTATCCTCAACAGAGGATCCCGCTGCGGACACCGGGGACGACAGCCATGCCGAAGATCGGGCCGAAACTCAAGGAATTGCGCCGGCGCCGCGCCCTGGGCCTGCGCGAACTCGCCATCCGCTCCGGCATGTCCCATTCGACCATCTCGCTGATCGAGCGCGACCGGATGAGTCCCTCGATCGACACGCTCGGCGCCATCCTCGACGCGCTCGGCACGACGCTGACCGGCTTCTTCACCGATCTTAACTCCAACCTGCCGCCGAAACCCTTCTACACGGCGCAGGAATTCGTCGAGATCGGCAAGAGCGAGACGATTTCCCACCGGGTGATCGGCCTCGAACACCCGAACCGGCATCTTCTGATGCTGCACGAGACCTATGCGATCGGTGCCGACACCGGCGAGGAATTCACCCATTCGGCGCAGGAATCCGGCATGGTCCTGTCGGGCGCGATCGAGGTGACGGTGGGCAGCCAGAAGCGCGTGCTGAAGCCCGGCGACGGCTACTACTTCGACAGCCGCGAGCCGCATCGCTTCCGCAACGTCGCCGACGCAACCAGCGAGATCGTCAGCGCCATCACGCCGCCGACCTATTGAGGCCGCGGAAGGCGGCGGCCGATGGTGAGTATACGCACCACTCCCCCGGTATCGCCTTCCCAAGCGCCTGAAAACAGGCTTCCCTACTCTCCGGGAACATAAAAATCAGCCGGAGCAGCGCGCATGGCCTATCGCATTTCCGTCGACACGGGCGGCACCTTCACCGATGTGGTCGTCTCGGACGCGGCAGGAAACCTCACCGTCGGCAAGTCGCTGACGACGCCGGAGCGGGCCTTCACCGGCCTCTCCAATTCGATCGCCGATGCCGCCCGCCAGCTCGGCCTGACGCTCGACGACCTCCTCAGGGAAACCTCGCTCTTCATCTACGGCACGACGCGGGCGACCAACGCCATCGTCACGCGCAGCGGCGCCAAGACCGCCTTCCTCACCACCGACGGCTTTCCCGACACGCTGGTGTTCAAGGAGGGCGGTAAGCGCAATCCGCATGATTTCACGCAGGTCTTCCCGGAGCCCTACATCCCGCGCCGGCGCACCTTCGAGATCGCCGAGCGCATCAATGCCGAGGGCGGCATCTCGCGCGCGCTCGACGAGGCGCAGGCGATCGGCGTGCTGAAGCAGCTGAAGGAGGACGGCTATCAGGCCGTCGCCGTCTCCTTCCTCTGGTCGATCGCCAATCCGGTGCATGAACTTAAGGTCGCCGAACTTCTCGACGAACACCTGCCGGGCGTGCCCTACACCCTGTCGCACCAGCTGATCCCGATCATCCGCGAATATCGCCGCGCCTCGGCGACCGCGATCGACGCCTCGCTGAAGCCGCTGATGCAGGACCATCTCGGCCGGCTCGAGGACGACCTGCGCGCCGCCGGATGCGCCGCCGACATCCTCGTCTCCACCTCGATCGGCGGCTGCAACCAGATCTCGGACGTCATCGCCAAGCCGATCCAGCTGGCGAAATCGGGTCCCTCCATGGCGCCGGTCGCCGCGCGCAGCTTCAGCGAGCTGGAACATTGCGGCGGCGACGTCATCATCTGCGACACCGGCGGCACCACCTTCGACGTCGGGCTGGTGCGCGACGGCCAGCTCGTCTATTCGCGCGACACCTGGCTCGGCGGCACCTGGACCGGCCACCTGCTCGGCATGTCCTCGGTCGACATTCGCTCGGTCGGCGCCGGCGGCGGCTCGATCGCCTGGATCGACGATGGCGGGCTGCTCCGCGTCGGGCCGCAATCGGCGGGCTCCGTGCCGGGACCGGCCTGCTACGGCCGCGGCGGCACGGACGCCACCGTCTCGGACGCGGCCTCAGTGCTCGGCTATTTCGACCCCGACTACTTCCTCGGCGGCCGCATGACGCTCGACGTCGCGGCGGCCCGGCAGGCGGTCGGCGCGGTCGCGGAAAAACTCGGCCAGTCGGTCGAGCAGGCGGCCTACGGCATCCTCAACCTCGCCTCCGAGGTGATGATCAAGGCGATCCACGACATCACCATCGCCGAGGGCATCAATCCGGCCGACAGCGTCATCGTCGCCGGCGGGGGTGCGGCCGGCATCAACATCCTGTTGATCGCCCGCGAGCTCAACTGCCGCCGCGTGCTGATCCCGAAACAGGCCTCGGCGCTGTCGGCCTCGGGCATGCATTTCGCCAACATCCTCACCGAGGAATCGATGACGATGTTCACCACCAGCGCCGCCTTCGACGGCGCGCGCGCCGCAGCCACGCTGAAAGCCCTGTCGGACAAGCTGGACGCGTTCCGCGCCGGCCTCGCCAATGTGCCGCCGGACATCCCCGTCACCGTCGACTATCTGGTCGAGGCGCGCTATGCGAGCCAGGTCTGGGAGATCTCGACCCCGGTGCCCGACCCTGACCTGACGCGGCCGGAAAACCGCGCGGCGCTCGTCGAATCCTTCCACCGCACCCATGAGCGGCTGTTCGAACTGCGCGACACGGGAAGCGCCATCGAATTCCTGAGCTGGAAGGCGCGCCTCGGCGTCGCGACCGGCATCGCGCTCACGGGACGTGCTGCGACGGCGCCCTCCGCCGGCGTCGACGCCCACGCCCACGCCCGGCCCGCCTTCTTCGGCGCGGCCGATCCGGTGACGACACCGGTCTACCGCGACGCGGCGATCCGCCCCGGCATGACCGTCGAGGGGCCCTGCATCATCGAGGAACCGACGACGACCATCGTCGTCTTTCCCGGCATGCAGGCGCATGTCACCGCCAACGGCCATTACCTTTTGACGTTCTGAGGGAGATCCGCCATGACCACCGAGACCCTCGACCCCGTGCTGACCGCCGTCATCGCCAACCGCATCGACGGGATCGTGCGCGAGATGACCAACACGCTCCTGCGCACCGCGCGCTCGGCGGTGATCAATTCGGCGCGCGACTTTTCCTGCGCCATCGTCACCGGCGACAACCAGCTTCTCGCCTGCGCGGAAGGCCTGCCGATCCACATCTTCGGCACCGACATGCAGACCCGCACCATGTGCGAGAACCATCCCGACATCGCGGAGGGCGACTGCTATCTGCACAACGATCCCTATACCGGCAACACCCACGCCGCCGACCATGCCTTCATGGTGCCCGTCTTCTTCGAGGGCGAGCACCTGTTCACGGCGGTCGCCAAGGCCCACCAGGCCGATTGCGGCAATTCCCTGCCGACCACCTACATGGCGGCGGCGAAGGACGTCTACGAGGAAGGCGCGCTGATCTTCCCGGCAACCCGCATCCAGCGCGACTACAAGATGGTCGGCGACGTCGTGCGCATGATGGAGACGCGCATCCGCGTGCCCGGCCAGTGGTACGGCGATTTCCTCGCCGGCATCAGCTCGGCCCGCATCGCCGAGCGGCGGCTGAAGGAACTCTGCGCCAAATACGGCCGTCAGACGATCCGGACCTTCATTGCGAGCTGGCTCGACTATTCGGAGCAGCGCATGGTCAATGCCGTCCGCTCGATGCCGGCGGCGCGCCTCACCAACACCGGCCGGCACGATTCGACGTCCTTCCTGCCCGACGGCATCCCGCTGACGGTGACGATCGCCGTCGACCCTGACGCCGCGATGATCGACATCGATCTCACAGACAACATCGACAATGTCGACTGCGGCTACAACCAGAGCGAGGCGACGGCGACGTCCGCCGTGCTCGCCGGCCTGTTCAATAGCCTGAAGGGCGACATTCCGCAGAATGCCGGGGCGTTTCGCCGGGTGCGGGTGCACTTGCGGGAAGGGGCGGTCGCCGGCAAACCGAAATTCCCGCATTGCTGTTCGGTCGCCACCACCAATGTCTCCGACCGGATGGTCAACCTGACGGGCGCCGCCTTCGCCGCGCTCGGCGACGGCAACGGGCTGGCGGAAGGCGCGGTCGGGCTCGGCATCGGCATGGCGGTGGTCTCGGGCCGGGATCCGCGCTTCGGCGACCAGCCCTTCGTCAACCAGCTGCATCTCAGCATCAATGGCGGCCCGGCCTCGCCGACGGCGGACGGCTGGGTGACGCAGGGTATCCCCGTCGTCGCCGGGCTGATGTACCGCGATTCCGTCGAGATCGACGAGCTGAAGCATCCGATGGAACTGAGGCGGCTGGCGCTGATCCCCGGCACGGGCGGCGCGGGACGGTTTCGCGGCGCGCCGGCCGCCGTGCTCGAATTTTCGATCCGCGCGCCGTCGATGACGGTGATCTATCCCGGCGACGGCCAGGAAGTGCCGCCGAAGGGCGTGCAGGGCGGCGCGGACGGGACGCCGGCGGCGCGCTATGTCGTGCGCGGCGACGGCGCGACGCGGGTTCTGCCGAACGCGGCGCGCGTCGATCTCGGGCCGAGCGACCTCTTGCGCGGCATCGACTGCTCGGGCGGCGGCTACGGCTCGCCGCTCGAACGCCAGCCGGAGAAGGTGCTCTACGACGTGCTGGAGCGCTACGAGACGATCGAGCGCGCCCGCGACGTCTATGGCGTCGTCTTCGACAGCGACAGCGTGACGGAGGCGACGAGGGTGGACGCGGCGCGCACCGCGGAACGGCGCGCGCATCTTGCCGGTCGATAACATGAAAACAACGGGAGACGACACCATGACCAAGACCGAGATCGAACGCGCGGCCCCGCGCGTGCCCGACCGGCTGAAGATCGCCTACCAGCTGCCGCAGGCCTACGGGGTCAAGGTGGAGATCCTGATCAAGGATGCGCTCGACCCCGACTGCGACGAGCGGCTCTGGGTGCCGCAGGGCGAGGGCGTCGCCTTCCGCCCGCTGGTGATGAGCGCCAGCCACGGCTATTTCGTCAACATCCTCAGGGTGCGCAAGGCCGGCGTGCTGTCGCGTCACCGCCATGCCGGGCCGGTCGTCGCCACCACGCTCAGGGGAAAATGGCGCTACCTCGAACACGACTGGATCGCCGAGGAAGGCGACCTCGCCTTCGAGCCGCCGGGCGAGGTGCACACGCTGGTCGTGCCGGACGACGTCGCGGAAATGATGACGCTGTTCCACGTCACCGGCGGCTACATCTATGTCGACCCCTTCGGCGAGGCGCTCGCCTATGAGGACGTCTTCACCAAGATCGCGGCGATGCGCCGGCATTTCGACGCGGTCGGCCTCGGCGCGGCCTATGCCGACCGGTTCATCGTCTGACCCTCATCCTTCCCTTCGCGGAGACCGACATGCGCCACCTCGTCGGCCAGGTGTCCAGCCTGGCGCGCGTCCTTCCCGAAACCACCGGCGAAACCTTCGTCGCCGCGCGTTCCGCCGGCCCCTATCTCTGGGGGCGGGACGGGCGGCGCTATGTCGACACCTCGCTCGGCATCGGCGCCACCATCCTCGGCCACGCCCATCCGGCCGTCGTCGCGGCGGTGCGCCATGCGCTCGAGACCAACCCGTCGCCCGCCTTCGCCCATGACGGCGAGGAACAGGCGGCGGCGGCACTCGCCGGCCTCTCGGGCCCGCTGTCGAAGATCGTCTTTTCCAATTCCGGCAGCGAGGCGGTGCATCTCGCCTGCCGGCTGGCGCGCGCGGTCACCGGGCGGCGGAAGATCGCCAAGATCGGCGCCGGATATGACGGCTGGCTCGGCGATATCCTCTTTGGCGGCGCGGGCGCGCCGGACGCGGCCTTTGACGGCGCGGCGCGGCCCACGAACGGGACGGTGACGCTGCTGCGCTACAACGACACGGCCGACACCGAACGGCTCTTCGCCGAAGACGACGACATCGCCGCCGTCATCGTCGAGCCGCTGCTCGCCAATGCCGGCAGCATCGTTCCCGAACCCGGCTATCTCCTGCACCTGCAGGAGACCGCGCGCCGCCACGGCGCCCTCGTCATCTCCGACGAGGTTCTGATGGGGATGCGGCTCTGCGCCGGGCTTTCGGCCCACCATCACGGCCTCGACCCGGACATCGCCACGCTCGGCAAGGCGATCGCCAGCGGCTTCCCGGTCGGCGCCGTCGCCGGCAAGCCGGCGGTGATGGCGGCGCTCGAGGACGGCCGGGTCGCCCGCTTCGGAACCTTCAGCGGCAATCCGATGGCGGCCGCCGCGGTCACGGCAACGCTCGCCGTGCTTAAGGACTGCGACTATCCCGCCCTGACGGCGCGGGGGGATGCGCTGCGCCGCGACATCGCCCGCGGCTTTTCGCAGCATGGCGCGGACATCTCGACCTCCGGCCACGGCACCGTCTTCAGCCTCTGGTTCGCGCCCCGGCCGCCGACGACCTACGAGGAGGCCGCGCGCTTGGCCGACGCATCCCTGTCGGCCGCCCTCCACGCCGAGCTGCGCCGTGCCGGCGCCCTCGTCCTCCCCTCGCCCTTCGGCCGGATGTATATCGGCTTCACCCATGACGAGGAGGCGCTCGGCCAGCTGACCGCCGCCTTCGCCAGCGCGGCGCGCGGCATGGCCCCGCGCCTTGCTGGGCGCTGAAGCGCCGGGATCAGGGCGGCGGGACGACGCGGGCGCTCTTTTCGAGGGCCTTGCCGGCGAGGTCCGGAAACGCCTGTGCCAGGATGGCCCGGCGCAGCGCGCCCATCCCCGGCAGCAGCCGGCGGACAAGCGCCTCGACGGCGGGCGAGCGCCCCTCTAGCGCCACCCGCAGATCGGACACCGGCAGGAAGGCGAGCCCGTCACCGAGATCGGCGAGCGCGACGGCACGGGCGCGGGCGACCGTCGCCGGCGACAGGCGGCTCCAGTGAACCAGCCGCCCCGTCAGGGGACGGCGCTCGGCCGGGGCCGCCTTGCGGGCGAAGGCCATCAGCATCGCCTGCTCGTCCGCCCGCTCGCCGCCGGCCTGGCGCAGCATGGCGAGGCGCAGCCAGAACAGACCATCGGCCGGCGCGCAGGACAGGGCGTGGCGCACATGCCGTTCCGCGCGATCCACGCGGCTGGCCCACGCCCCATGGTCCCGCTCGCGACCGGTGACGTCGAGGCCGGCGAGGAAGACGGTCAGCGCGGCGCGTAGGATCGTGCCGTCGCAGGTGGCAGACCGCGCCGGCACGGCCGCGTCCGCCAGCCTGTCCAGCACGGCCGGATCGACGGCCATGCCGGCATCGAGGCGGCGCGCGGTCGCCCGCAGCTCCGAATGCGACGCGGCCTCCGCCATGCCCCGGGCTCCCATGACGATCGCCGGGGGCAGGATCAGCCCGCAGGCAAGCACGACCGGGGCGGTGCGCCGCCACCGGGCCGCCTCCGGCGTGCCGCCTGCCTCGGCGCGGCCGGCCCGCGTCGGAGCGCGCCCGCGTGCGATCGTCACCGTCAGGGCGGCGAAGAGGGCATAGAAGGCGGCCATGCCGGGGATCTGCAGGGAAAAATCGACGAGGCCATGGGCGGCGACGAGGACGAGGCCGGCAAGGCCGGCGGCCGGATAGGCCGCCATCGTGCGACGATCGCGAAGTCCGGCGCGATAGGCGGCGGCGAGCGCGCCGCCCCCGACCAGCAGCACCGGCAGGAACGGCAGGCCGAGGCCGATCACCCCTTCGAGGTAGAAGTTGTGCGCCTTGTCCCAGACGCCGTCGACGCCGCAGGCCGGATCGCGATAGGGCGGAAAGATCGCGGCAAAGGCTCCAAAGCCGCCGCCGAGCCACGCATGGTCCCGCGCCGCCCGCAGGAGTCCGCCGAGCATGCAGACGCGTGGGTCGTCCAGGCCCTGTTCCGCGGCGCGCAGGATCGTCCGGGGCGCGGCGACGGCAAGCGCGGCCATGGCGAGGCAGAGGCCTGCGGCGATCCGAAGGACGCCCGGACCCGGACCGGGACGCCCTCGCCCCAGCAGGCCGATCATGACGCAGACCGCGACCGCCGTCGCGGCGATGCCGCCGCGCGACTGCGTCAGGGCCAGCGCGGTGACGGTGAGCAGAAGAAGGGCCAGCGTCGCGACAAGCGGGAGGAGCCGCACGGTCGGGGGAAGCGCGCCGCCATCGCGCAGCGCGACGGAAAGGGCCGCCCGATCGAGCCGGCGCCATGCCTGCGTCACGCGGACGAGGAGCATCAGCACGAGGAGGCCGAGCGCGGTGGCGGCGGTGTTGCGATTGACGAAGACGAAGGTCAGGTTGTCGCGATAGGCCGGCTTCTCCCCGGCGAGCAGCCTCTCCGGGAAAAGGACGAACTGCAGCAGGCAGGCGACGGAGAGGAGACCGATGCCGATAGTCAGGCGGCGGAAGGCGCGGGCGGCATCCGCGTCGCCTCGCGAGGCGAGAAGCCCGGCGAGAAAGACCAGGAACGGCAGGGCGAGGCGCTGCCAGGCGTCGAGCGTTCCGGCCGGCGCGACCGAGACATGGCCGGCCGCATGCGAAAGACCGGCCGCCCTCAGGTCGCGCCAGGCGGGCGCGGCGAGGCTGTCGGGGACCGGCGCCACCTGGAGGAGGACAAGAAGGCTCAGCCCCGCCAGGAGGCCGATGCTCACGAGGCATTCCCGACGGGTCCGTTCCGGAACGCCGCCGACTAGGCCGAAGACGACGGCGAGCGCCGCAAGCAGCAGTACGAGACCGACGGCGAACGGGCTGTTGGAGCCATTCAGGAGAAGTGCCAGGAGGACGATCGCACAGGGCACCGCGACGGGCAGGCGCGCGGTGGACGGCGCCCGCTGGCGGACAACCGTGGGATGGATCCTGCCTTGCTGGGACATGGCGGCACCGCTGTGGCCGGATGCGCGCGCCCGTCCGGCCACCCTTCGTAGCAGCCCTTCGCCCGCCTGTCACCGCCCACCGGCGGAACGGCACGGGACGGTGCCGGCGGCACTGGCGGGAGCCCGGCGAAAAGCCTATCCTTTCAAGGAACGACAACCGAAGCACGCCCAAGGGAGACCCCATGTCACAGCCCCGCACGCCCGGACGCGGCCGCGTCTATGCCTCCATCACCGAGACGATCGGCGATACGCCGATCGTCCGCCTCGACAAGCTCGCCGCCGCCCACGGCGTGCGGGCGAACCTGCTCGCCAAGCTCGAATTCTTCAACCCGATCGCCTCGGTCAAGGACCGCATCGGCGTCGCGATGATCGAAGCGCTCGAGGCCGCCGGCAGGATCACCCCCGGCCGGACCGTTCTCATCGAGCCGACCTCCGGCAATACCGGCATCGCGCTCGCCTTCGCCGCAGCCGCCAAGGGCTACCGGCTGATCCTGACCATGCCGGAGACGATGTCGATCGAGCGGCGCAAGATGCTGGCGCTGCTCGGCGCCGAACTGGTGCTGACGGAAGGGCCCAAGGGCATGAAGGGCGCGATCGCCAAGGCCGAGGAACTGGCGGCGGGCATGGCGGACGCGGTGATCCCGCAACAGTTCGAGAACCCGGCCAATCCGGAAATCCACCGCAAGACGACGGCGCAGGAGATCTGGAACGACACCGAGGGTGCGATCGACATCCTCGTCTCCGGCATCGGCACCGGCGGCACCATCACCGGCGCGGGACAGGTGCTGAAGGGGCTGAAGCCGTCCCTGCATGTGGTCGCGGTCGAGCCGGAGGAATCGCCGGTGCTCTCGGGCGGCAATCCCGGACCGCACAAGATCCAGGGCATCGGCGCCGGCTTCGCGCCCGCGATCCTCGACCGCTCGATCTATGACGAGATCGTCACCGTCAACAGCGCGTCCGCCGTCGAGACGGCGCGCGAGGTGGCCAGGACGGAGGGCGTTCCGGTCGGCATCTCCTCGGGCGCAGCGCTGACGGCGGCGATCCGCGTCGGGCAGCGGCCGGAAAATGCCGGCAAGACGATCGTCGTCATCCTCCCCTCCTTCGCCGAACGCTACCTCTCGACGGTGCTGTTCGACGGGCTCGGCGGCTGACGGCACGCGGCCTCATGCCGCCGCCGGCAGGCTCTCGCCGGTGAGCCGGTAGGAGATCGCCTCGGCGACGTGCAGCCGGCCGACGGTCGGCTGGCCGTCGAGGTCGGCAAGCGTGCGCGCCACCTTGAGCAGGCGATGATAGGCGCGGGCGGAAAAGCGCATCTTCTCCGCCGCGTCGCGCAGGAGCTGCAGCCCGGCGGCGTCGGGCGCGGCGATCGTCTCGACCAGCGCCGTCGCCGCGCGGGCGTTGCAACGCGCAAGCCCGCCGTCGAGCCTTGCGAAGCGCTCCGCCTGCCGCTCGCGCGCCCGGGCGACCCGCGCGGCGACGGCGGCGCTCTTCTCGGACGCCATCGGCCGGATCATGTCGGCGGCCGAGACCGCCGGCACCTCGATGCGGATGTCGATGCGGTCCATCAGCGGTCCGGAGATGCGCGCCTGGTATTCGGTCCGGCAGCGGGGCCCGCGGGCGCAGACATGGCCCGGCTCCCCGGCCATGCCGCAACGGCACGGATTCATCGCCGCGACGAGCTGGAAGGCGGCCGGGTAGCTCACGCGGTGGTTGGCGCGCGCGATGATGCATTCGGCCGTTTCGATCGGCTGGCGCAGGGCGTCGAGCACCTGCGGGCTGAACTCGGGCAGTTCGTCGAGGAAGAGCACGCCGTGATGGGCGAGCGACGCCTCCCCCGGGCGGGCGCGCAGGCCGCCGCCGACCATGGCCGCCATCGTCGCCGAGTGATGCGGCGTGCGGAACGGCCTCCGGTCGGAGAGCGTGCCACCCGGCAACTGCCCGGCGACCGAGTGGATCATCGAGACGTCGAGCAGCTCGGCCGGCGACAGCCGCGGCAGGATCGACGGCAATCGCGCGGCGAGCATCGACTTGCCCGCGCCGGGCGGCCCGACCATCAGGAGGTTGTGGCCTCCCGCCGCCGCGACCTCCAGCGCGCGGCGCGCCGTCTCCTGGCCGCAGATGTCGGAAAGATCCGGCAGGCCGGCCGGCTCCGCACGGATCGAGGGAACGGGCCGCGACAGGATCTGCGTGCCGCGAAAATGATTGGCGAGGGCGATGAGGCTCGCCGGCGCGAGGATATCGAGCGCGCCCCCGGCCCAGGCGGCCTCCGGTCCGCTCGGCGCCGGGCAGATCAGCCCCTTGCCGAGCGCGTTGGCGGCGATCGCCGCCGGCAGCGCCCCCGACACGGCCGCGACCGTTCCGTCGAGGCCGAGCTCGCCGATGACGAGATAGCGCTCGAGCGCATCGGCGGGAACGGCGCCGAGCGCCGACATCAGCCCGAGCGCGATGGCGAGGTCGAAATGGCTTCCCTCCTTCGGCAGATCGGCCGGGGCGAGATTGACCGTCACCTTCCTGGCCGGAAGCGCGAGGCCCGACGCATGCAGCGCCGCCTGGACCCGCTCGCGGCTCTCGGCCACCGCCTTGTCGGGCAGGCCGACGATCTGCATGCCGACCTTGCCCGGCGCGACCATCACCTGGACGTCGACTGGAACGCCCTCGATGCCCTGGAATGCGATCGTCCCGACGCGCGCCACCATGCCCGCCCCCATCCTTCGCGGGCGCCGTCCCGCAGGCCGTCCGCATCCTTTCAAGGTTTCCCGGAACTGTGACATGCCGAATGGAATAAAACAAGAACAACTTCACCTAAAGCGCGCAGATCAGGCGTACCGGGTTGCAGAACGAGAACAAAGCGCCGGGCCCGCGGATCGAGCGGGAACGGTTGTTTTTGCCGCGTGGATGGTTGCCTCACCGGCACCGCTGTCGTAAACAGATGGCCATGTCGTATTTGGTACAGGTCGAGCCGGGCACGACCGGCGAGCCCGCGCGCAAGGAGCCGTCCGAGCTCCGGGCGCTGTTTGCGTCGTGCGATCGATGGGCGCTGTTTCTCGACGTTGACGGGACCTTGCTGGATCTCGCCGCGACGCCCGACGGGGTCGTCCTGCCGCCGGGACTTGCCGACGATCTCGACGCGCTTGCGGGCAAGCTCGGCGGCGCGCTCGCCCTCGTCACCGGCCGGTCGATCGCCTTCGTCGATGCGCTGTTCTCGCCGCGCCGCTTTCCGGTTGCCGGACTGCACGGCAGCGAACGCCGCAGCTCCGACGGCACGCGCCACGAAAGTCCGCTGACCGGGCGGTTCCTGCGGCTGAAGCAGGCGATTAGCGCCAGGGCCGGCGCCTGGGACGGCGTGCTCGTGGAAGACAAGCACGCGGCCATCGCCGTCCATTACCGCCTGGCGCCGGACCGGCAGGCGGACGTCGAGGCGCTGATGCTCGGGGCGGCGGCGGAGGCCGGGCCTGGCTGGACGCTGCAGCGCGGCAAGATGGTGGCAGAGATCCGGCCGTCGCAAGCCGACAAGGGAGCTGCGGTCAACGCTTTTCTCGAAGACGGCCCCTTCCGCGGACGCGCGCCCTTTGTCATCGGCGACGACGTCACCGACGAGGCGATGTTCGACGTGGCGAACGCCCGCGGCGGCCTCTCCGTCCGCGTCGGCCCGCCCCCCGGGCCGACGGCGGCCCGCCTCTCTCTTGCCACGCCCGGGGACGTCCGCGCGTTCCTGGCGCTCGCCGCGCTTTACAGCGCCTAACAAAATCATCTGTTGCAAGCATTTTTGTTAGGACACGGACCCATAAGCTGATGCGATCCACATCCTCGTGGCGGCGATCTTGAGTGCTGCGAGGTAGTTGTCTGCCCGGCGGTCATATCGCGTTGCCAAGCCGCGCATCTGTTTGATGCGATTGAAGAACCGCTCCACGAGATTGCGCTGGCGGTAG
>NZ_JBHFEI010000009.1:0-290081 GCF_041928815.1 Ensifer soli | reverse complement strand
GTCGAGGCGGACAAACTGGAAGAAGCGCTGCAGCCGCCGATAATGGGAGGAATGGCTGGCAGGACCGGGGCAATGGCTGGCCAGGTGCGACAGGTTCACCGTAAGCGATTGGGCCAGGCCTGCGATCTAGACCGCAAGCGTCAGAAGCCGACTCTTGCTCAACCGGAAATGCGTCGAGAGCGTGCTCATGAGAGCGGTATGAAGCGTCGGCATGATGAAGATCCTTTTGGCGAAGAATCTTCAATTCCAACACGTCATCCCGTTCTCACCATGACTGTCGTGTACGGTGGGTTCCGGTGATCGGGGCAGCGGGAACAGCAGGGAGAGAGGGTCCGGCACGCCCGGTTTCGGCGTCGCGTGCCATGCCGTCGGGTCGAGGATGGCGTGGGCTCGGTCATCGACAGCGAGACCGATCTCGCAAAGATGCTGCTGCATGGCGCCGGTACCGCCAGGGCAGGACGAGACCGGCGCCCGTGTCCGTCCTCGGGCAGATCGCGCCGGAGAGAATGGTCCACAGCATGCCCTGCTCGGAGGGCGCGGCGGGTCCTGCGCCGCGCCGTGTCCAGGGTCGGGCGCGCTCGCTCTTCTGTTCTGTTCCGGCCTCGTCGGCTCGTCAGAGCTCCATGGGATTGTCCGCGCGACGTTCCCCGCTCATGAAGGGCGCCGGGGCAGGACGGACGACGCCTGCCGCCCGATCGGCGCCTCCGGTCGCCGGCGCCGGATCCCTGACCGGGACCAGCGGCATCACACGACGACGAAGTCCGCCGCCGTCAGCGTGGGTCGCCCGTCGAAGACCGCGAAATGACGCGCGACCGTGTCCCCGATCCCGTCGACGTCATAGGACAGAACGCCGGTCAGGCCATCATAGACGATCCGGTCGTCGGCATCGAGCGCGGCCTTCGACACATCCTTGAACCAGCCCGTCGCCAGCGGCCCCGCGGCAAGCGTGCGGAAGACCGCGCGGCTGAGCTGGATCACATCGTCGATGACGCTGAAGTCGGTGATGCGGTCGACATTGCTGCCTCCGGGCGCGGTGCTGAAGGCGAACACATCCTCGCCGTCCCCGCCCGTCAGCGTGTCCGGCCCCGTCAGGCCGTCGAGGCGATTGGCCGCCGCATTGCCGACGATCCTGTTGGCGGCGCTGTTGCCGGTGGCATCGACCGCCGCCGTTCCCGTCAGCGTCAGGTTCTCGATCGCCTGTCCCACCAGGGAGAAGCGCACCGAGGCGCGCACCAGATCCGTGCCCTCGTTCCTGTTCTCGAACACCCGGTCGCCCGCATGGTCGACGATGTAGATGTCGTTGCCGGCGCCGCCGCGCATCACGTCGGCATGGATGCCGCCGTCAAGCGTGTTGGCGGCGGCATTACCGACGAGCGTGTTGGCGGCGCTGTTGCCGGTGGCGTCGATCGCCGCCCTTCCCGTCAGCGTCAGGTTCTCGATCGCCTGCCCGACCAGGGAGAAGCTCACCGAGGCGCGCACCAGATCCGTGCCCTCGTTCCTGCTCTCGAACACCCTGTCGCCCGCATGGTCGACGATGTAGAGGTCGTCGCCGGCGCCGCCGCGCATCACGTCGGCTTGGGTGCCGCCGTCAAGCGTGTTGGCGGCGGCATTGCCCCTCAGGGTGTTGCGGCCGCTGTTGCCGGTGGCGTCGATCGCCGCCGTTCCCGTCAGCGTCAGGTTCTCGACCGCCTGCCCGACCAGCGAGAACGAAACCGATGCCTCGATCGTGTCGGTGCCCTCGTTCTTCCGCTCGATCACACGGTCGCCGGCATGGTCGACCACATAGATGTCGTTGCCGGTGCCGCCGGCCATCGTGTCCGCATCCGCGCCGCCATCGAGCCGGTCATGCCCGGCACCGCCGTTCAGCACGTCGCGTCCGCCGCCCATCGAGAACACGTCGTTCTCGAACGTGCCGGTGACGATCTCCTCGTCGCCATCGCCGACAAAGTCGAACCGGTCGTCCGGCGACCAGTCGAGCAGCCGCAGCCCCGACAGGTCGATGCCTGACGCCTGGCCCATCCAGACGCGAAGGATGTCCTGCCTGAGGGAATTGCCGGAGACGACACCGTTCAGCCAGAATCCGTCGCCGAAGCTGGATGCCGCGACATCGAGCACCATGACGGCAGGCCCGCTGTCAACCTCGTCGAGCTCGATCTTCTCGATCGAACCGATCTCCGCGTCGCGCAGGTCGTAGCTGTCGGAAACATGCAGGGTGTCGATGCCGCTGCCCCCGGAATAGACCTCGCCGGCACTCTGGAAGGGCGAATCTATCCACAATTCGTCGTCGCCCTCCTCGCCATAGAGCGCGTCCGAATCATAGTGGCCGAAGAGCGCGTCATTGCCCGCGCCGCCCCGCAGCGTATCGTCGCCCCAGCCGCCCTGCAGCACGTCGTCGCCGTCGAGGCCGAGAAGAACATCGTTGCCGTCCCGGCCCTGCAGCCGGTTCGCCGTCTGGTTGCCGCGGATGATGTCGTTGCCGAAGCCGCCATAGGCATTCTCGATCAACGAGCGCGGATCGTTGTTGGAGAGGAGCGCGTTGGCGACGTTGCCGCGCGCCAGGCCGGAACTGCGCGGTCCCCCGTCAAGATCGGCCAGCTGCCTGATATCGAAGGTCGACCATTCGCCGGGCCGCAGATCGATGTCGAGGTCGGTCGAGTAGTTCGAGAGATCATAGGTGTCGGTGCCATGCCCGTCCCAGATCGTGCGGAAGATGCGGTTGCCGCCGGGCGTGCCCTGGCCCTGCCCGTTGATGAACATTTCGCCGGTCGTCGGGCTGAAGGAATAGCGCGTATCGCCGCTGAAAGGGGCTCCGCCGGCGCTGAAATCCGCGCCATACATATATTGCAGCGCCGCGATGTCGAGCATCATGAAGGATTGCGGGCCGCCCCATGTTTCCTTGCTGTAACTGCTGATGTCGTCACCGACGAAGTCCCGATAGGTCATGAGCGAAAACTCCGACGAATCGAGGGCATAGGGCAACGCCCCGTAGGGATTGGACGCTTCGTGCCCGTGACGCAGGCCCATGGCATGGCCGATCTCGTGCAGCACGGTGATGTCTTCATAGCTCCCGAGAACAGGGGCGTCATATTTTCCGGTGCGGAACCAGACGTCGCCGGCGTGATCGGCCTCGTCGGGCATGAAGGCGGAGGCCGTCTGATGGTTCGCCGTCCGGCCGAAGCGCAGTGTCCCCGACACGTCGCCGAAAGGCCCGAAGGGATAGCGAAACTCCTCCACCTGTTGAAACGAAACATTGGTCAGATGCGTGATGTCGGTCAGCACCCTCAGGATGGCCGTCGTCTGGGCCGCGGTGACCGGTGAAAAATTGTTCACGTAATCCGGCTGGGCATAGACGTTGATATAGGTCGTGTAGAAGGAGAAGAACATGTCCTTCGTCTTCCACATGTAGTGCTGCGGGCTGGTGGGAAAACTGAAACTCACGACGCTGTCATGCCAGCGTTCCGTATGGAGCAGCGCATCGAAGCTCTTCCCGGCCTGCGTGACGATATGTGTCTGCGTCAAGGATCTGGCCCCCTTGTTCGAAACTCGGCCAGCGCCGGTGGCCCTCGCCAGACCTTAAGGCCATGGGAAAGCCATATAAGCAACCCGCCCTGTCGACGTCTTCCCCCGAACGGGTGAGGATCGGAGGGGAACGGTCCGGCGCGGGACGCTGGTTCCGTTGACGCGCGGGCATCCCCAACCCCGGCGGCGTGCAGCGGATCGAGCCGTGGCTCGATCGCGGTCCGCCGGCGCATGGGAAACGGGCGGCCGACGCCGCCCGTTGCCGTCCGATCGTCTGTCCGCGCCCGGTCAGGCCGGGCGTTCCTCGCCGGCCTTGGGCCGCCAGGTGATGAGGCGCTTTTCGGCGATGTCGAGGAGGAGGTCGATGATGAGGACGAAGACGGCGAGGATGATGATCCCGGCGAAGACGCCGACCGCATCGAAATTGCCTTCCGAGCGGGCAATGAGATAGCCGAGGCCGGCCGAGGCGCCGAGATATTCGCCGATGATGGCCCCGACCACGGCAAAGCCGACGGAGGTGCGCAGCGACGACAGGATCCAGCTTGCGGCGGCCGGAAAATAGACGTGGCGCAGCAGGTCCGAGCGGCGGGCACCGAGGATGCGGGTGTTGGAAAGGACGACAGGATTGACCTCGCGCACGCCCTGCATGGCGTTGAAGAAGGTGACGAAGAAGACGAGCGTGACGGCGAGCGCCACCTTCGACCACAGGCCGAGGCCGAGCCACAGGACGAAAATCGGCGCAAGCACGACGCGGGGA
This sequence comes from Ensifer soli, assembly GCF_041928815.1. Classification (NCBI taxonomy): domain Bacteria; kingdom Pseudomonadati; phylum Pseudomonadota; class Alphaproteobacteria; order Hyphomicrobiales; family Rhizobiaceae; genus Ensifer; species Ensifer soli. The sequence goes on along the minus strand of NZ_JBHFEI010000009.1, from coordinate 285,805 downwards.
ATGGCGTTCACCGCCTTGATGAAGGGATCGAGTATGCGGGCGACGAAGGGGCTGAGGCCGAGCCAGACGCCGGCGGCCACGCCGAGCCCCGTGCCGATGAGGTAGCCGAGCACGGTTTCGCTCAGCGTGATGCCGACATGCTTGTAGAAGCCGGGATCGACGACCCAGCTGATCACCTGCTGGACGATGTCGAGCGGCGCGGGAAAGAAGAAGCGGTCGATGACGCCGGAGGCGACGCCGATCTGCCAGCTTCCGAGAAGGAGCACGAGCAGCGCGACCTGGATGAGACGAACGTTAACGGCTGGCATAGGACTTCTCCACTTCGCCCCGCAGCGACGCCCAGATGTCGCGATAAAGGGTCATGAACTTCGGATCGAGCTTGATTTCGGCGACGTTGCGCGGACGCTCCAGGTCGACGGGAAAGCTCTCGATGACGCGGCTGCGCGGACCCGCGGCCAGCACGGCGACGCGGTCGCCGAGCGCGATCGCCTCCTCGAGGTCATGGGTGATCATGACCACGGCGCGGCGATCCTCCTGCCAGAGGCGCAGGAGCTCGTTCTGCATCAGGTGGCGCGTGTGGATGTCGAGCGCGGAGAAGGGCTCGTCCATCAGGATGACCTTCGGCTCGGTGATCAGCGCCTGCGCCATCTGCACGCGCTTGCGCTGGCCGCCGGAAAGCTGGTGGGGAAAGCGGCCCTCGAAGCCCTTTAGGCCGACCTTCTCCAGCCAGGCCATGACCTTGGCGCGGCGCGCGTCCGCCGGCACGCCGCGAAACATCAGCCCGAGCTCGACATTCTGGTAGGCCGTCTTCCACGGCAGCAGGGCATCCTGCTGGAAAAGATAGCCGATGGTGTTCTGCACGGACCTGACAGTCGCGCCGTCGATGGACACCGCCCCCTTGGCGGGCTTGAGCAGGCCCGCGATGGCGTTGAGGATGGTGGACTTGCCGCATCCCGTGGGGCCGACGATCGAGAGGAACTCGCCGTCGCCGACGGTCAGGTTGACGTTCTCGACCGCGACGAAGGCGCCGAAGGCCATCGTGACGTCGTCGATGGAGACCATCGGTGGCAAACTGGCCTGAGGCACGGCGGCGATCTTCCTTGCTGCAATGGACATGGCGGGTCTCCTCAGTTCTGGGTCGACTGGGTCGAGGCCTCGACGAACCTGTTGGTGTAGGTCGTCTCAAGGTCGATCGTCGCCTTCCTGACGCTTTCGTTGAAGCTCTTCAGCACGGCGAGCGGCGTTTCGAGATCGGCCGGCACGAAGCGCCCGTCCTCGGAGAAGATCGCCTTCGCATTCTCGACGGCCTTGATGTAGGTCTGCTTGTCGCCGGAGACGAAGTCGTCGGGAAGCTTGGCGACGATCTCCTCGGCCGAATGGGCCTTCATCCAGTGGAGCGCCTTCAGCGTCGCATTGGTCACCTTCTGGATGACCTCCGGATGGGCGTCGATATAGTCCTGGTTGGCGTAAAGGACCGAGGTCGGATAGATGCCGCCATAGACGGCCTTCGCGCCCTCGTCGCTTCGGGCATCGATCAGGATCCTGCCGAGGCCGCGCTCGACCACGATGGTGGCGGCCGGATCGTAATTGACGAGCAGGTCGATCTTGCCCTGCTGCAGCGCGGCGACGGCGGCCGCGCCCGAGCCGACGCCGATGATCGAGATGTCGTTGTCGGTCAGGCCGTGCTGCTGCAGGTAGTAGCGGATGAAGAAGTCCGAGGACGAACCCGGCGAGGTGATGCCGACGCTCTTGCCCTTGATCGTCTCGGGCCTCGCCGGATCGAAATCCGTGTCCGGCTTGCCGGCGAGGACGAGGCCGGAATTGCGGGCCAGCTGGATGAAGCCGGTGACGTGCTTGCCCTGCGACTGCATCTGGATCGTATGGTCGTAGAAGCCGACCGCCACGTCGGTGGAGCCGGCGACCAGCGCCTGGAGAACCTTGGAGCCGCCCTGGGCGAAGTTCTCGATCGTCACGTCGAGCCCCTCCTCCTCATAAAACCCCAGGCTCTCCGCGACGGGGAAGGGCAGGTTGTTCAGGTTATACGAGCCGACGCTCATCCGGACGGACTCGGCCTGGGCGGCGGTTGCCATGGCCAGACCGAAGACGGTTGCCAGAAGTAGGTTGCGCATGAGATCTCCTCCTTGTGGAATGCTCCGGGTCCTCACCGGAGCGTGTTAAGCAGCGTGTTCGACACGCTCGTCGGGTTTGGCGAAGGCATAGCCTTCGAAAAGACGTCGGGCGGTGCGGACAAGACCCGCGACGGTCGAGCCGTTGCGCGTTTCCAGCTGCACGTCGAGACGTCCGCCGGGATGCTCGAGGCGGACGAGCGCGGGCAGATCGGCAGCGCCGGCGACGGCGGCCGCGACCGTGCCGGCACTGACAGCGGCGGTCGCGATGCCGACCGCGCCGGTGGTCGCAAGCGCCGGGTGGCAGTCGTTGGGCATGAAGTACCGGACCGAAAGCGTCCCGCCGCTGCGGGCCCTGGCGACAATAACAGGTTTCGGGATGACCATGTCGGAAACGTCTCCCATTCCCATCAGGGCGCCGGCGGCCACGCGGATGGCGGTGATGCGGGCGATGAGATCGCGGTTGGCGGTCAGCGCCGCCGCGCTTTCATAGCCGGTGACGCCAACATCCTCGGCCCGCATCAGGACCATCGGTATGGCGCAGTCGATGGCCGTGACGTCGACGCCGTCGATGACGTCCAGCGGCCTTCCGGTCGGAAACAGCTTGCCCGTCTTCGCGCCCGCCGCATCCAGGAAGGTGAGCGCGATCGGAGCCGCGAGGCCCGGAACGCCGTCGATGGAGGCGTCGCCGAGATAGGTGACCTGCCCGTGGCGCGTGGGGACCTTCGCCTCGATGATCTTGTGCGTGTTGACGTTGTGGATGCGGACGAGCGTGCTGGTCTCGCCGGCGCGCACCAGCCCCGCCTCGATCGCGAAGGGGCCGACGGCAGCCAGCATGTTGCCGCAGTTGGGGGAGTAGTCGACCGTCTGCCGGTCGGTGCGCACCTGGGCGAAGAGATAGTCGACATCCGCGCCGGGAACCGTGGCGGGACCGATGATCGCGACCTTCGAGGTGACCGGGTTGCCGCCGCCGATGCCGTCGATCTGCAGGGGATGGCCCGATCCCATGATGGAGAGCAGCGTCGCATCGCGCCGCCCGCGATCGGCCGGCAGGTCGCGGTCGAGGAAGAACGGGCCGCGCGAGGTTCCGCCGCGCATCAGGACACAGGGAATGCGTGTCAGGTCGTTCATGGTCAGCCCCTCGAATATTGCAATTCATGGATCAATCAGATCCGTTGTTGCAACATGAGGAATTATTGTTTATTTGTGAAATGCAATTTTTAGGGGTTTTATTGCGAAATGAGCATCAATTGCGAAATCTTCGACCTGAGGGCGTTCCAGGCCGTTGTCGATCTCGAGAGCTTTCACCGCGCCGCCGAGGCGCTGCACATTTCCCAGCCGGCCCTGACGCGGCGGATCCAGAAACTGGAGCTGGCGATCGGCGCGCCGCTGCTCGACCGCACCACGCGGCATGTGGCGGCGACGGCGACGGGACAGGAGCTCCTGCCCCTGGTGCGGCGCATGCTGGAGGAGTTCGACGGGTCGCTGTTCGCGCTGAAGGACGGCGGATCGCAGCGGCGCGGCCTCATCACCATGGCCTGCGTGCCGACGGCCGCCTTCTACTTCCTGCCGACGGTCATCCGGCGTTTCGGCGAGGATTACCCGCATATCCGGCTCAGGATCCGCGACCTGACCGCCAATGAGGGACTGCAGGCCGTGGCGCGGGGCGAGGTGGAGTTCGGCATCAACCTGATGGGCAATTCCGATCCGGATCTCTCCTTCGAACCGCTCCTCGACGATCCGTTCGTGCTCGCCATGCGCCGCGATCATCCTCTCGCGGAACACGCGCAGATCCATTGGCACCAGCTCGACGGCCACCCGCTCGTCGTCGTCGACCGGTCGAGCGGCAATCGCGCGCTTCTGGACGGCGCGCTCGCCAAGCACAATCTGCGCCTCAACTGGTTCTACGAGGTCACCCATCTCAACACGTCGCTGGGCCTCGTCGAGGCGGGCCTCGGCATTTCCGTCCTTCCGCGCCTCGCCACGCCGCAGGAGGAGCACCCCTATCTCGTCACCCGGCCGATCATCGACCCCGTGGTCACCCGAACCATCGGCATCGTCCGCCGCCGCAGCGCGCCCCTGTCTCCGGCGGCCGTGAAATTCGTGGAGATGCTCCTCACCGTCTGGAAGCGCTGAGCGCCGTGTCGTCTGCGCCAGGGCAGGCACCGGCGCATGAGAGGCCACGGGGATCGGACACCGGCCCGGTCACGCCATGATCGCGTGCCGCGGGTCCGGGATCGCGCGCGCTTCGCCTCGATGAGGACGTTGCGAGGGATCGACCGGCCGGCTCTCCGGCCCGCCGCGTGGCGGTGCCTGCCGCAGGCGCTCCGGGCGTCACGACCAGGTCTTCAGCTCGACCCCGAGCAGGATGGTGACGAAGGCCGCGGCGAGCGTGGCGGCAAGGAATGCCGACGCGAAGGCGAGGCAGGCCCTGCCGGCCCCGATGGAAAGATCCTGGACGAACCAGCGTACCTGCGCCTGGCCGTACCAGAGGATGGCGAGCAGTATCACCACCGCTCCCGCCGCCGCGCCCTGGCCGCCCGGCATGAACAGCAGGTCGAAGGCGAGACCGACCACGAAGACGAAGGGCGCGGCGACGAAGCACTGGCTGAAGAAGGGCGGCCGCAGGGACGCCCGCGTCAGCGGCACGGATTTCCGGCGCAGGAGAACCACGGACATGCAGAGCGGATAGATGCCGAAGATCACGCCCCGCGCGATCAGGAGATTGGACCCGCTTTCCAGCGCCTTGGGAAGCTCGGAAGGATCGTAGACCGTCGGGAAGGCCGTCGACAGGCCCTGCGACAGAAGCAGCGTGATCAGCAGGAAGAGCGGGGGACTGAGCGTGTCGTCATACTGGCTTTCCGGGCGGTCCGACAGTTCGAGATCGGCATAGCGCATCATGTGCAGCGGCCGCCTGACCGAACGCCACATCGTGATCGGATAGAACACAAGCCAGCTGACGAGCTCGTAGAGAAGCTCTTCCAGGGACTTGAGTATCTTCATGAAATCCAAGGAAACACCCCCGGCGCCCGCCTCGATTGCGCCAGATGCCTAGCAGGATCGCCACGCGATCGCCAGCGTCCCGTCTCCGGCGCTCTCCCGGCGACGGACCGGTCGCCGCCGGACCGCGGTCGAAATGCCGGCCTCCGGAGTGTCGTCCCGGGCAGCCGCGGCGACACAGGCCTCCTCGATCCGGCGGACGCCACGGAAACGATGATGATGTCGCGTCACGGGGGGGCTTGTCGCCAATTTTCGCAACGTCACGGCCTGTTTCCCATCGGGGAAGGATTTATCGCGCCCGGGTTACGGAGCGCACCGGGGACCCTGACTGCGATTGCCGGGAACCGGAAGCGCCCGCCGAAGGGAAGCATCGCGATGCCGCCAGGACCGTCCCGTCAACGATCAAAACAGCCATCGATGACGGGCTCCCGCATCCCTGCCCGGTGCACTCCGTTACCGGCAACCTCCGGCACGCCATGGAAGACGAGAACAGTCGAGTGCCAAGGGACATGCGGGAGATCGGCGGCTTCCAATCGTTCGAAACCGTTGCCGGTCTCGAAGCGATGCTCCGGCGCAGAAAAGACGGCGGCTTTTCGCAGGCTGGACCGTCATGACCGGGACGATCTGGTCGCGCCCCTCCCCGGACGTGAAGAGGTGGACAAGGCAGGGACATGCCGCCGGTCGCAGGCGGGCCCGGCCTCTTGCAAGATCTGCGGCAAGCCCCTCCGGTCATCACAGCGGGGGCGTCCCGCCGTCGACCTGCGCTGCGGCGGAAGAGGCGGTATCACGTCCCGAAGGTCGTTCGGTAAAGGCGGTTTGCTCCTGCAAGCCTCGGGCACCAGACCGGATCTCGTCAGGCGCTCCTGGCCTCTCCCCGGCCATTTTGCGGACGAGGCGGACATCGAAGAGAGCGCCATGCGGCATGAGCGATGATGTCTGTGGGAAAGCGAAGGCTGAAAAGCCTATGGAAGCCGCCCTCGCGATGCGCTAAGCTGATGCGGAGGGACGGAGACGGAGTGCGTAGGCCAAGGACCGGGAGGGGGAGATGGCCGAGAAGCAGTCGGACGATGCAGGGTCGCCAAAACCCGGCAGACAAAAGGATGGCACCCCGGCAGCGGACGGCGCGGAGGGTGACATGCACCTGAGCGCCAGCGACCACCGTCTTCTGGAACGGACCATCCGTGGCAGCGTGCCCGGAATCGTCGGCGCAGGCCATCCCGAACTTGTCCTCGGCCGCCGCGGCGACCGGGCGATCGGCGAGGACAGCCTGACGCATCCCGAGCTGCATCCCCTGGCGCGGCAGATGCCGGGCACGGAGCAGGCCGTCGCCTTCCGCCCGCGCCTCATGGCCTGTCTTGTCGATTCCGACCCGCGCCACCATCGCGGCCTCCTCGACGAATTGCAGCGGTCGGGCATTCCCGTGCGCACGCTCGCGGTGCATCTTTTCGCGCCGGTGGCGGCGGCGCTCGGCGACCTCTGGTGCACCGACGAGGCGGACCTGATGCAGGTCGCCGTCGCCTCGACGCGTCTCGGCATGATCGTCAACCACATCTCCCATGCCAGCATCGCGCCGCAGATGGACAATGGCCGGCGCAAGAGCATCCTGCTCGCCCGTACGCCCGGCGCCCTGCACACGATCGGCCTGTCGATCGTCGCCTCCTGTTTCCGCGACATGGGCTGGAGCGTGGACGGCGGCGGCGAGCTTGAGATCGACGACAGCCTCTATGCGCGGCTGGCGCGCAAGCCTTACACGATGCTCGGCATTTCGGTCGGCCGGATCGACGAGGTGGCGGCCTGCACGGCGGTGATCCGCCGCGTCCAGAGCACCCAGGCCACGCGCGCCACGCGCATCGCGGTCGGCGGGCCCGGCGTTATCGCCAAACCCAAGGCCTTCCAGGGCATCGGCGCCGATTTCGTCACCCGCTCCGCCCTCGAAGTCGTGCAGATGGCAAGCTCCGCCTGACGGCGGCGGCGCCGTGATCGCGCGCGCCTCGTGCCGTTCGGCGGCAGGACGAGGCAGGCCATCCACGCATCCCCGACCGGCATGCCGTGGTCCTGCGATCGGAAGGACCGCGTGAACCTGACCGAGTGCCTTAGGACGCCGAGGCGAAACCACCTGAGCAAAACGGATGTCCTAAAGCGTGTCGCGATCTTTCAGATTCGCTCGTACGCTTTAGGTCTTTGTTTTTACGCGTGTCTTTTCGCAAAACCGCTGCACACCTTTGCGAGACACGCTTTAAAGCATTTCCGGTGATCACGGGGTCACCGAAAATGCTCTAAATCCTTCTTTCTTCGCATTTTCCGACGCCGACGCGATCAGGCTTCGGCTGGAAATGCCCTAGCGCCACTGCTTCTCCTCCAGCGTCCAGCGCGTGCCGGGCAGCGGGCCGTCCTTGATGAAGGCGTCGACGACGTTCTTCAGGAGCTTCGAGGCGCTGTTTTCGAAACTGTCGGCCGGCAGCGCCTGGCCGAAGCCGATCGAGCCGGTGGAGAAAACCGCGCCGTGGTTGAAGCTGGTGTAATAGGTCATGTCGGCGCGGATGCGGTAGTCGATCGAGCCGACCATGCCGGCATAGGCATAGAGGATCTCCTCCGTCACCAGCACGTAATTGTCGGAATGGCCGCCGGACGAGGCGATGATCTTCGTGTGCGGCGGCGTGCCGAGGCTGAGGTCGTAGCGGTCGATCTCGATGCCGGCGGCGGCGCCATAGGCAAGGCCGCGCTCGCCGATGATCTCGCCCTCGATGCCCTCGGTGATCCAGGAGACGGTGCGATGCCAGGCGTCCGGCATCTTGCGGTAGGGGGCGCAGGTCTCGAAGCCCTCCGAGATCATGCCGACGCCGAGCAGCTTCTGCGGCGCCCGGCCGCGGTTGCGCCACAGGCCGCTCTTCTCGCCGGTCGACTGCAGGTAATGCTCGCCGGGCTTGGCCGCCCAGGCGCGCATGCCGCTGTCGAGCTTGCGCACCTCCATGCAGGCGACATCCTCCGGCGTGAAGCCGACGCACCAGTAATAGCCGTTGCCGCCCATGTAGACGAGCCTTCCGCCCTCCCTCACCCAGTCCTCCTGCGCGTCGAGCATCGGTTCGGAGACATATTCCGGATGGGTGCCGGTCAGGATGCAGTTGAACGGGCGGATCGCGTCGATGCCCTCCTTGTGCAGGTCCTCGTCGGTGATGTATTCGCAGTCATAGCCCATGGCGTCGATCCAGGCGGCGATCGAGAGATCGGCCGGGAACTGCCAGGTGATGTTCATGCTCGACATGCGGTATTTCGGCCGCATGTTGATCAGCGGTCGCTTGTAGGACGAGAAGCAGACCCCGGCGCCGTCCTCGAATTCGTTGTAGGTCGAGAAGCCGAACTCGCCATGCTCGTAGGTCTCGATGTCGATGTCGGTGACGACGGGCGGCTGGCCGGTCATCGGCTGGATGATCTGCGCGTCGAAGGAGAGCGTCTCGTTGCCATAGGCGAGATAGCTCGCCGTCGGCACGAGGAAGCAGAGTTTTGCCGTCGGCGTCGCCGAGCGCACGACGAAGACGATGTATTCCTCGCTCAAGCCCTTGCCGGGGCCGATGCGCAGCCGGATCGCATAGATGCCGCTCGGCAGGTCGGCCGGGACCCGCATGCTGTTGGTCACCTGCCATTTGCAGTCGGTCACCGCGTCGGCATGGAACTCGATGCCGCCATATTCGTGCGGCGCGAGACGGAAGCAGTCGTTCTTGCCGCTCCAGTTCCAGCCGGTCATGCCGCGCACGGGGTGGTTCACGCCGGTGCCGGAGAGCTTGTGCGGGCCGGTGTCGACGACAAGGGTGGTGATGCCGTTCTCGGTGTAGCCGGCCGAGGTGTCCCAGTAGGCGACGAGGCCGGCAGAGGGCGGTGCCTTGCCGGCGCGGATCCCGTCGAATTCCTCGCGCGAGACGACGCGGTCGTAGAGGCCGGGACGGTCGATCTTGCCGGAATAGAGGTCGTTGACGAAATCGCCGCGCAGCACGTGGTTGTCGCGGGCGCCGCCGATGATGAAGGGAATGTCGGCGCGGTTCTTCTGGCGGAAGCGGAAGGTGGTGCGGACATGGGAGGAAAAGTCGTAGGGCACGACCGGGCCGATCAGCGAATTGTAGCGGTTCATCACGCCCTGCTGGTAGAGCGTGGCGGTGCCGGTCGCCGGGTCGAAGGAGGCGCCGACCATGTACCAGACCTTTTTGATCAGTGGCAGTTCGGCGGTGACGTAGTCGACCTCCTTGCCATCGCCGACCCAGAATTCGAGATGGCCCTGCGGGTTGATGCCGAGGGCAAAACCCTCGTTGGTGAGCGAATCCCAGCGGCCGACGATCGTCTGGCGCTTGCCCTTCCTCGGCAGGGTCGGCCAGATGAAGGTGAAGAGCGACAGCGCCCCGTCGAGCTTCAGCGTGCCGGCGGGATCGTCGATCGGGATATAGTTGCCGAGCTGGGTGAACTGCTTCTTCACCGCCCAGGCGCCGTTGACCGGATGGGCGACCTCGCGCTCGACGAAGCCGGGGCCGTCCTTGTGGTTGTCGCCGTGGATCAGGCGGACGAGCTGCGCCTGCGCCGTGTCGGCGCCGTCGGCGTTGACGTGGAAGGAGATGGTCTCGCCCTGCCTGACGGAGATCTTGTCCGCGTAACCGAAAATCTTCTGTTCAGCCATTGTCAGCGTCCATCATGTCCTTGAGCTTCAAAAGAAAAATGCCGTGGTGGCCCGCATCCGGCGTCGGGAAGATCTCGTCGCCCGCAGGGAGGGCGCGCCCGCGGCTCGCGCTCGCCATCCTGAGGATGCGGTAGCCGCCGCCGGGAACGGCGGCGAGCAGGTACTGGCCCTCGGGCGGAAGCCGGCGAAAATAGGCGAGCAGCCGGCCGAGCGGTTCCGAAGGGCGGCCGGAGGGGTTGCGCCGGTGCGCCTCGATCAGTTCGTCGCTGACGATCTGGCGGAGATAACGCCGGGTGATCCGGTCGAAACTTTGCCGGCAGACGATGTCGCCGTCGACGACGTCGGCCGTCGGGTCCAGGGTCTCGGACATGGTCAGGACTCCATCAGGTCGTGGATGCGGCGCATGAAGATCGCGTGATAGGCGTCGTCCATCGTCTCGTATTCGCGGTCCTCGACGACGCGGGGCGAGACGCCGCGCTTTCCCGAAAACGCGATGATCTTGTAGCGGTCGGTGGCGGCGATGTGATGCAGGGCGTATTTGTCCTCCATCGGCGAGCGGCGGAAATAATAGAGCACGCGCTCCAGCGCCTCGCTGTGCTGGCCGAGCGGCCGCCGGCGGTGCTCCTCGATGATCTCGGGGCAGATCATCTTTTTGAGATGATCGCGCTGCAGCTTGTCGAAGCGGCGGAAGAACAGCTCGTCCTTGTCGTCGATCTCCGTCGCTTCCTCCGGCAGCGCCTCGCCGCCCTTCTCGGCCCGCATCGAGCGCCATTCGCCGCGCTTCTTGTCGCGCCAGGCGTTGAACTGCTGCTTGATGCCGAAATAGCCCTTGTTGAGGAAGAGCACGACGGCGAGCATGATCAGGCCGATGAGGAAATAGCGCAGCGGCCCGATCTCGATCAGCACCTTGTCGAGGAAGGTGACGACGAGCGTGCCGAGGATCGCGCCTTCCGCCTTGCCGATGCCGCCGATCGTCAGCATGGCGAGCCCGAGCAGCACCGTGTCGAAGGAGAAGATCGAGAAGGCGACGCCGCGATATTGCGCGGCATAGAAGCCGCCGATGAAGCCGAGCGCGGCGGAGGTGACGAGGAAGATGGTCACGCGGGCGGTGCGGTAGTCGACGCCGCAGGCCTGGGCGAAGGCCTCGCGCTTTTCCGGCGCCATGCGCAGGATGCGGCCGAGCCGCTTGCCGTTGATGAAGCGGAAGAGGAAGAGCGCGGCGAGCAGCAGCAGGAAGGCGCCGTAATAGCCGGTCAGCGACTGGGCGAGCGGCGAAAGCGTGTCGGGGATATAGGTGTCGGCGCCGTAAAGGCCGCCCGAGGCCGAGCCGAACTGTTTCGACGTGGTGAAGAAGACGCGGCAGAGCTCGTTGAGGCCGAGCGTCAGCAGCGCGTAGTAGAAGCCGTCGAGCCTCAGCGCCGGGAAGGCGATCAGCGCGCCCATCGCCCCGCCGATCACCGTGCCCATCACCGGCATCGTGTACCAGGGCAGGCCGTACTGGATCGACGCCCAGGTGGTCATGAAGGCGGAGACGCCGACGACGGCATAGGTCGCCAGCGAGAAGATGCTCGCCGTGCCGACGATCAGCGTCCAGCAGACATTGATCGCGGCGAAGATGCAGAAGATCGCGCCGGCCGACAGCAGCGTGTTCTGCATCGAGGCGGGAAACAGCAGCGGCCCGAGCGCGATGACGATGAGCGCCAGCGCCCAGTAGATCGGCCGCCGGTCGTCAATCTTCTTCTCGGCCTTGAGCGTCTTGCGGTTGTAGAGCCCGTGGATGTGCAGGAGATTACGCCGCGTAGGCCACCAGCGCCAGCGCGACCAGAGGGTCTCGCCATGGGCCGGCCAGACGACGTAATGCTTCAGCCGTCCGACCTTGTGGGTCTTCACCTTGTAGGCGGTGTTGTCGTCCCAGACGTCGCGCGGGTTGGGCGTCGTGACGGAGGCGACCTCGTCGAGGCCCTCCGCCGTGCCCCAGACGGCAAGCGGGTTGATCCAGCGGAGCTGCTTGCGTTCGAATGTGTCGCTCATTGTTCGCGTGCCTTGTCGAGGAGGCCCGAAATGCCACGGGGCCGGACGATCAGAATGCAGATGATGACGAGGAACTGGGTGATCAGCACGTATTGCCCGCCGAGCAGCGTCGAGGTCGCGGCCTCCGTCAGGCCGAGGATGACGGCGGCGATGACGGCGCCCTGGACGCTGCCGAGGCCGCCGCAAAGCGCAATCGACACGCCCTTGATCAGCGGCGTCAGCCCGCTGAAGGGCGCGACGTAATAGGTCTGGGACAGAAGCACGGCGGCGAGCCCCGCCATGGCGCCGGTGACGGCCATGACATAGATGCCGGTGCGGCGGATGCCGATGCCGACGATCGAGGCGGCGTGCGGGTTCATCATCATCGCGCGGATTTCAAGGCCGCGCCGGCTGCCCTTCATCCAGAGGACGACGAAGGCGAGCATGGCGGAGGCGCAGACGACGATGCCGATGCGGTCCGAGGTCAGCACCGTGCCGCCGATCTTGAAACTCCAATTGCCGAAGAATTCGGGGAGCGCCTTGGCGCGGGGCCCGAACTGCATCAGGAGCGCCTGCGAGCCGATGAGGCTGATCGCCAGCGTGCCGATCATGCCGCGCGTGGTGAAATTCGGCTTGTCGTGCAGCGGGATAAAGACGACGAGGCAGATCAGCACGCCGCAGAGCGCGCCTGAAAGGATGCCGGCCGCCATGACGACGAGCGGCATCTTCGTCACGTAGATCGCCGTCAGCCAGGCACCGTAGCCGGCAAAGGAGAAGACGAAGCCGTAGCCGAGATTGATCAGGCCGAGGCTCGACCAGGTGATCGACACCGCGACCGCGATCAGCCCGTAGATGCAGGCGACGACGACGGCGTTGATGAGGATGAAGGAAATGTCCATGGGGGGCGTGTCCGTTCAGGTCGTGGCGATGCTGAAGGAGGACGAGGCCTCGCCCTTCAGCTTGCCGGCATGCATGCCGATGACGCGGTCGACACGGCCTTCGAGGAGGGCGACGTTCTGCTCGGCGATGAACATGGCGCTGTCCTTGAGGTCGAGGGAGAACAACGCCTCCATCACGCTCTGGCTGATCTTCGGCGCAAGCCCGAGCGAGGGTTCGTCGACGAGGTAGAGTTTCGCGTCGGTCATCAGGCCGCGGCCGATCGACACCATGCGGCGCTCGCCGCCGGAGAGACGCCCGACGGCCGTCTTCATCAGCTTGGCGAGCGGGGGGAAGAGATCGAGCACGCGTTCTTTCCGCGCCTTGCGGTCGCGCCAGGCCTCGGGCGTGAAGGCGCCGCTGTCGAGATGCTCCTCGACGGTGAGCCCGGTGAAGATCTCGTCGCCCTGCGGCATGATGGCGAGACCCTGGCGGACGATCTGGTGGGTGTAGCGGCCGGGACCCTGGCTGCGGGTGCGGCCGATCTCGACGCCGTTGAGCCGGATCGAGCCGCGCTGCCAGCCGGTGAGGCCGGCGATCGCATAGAGCAACGTCGTCTTGCCGTGGCCGTTCAGCCCGACGATGCCGACGCGCTCGCCCGACTTGATGATCAGGTCGAGGTCGTGGATGACCCGCAAGGGGCCGTATCCGGCCGACAGGCCGTCGATGACCAGCACGTCGGTCATGGTTGTCGTGCTCCCGCGCTGGCGTCGCCTCGCCCCGTCGATGACGGATGCGGGCGCGCTCATGTCGATCTCTGGCCGATGCCGGCGAGTGCGGCAGCGGCGCGTTCTTGCGTGTTCTGGCGAAACGAGGCCCGGCGAATGCCGGTCAGTGGGCCTCGAAATAGGCGGCGCGCACGGCGGGGCTGCGGATCACGTCCTGCATCAGCCCCTCCGCGATCACCTCGCCGGCATCCATGACCATCACCCGGTCGGCGATCGATTCGAGCAGTTCCATGCGGTGCTCGACGATGACGACGCCGATGTTCATCTCCTTCGACAGCATGCGCAGGATCTGGTCGATCTCGTCGATCTCGGCATTGATCAGCCCCGCCGCCGGCTCGTCCATCAGGAGGACGTCCGGCCGGCGCATCAGCAGGTTGGCGAGCAGGAGCTTGCGCCGCTCGAAGGTCTTCAGCCGCGCGTTCGGCGTGGCGTGGGGCGTGACGAAATCGACGAGGCCGGCGCCGTATTCGGCGTCGAAGCGCGTCAGATACGGCCGGAACGCCTGGCGGGCGGCCTTGAAGGTCTCGCCGACCGTCAGGTCCTCGCAGACGATCGGCGTCTGGTAGGTGCGCCCGAGGCCGAGCCGCGCCCGCCTGAACAGCGGCAGCGCGGTGATGTCCTCGCCCTTGAAGGTGACCCGGCCGGTCTTCGGCTGGTAGCGCCCCGACAGGATTTCCAGAAGACTGGTCTTGCCGGCGCCGTTCGGGCCGATGATGCCGAGGACCTCTCCCCTTTTGAGGGAGAAGCCGATCTTGCGCAGCACCTCGCGCCCGCCGAGGTCGAGCGAAAGGTTGTCGCAGGAGAAAAGAGGCGCTTGCACCGGTCTCGTCCGCCGCTCAAGACCACCAGGGGGCGGGCTGGAGCTTCGATTCGGCGATCTCGTTCGGCCAGATGATCTTGTGCTCGCCGTTCTGCACCTGGACGAAGAGCTGGCTCATGCCCTTTTCCAGTTCGCTCGCCTGGTTGCCGAAGCCGTTGTCGGGATAGTGCAGCGCCTCCTGGTACTCGTTGTTCATGTCCATCATGCCGCAGACGCCGCGATAGGGGTTCTCGCGGATCCATTTGACGTTGGCGGCGAAATCCTCGGGCGCCTTGGTCGCCTCCCAGGCGCGCTTCAGGTACTGGACGATGTCGTAGCCGTTGCCGGTATAGACGAGGCCCATATTGCCGACGAATTCGGGGAAGCGTTCGAGATATTTCTTGCGGAAGGCCTGGCCGGTCTCGTCGCCATAGACGCCGAGCACGGTGCTCCAGCAGAAGCCCTCGGTGGAACTGCCGCCGAGTTCGAGGAATTCCGGCTGCGAGGGACCGTATTGCAGGTAGACGAGCGCGCCCGGCACGGGATTGGCGGCGAACTGCTTGCAGAAGGCGGCATATTCGGCGGCGACCCAGTGGTTGATCATGATCGCGCCGGCATCGACCTCCTGCAGCCGCTTGATCACCGGGCTCCAGTCGTTGACCGGATACTGGATGTCGGTGAGTTCGGCCGGCTCGTAGCCGAATTTCGCGATCGATTCCTTCGCCGCCTTCAGGATGGTCTGGTTGTAGGCGACCTGCTCGGAGACGATGTGGATCTTGCGGTTCTTCGGCTTCCAGACGCCGGTCTCCTCCATCTTCTGCAGCCACAGCGGATAGGTCCAGCCGTAATTTGTTTCGGAGGGGTCGGTCTGCAGCACGTGGCTGTATTTCACCGGATCGGCCTTGTAGGCCTCGGTGGCGTTGCGCTGGGTGTTGCCCTGGATATAGGGGCACTTGTACTTGGCGGATTCGTCCATCGCCGGGATCGGCGCGAAGAGGAAGGAATTGGAGATCGCCATCACCTTCTTGTCGATGCAGGCGGCGATCGCCTGGCGGCAGCTTTCCGGCGAGAGCTTGTCGACGTCGGGGACGAAGAGCTCGATCTCGCGGCCGAGAATGCCGCCGGCGGCGTTGATCTCCTCGACGGCGAGCGTCGTGCCGTTGAGGTGATCGGTGTCGTCGGCGACGCCGTAAGGGGTCGACAGCGACGAGGGCACGCCGATGAGGATCGTGTCGCTCGCGGCGCGCAGGATGGCGGGGGCGGCGAGCGTGGCGGCGGCCGCGCCGGCGCCGAGCTTCAGGACGGTGCGGCGGTCGAACGCCCCGCTGAACATGGGCATGCGGATGCGGCCGGTATCGTTGCCGGTGGTCATTCAGGCCTCCTGTTTGACGTCGTGGGCGCGTCTCGCGCCCGTTCCCACTTCATGTATAGACTTATGATTTTGTCTATTTATCTATTGTGAAATGAGCGTATCATCTAGATATTCATCCTGTCAAACACATAATATCGTCTAGACCATACGTTTACAATTTGGGCAGGATGACCGCTTCGGGCGCAGCAGCGCCGCTTCTCTGGCGTGGAAATGGGCAAGGGCTGGCTAGACCTTGTGCATTGCACTCCCCACTTGCTTGACGTAAAGCACTGCCACTTCCCAAGGTGATGCAATGACGGTTCCCGATCTAGAAGCGAACGCCACGCCGGACATGACCATCCTGATTGCCGACGACCACTGGGTCGTCCGGGAATCGCTGAAGCAGGTGGCGCGCGGCCTCAGCGAGCGCTTCGTGCTGGAGGAGGCGGCGAGCTTCGAGGAGGCGCTGAAGGCGCTGGAGCGGCTGCCCTCGATCGGCCTGATGCTTGTCGACCTGATCATGCCGGGCTTCCAGGAGTTCGAGGGGCTGCAACTCCTGCGCCGGCGCTATCCGTCGATCCCCGTCGTCGTCGTGTCGATCCATGAGGACCCGAACTACGTGATGGAGGCGATCCGCCACGGCGTCATCGGCTACATCCCGAAATCGGCCAATGCCGAGGAGATCCGCCGGGCGCTGACCCGGGTGATCGCCGGCGAGGTCGCCTTCCCGCGCGAGATCATCGCCCGCGGCACCAGCGAGGCGGCCCGCCCGCTGCCGCCCCCGGCCGCCGAGCCGGCCCGGCGCGACGCGCGCCTGTCGATGCTCACCGCGCGCGAAATGGAGATCATGCTGCGCCTCGGCCGCGGCGCCGCCCTCTTCGACATCGCCGACGAATTGCGGATCAGCCGCCAGACCGTGCGCGTCCATCTCGGCAATGCGATGAAGAAACTCAACGTCCAGACCCGCGAAGGCGCTATCCATTTCGCCACGGAACATGCTAAGGAACTCGAGATATTGTCCATCGAGACCAGGTGAGGCCGTCTAGACATTGTCGCAATACGGGGACGACGACCAGCGCTTTGCCTTCGAGACCCTCGCTGCCATCGGCCACGGGGTCGCGCTCTGGTCGGCCGAGGGGCGGCTGCGCCTCGCCAACCCCGCCTTCCGCCGCCGCTTCGATGCCTTTCCCGGCGGGCTCGAGGACGGCATCGCCCAGCCCCTCTTCCTCGACGCGGTCGAGCGCAGCGGCCTGATCGTCTCCAGCGGCCAGCCGCCCGCCGATCCGCTCGGCCCCGGCGACCTGCTTTCCGGACGGACGCTGATCTTTTCCGACGGGGCGATCTTCACCATCGACGGCTTCGCGACCGCGAACGGCGACCTCGTCACGCTCTGCCGCGACGTGACCGAGGCGACGCGCAACGCGCGCGCGCTCGAAAAGGCGCGCGAGACCGCCCAGCAGGCCGACCACATGAAGTCACGGTTCCTGCGCGCCGCCAACCACGACCTGCGCCAGCCGCTCGCCTCGCTGAAGATCCTGATCTACACCTGCATCACGGCGCTCACCGACGAGGAGCGCGCCCAGGCGCTGCATGCGATGGACGTCTCGGTGCAGATCATGGAGGACCTGCTCGGGGCGCTCCTCAACATCGGCCAGCTCGATGCCGGCCGCGTCACGCCGACGATCCAGACCTTCCAGCTCTCCTCCATCCTCGACCGGCTGAAGCTGCAGTTCGACCACCAGGCGCGCGAGAAGGGCCTGACGCTCACCATCCTGCCGTCGAAGGCGGCGATCGAGAGCGACCGGGCCCTGCTTGAGCGCATCCTCGCCAATTTCCTCGGCAACGCCATCCGCTACACCGATCTCGGCCGCGTGCTCGTCGGCTGCCGCCGCCACGGCAAGACGCTCCGGATCGGCGTCTACGACACCGGCTGCGGCATCGACCCGCGCTTCCACGAGGCGATCTTCGACGAATTCTTCCGCGTCGGCGGCGAGCAGCGCGACCGCCAGCACAGTCTCGGCCTCGGCCTCAACATCGCCAAGCGGCTCGCCGACGTCATCGGCCATCCGGTCCGCGTCGACAGCGCCCCCGGCCGGGGCTCGACGTTTTCGATCGACGTGCCGCTCGGCGACATCCTCTACAGCAATGTCGGCGAGCCGGAGATCAACGAGCGCATCGGCGGCGAGTTCGCCGGGCTCGCCTGCCTGGTGCTGGAGGACGACGTCTACCTGCGCAGCGCCCTGACGGCGCTGCTCGAACGCTGGGGCATCCGCGTGCTGACGATCGATTCCTTCGACGACATCGCGGCGACCGTAGGCGCGCTCGAGGCGACGCCCGACATCATCATCTCCGACTATCGCCTGCGCGGCGGCGTCGAGGGGCCGGACGTGGTCGGCGCGATCAACGACCTGCTCGAACAGCCCTGCCCGGCGATCGTGGTCACCGCCGACACCAACCCGGCCCTCATCCAGTCGATCCGCGACCAGGGCTATCCGGTGATGATCAAGCCGGTCAGCCCGCCGGGCCTGCGCGTCATCATGCACAATATCCTGTTCGAGCCCGAACTCGTTCCCGAGATCGCCTGAGGAGGGACACCGACCATGCCGGCAGAGACGATCCCGATCGGCAGCATGGTCCCGCTCACCGGCAGTTCCGCCAATGACGGGCGCGAATTCCGCAACGGGCTGCAGCTCGCGGTCGACGAGATCAATGCCGATGGCGGCATCCTCGGCCGCAGGCTCGCGCCCGTCTTCATCGACACCGGCAACCAGACGGCGGCGGAGGTGGTGCGCGCCGCCCGCATGCTGATCTCCGAGCACCGCGTGCACGCGATCGTCAACGGCTACAATATCGGCTCGCAGAATTCCGAATACGAACCCGTCGCCGATGCCGGCATCATCTACCTGCACCACAACACGCTGCTGCAGCACCACGACACGGTGGCCAGCGACCCGGAGCGCTATTTCGGCTGCTTCATGAGCGACCCGGCCGAATACTGGTACGGCCAGGGCTTCATCAAGTTCATCTCCTGGCTGCGCCACACCGGCCAGTGGACGCCGCGCAACAGCCGCATCGGCATCATTTCCGGCCCGAAACCCTACAGCATCGTCATTGCCAACGCGATGGCGACGGTCTCGCCGCAATTCGGCTGGGAGCCCGTCTCGGCCCCCCATCTAGTGCGCAAGATCGGCCATGACTGGCGCCCGGTGATCGAGGCGATGCGGGCGCACGACCCGGCCGTTCTCGCCGTCACCCATTTCCACAGCGGCGACCTCACCCGCTTCCACATGCAGTTCATGGACGCGCCGATCAACTGCCTGCTCTACCTGCAATATGGCGCCCTGCACAAATCCTTCTCCAACATCGTCGGGGATCGCGGCCGCGGCGTCATCGTCGGCACGGTGATCGGGCTGTTGCGCGACGAGCGCGGCCGGCGCTTCGCCGAGCGCTACCGCGCCCGCTTCGGCCAGGATTCGACGCCAGAGATCGGCTGCCAGCCCTACTCATCGATGAAGCACTACGCGATCGCCGCCTCGCTTGCCGGCGGCGGCGGCGGACCGGGCGAGGCGGCCGCCAACCGTCGCATCGCCCGCAACCTGATGGAAATCCCCTATCGCGGCGTCGTCGGCACCATCGCCTATCATCCGCGCTGGCAGGCGGCGATCCCCTATCCGGACACGACGCAGGATCCCTCCCTCGGCCTGCCGCACCTCTTCTACCAGCTGCGCGGCGCCGACGAGACCTCGGCGCTGGTGGCGCCGCTGCCCTTTGCCGATTCCACTTTCCGGCGCCCGCCCTGGATGACGGCCTGAGGACGGCCGCGGCGTTCCCCCGTTCGTCCTCCCTGTGTCGCGGCGCACTCAGCCGCGCGCGGCGAAGAAGCGGTTCTCCCCCTTCGACGGCAGCTCGACGAAGCCGGGTTCGAGCGCCGCGGTGACGGCGGCGTCGGAGCCCGGCCGGAAGCGGTCATGGGTCTCGAGGATGACGAAGCCGACGCGGTCGAGCCAGCCGCGATCGGGATCGGTGAAGAGTTCGAGCTCGGCGCCCTCGACGTCGATCTTCAGGAGATCGACGCGGTCGAAGCCGGCGCGCTGCATCAGCGTGTCGACGCGGAAGGCCGGCACCAGCCCGGCGGACGACCCCTCGGGCCCGCCGGCCGCTTCCGCCACCTGCACGCCCCAGGCGCCGAGGTCCATGCCGTCGTCGTCGGTGGTGCGCAGGTCGAGCATGCCGTCGCGATGCCAGACGGCGCCCTGCAATGCCGTCATCCGCGCGCCGAGCGCCGCGGTGTTGCGCCGGAGCATGGCGGCGTTGTCGGGATGCGGCTCCACCGAGAACAGCCGCGCCTCGGGATAGCGCAGGCCGAAGAACAGGGCGGCAAGGCCGATATTGCCGCCGAGGTCGAGGATGGTGCGCGCCGTCTCCGGCAGGCTGTCCGTCTCGTATTCCCGTTCGAGGAACACCTGGTCGAAGGTCGGGATGTCGCTGGTGGCGCTGCGCAGCTCGACCTCGTGGCCGAGCCCGGGCAGCCCGATGCAGAACCGGCTCAGCCGGAATGGCCGGTCGCGCACCCGCACGAAAGGCGCGAAGCTCAGGTCCGGCACGGCGACGCCCTCGCGCAGCAGCACGCCGTCATGCAGGAAGAAGCGTTCCTGCGGATAGCGGTCCCAGAAGACGTCGAGCCGGTCGCCGGCCTCGGCATAGCGGCCGGTCGCGCCGGTCTCCTCGTGGCGGAGCCGGCCGTCCGCCTGCGACAGCAGGAGATGGCCGGTCCAGTGCGGATGGATCGCCGGGATGCGGCGCAGGTCGCGTGGCTCGAACGTCATCTCATGCCGTCTCCGGAAGGCCCTCCGGCCGGACAGGGCGGAGCGCGACAATGTCTCAATCCTCGCCGGAAGGCCCGGCGCCGGTCAATAGACGAGGAAATCGGCCTCGTTGATCACGGCCTTGTTGGCGAGCGTGGCGAAGCGCACCGCAAGGCCCGCGCCGCTGCCGTCGGCATCGTAGAAGAGCGCGCCGCTTGCGCGATCGTAGAGGATGCGGTCGCTGTCGTCGACCGCGCCGGTCGACAGGTCCTTGAAGGCGGCGGCGGCGAGGGCGCCGGCATCGAGGCCGGTGAAGACCGCGGCGCTGAGCCGGATCGTGTCGTCGACGCGGCTGAAGTCGGTGATCGTGTCGACGGTGCCGCCGGAAAGCGCGGTGGAGAACTGGAAACTGTCGCGCCCGGCGAGCCCGGTCATCGTGTCCGCGCCCGCCTTACCGTCGAGGATGTTGTCGCCCTTGTTGCCGGTCAGCGCATTGGCGAACTCGTTGCCGGTGAGGTTCAAGGCCGTCGTGCCGGTCGAGGCGAGCAGCCGCAGCGCCTCGATTTCCTGGTTTGCCGCCAGCGTGTAGCCGGTTGAGGCGTAGACAAGGTCGGTGCCGCCGCCCTTCGCCTCGATCACCCGGTCCGACGCGTGGTCGACGAAATAGGTGTCGTTGCCGGCAAGCCCGGTCATCGTGTCCGCCCCCGCCTTGCCGTCGAGGATGTTCGCGCCGCCATTGCCGGTCAGCGCGTTGGCGAACTCGTTGCCGGTGAGGTTCAAGGCCGCCGTGCCGGTCGAGGCGAGCAGCCGCAGCGCCTCGATCTCCTGCTTTGCCGCCAGCGTGTAGCTGACGGAGGCATAGACGAGGTCGGTGCCGCCGCCCTTCGCCTCGATCACCCGGTCCGACGCGTGGTCGACGAAATAGGTGTCGTTGCCGGCAAGCCCGGTCATCGTGTCCGCCCCCGCCTTGCCGTCGAGGATGTTCGCGCCGCCATTGCCGGTCAGCGCGTTGGCGAACTCGTTGCCGGTGAGGTTCAAGGCCGCCGTGCCGGTCGAGGCGAGCAGCCGCAGCGCCTCGATCTCCTGCTTTGCCGCCAGCGTGTAGCTGACGGAGGCATAGACGAGGTCGGTGCCGCCGCCCTTCGCCTCGATCACCCGGTCCGACGCGTGGTCGACGAAATAGGTGTCGTTGCCGGCAAGCCCGGTCATCGTGTCCGCACCGGCCTTCCCGTCGAGGATGTTCGCGCCGCCATTGCCGATCAGCGCGTTCTCGAATTCGTTGCCCGTCAGGTTGAGCGCCGCCGTGCCGGTCGCGGGCGCAAGCTGCAGCACCTCGATCTCCTGGCCGGCGCCGAGCGCATAGCCGACGCTGGCGATGACCGTGTCGCGGCCGCCGCCGGCGGCCTCGACCACCGCGTCGCGCGCCTGCGCCACGAGATAGGTGTCATTGCCGCCAAGGCCGGTCATCGTGTCGTTGCCGCCCCTGCCGTCGATGACGTTGTCGAGCCCGTTGCCGGTCAGCCGGTCGGAATAGCCGGAGCCGGAGAGGTTCTCGATCGCATAGAGCCGGTCGGTGCCGCGCCCGCCGCCGACGGCCTGCGCCGCCGTGGTGTCGAGCGACACGGTGACGGCGCCGGTGGCGCCGCCATAGTCGGCCGTGTCGGTGCCGAGCGAGCCGTCGAGCACGTCGTCGCCGGCGCCGCTGACCAGCGTGTCATTGCCGCCAAAGCCGATCAGCCGCTCGCCGGCGGCGCGCGCCGTCATCGTTTCGCCCGCCTCGGTGCCATTGCGCGAGGCCATGCGCTCGAAGCCGAACAGGCCGTCGGCGGCGCCGATCAGCCGGAACTGCCCCTGCGAGACCGGGCCCGTCAGCCGGATGGCGTAGGGGTTGGTGCCGTCGCCGAAAAAGCCGGCGGTGAGGAGGCCGCCGTCGCCGGTCGTCGCGAAGCCGAACTCCGCCTCCACGCCGGCGGGAGCGCCGACGTCGAGGCGGATGCGGTCGCCGACCCCCATGCCGGAGACGGTGAAGTCATAGCCGCCGGCCGCCGCCTCGCGCCGCACCAGCGCCAGCGTGTCGCCGCCAGCGCTTCCGGCGAAGACGACGCGCTGGTCCGTGCCCTGGTCGACCACCAGCGTGCCGCCGTTGCGGATCTCCAGCCGGCCGGTGCCGGTGACGTTGTCCTCGATGTCGAGCGTGCCGCGATCGGCCATCAGCACGCCTGAATTGTCGATCACCGTGCCAGTCTGCACCCTCAGCACCTTGCCGGCCTGGTTGGCCGTGACGACGCCGGCCACGCCGTTGACGAATGTCAGGCCGGACCAGGCGCCGAAGGAGCCCGCGCCGCCGGCGAAGGTCTGGTCGACATTGGTGAGCACGTAGCCCGGCGCCGCGGCGCGGATCGCGCTTTCCTCGAAACCCTCGTTGAGGGTGAAGCTGCCGCCGCCCGACAGCGTGACGTCCGCGCCGATCGTCAGGCTCGACCGGTAGGTGAAGCCGACATCGCCGGAATTGACGATCGTGCCCTTGAGGATCAGGTGCCGGCCGTTGACAAGATCCATGTCGGCATTGGACGTGACCTGCGCCAGCGTGCCGTCGAGGGTGGCGCGGGCGAGCGTGATGCGGCCGCCGGCCTCGGCCAGCAGCGTTCCGCCCCTGATCACCGCATCGGCGAGATCGACGACCGACCCCGTCCCCGTGGCGCGGATCGTGCCGCCGGTGTTCTGGATGCCGCCGTCGGCGGTGTTGCGCAGTTCCAGCGTCGCGCCGTTGCGCGCCTCCAGCCGGCCGACATTGGTGAAGGAGGCGAGATCGGCGATGACGAGGGAATCGGCATCGTCATAGGGGTCGGCGTCGGCGTGGATTAGGCCGAAATTGGCGAGCGTCAGGTTGGCGCCGCCGATGAAGCCGTCGCCGCGGATCGTGTTGTTGAAATTGGTCAGCACCGCGCCCGGCGCCTGTCCGGTGATGCTCGCCGTGTTGTAGTTGTCGAGGAGGACGACCGTGCCGCCGCCGGTCAAGAGCACGTCGTCGGCATGGATCCGGATGCCGGCGCCGTCATCCTCGTAGATCAGGCCGCGATTGACGACGGCGCCCTTCAGCACCATCTGGCTCGCATCGATCCGCGTCGTCGCGCTCGTCTGGAAATCCGCAAGCTGCACGTTGAAGCTTGCGGCCCGGATCACGCCGCCATTGCTGGTGCTGAGCGTGCCGCCGGCGATGCTGGTGTTGGCGAGCGCCACGACCGTGCCGGCGCCGTTCGCCCGGATGGTGCCGCCGGCATTGTCCAGGACGCCGCCGATGCTGTAGAGGCCGAGGGTCGTGTTGGTGCCGGTGGCTTCCAGGATGCCCGTGTTCCTGAGGCTCGCGACCTGGTCGATGCGCAGCAGATCGGGATCGGGCGTGTAGCTGTCCGGCCGCGCCGAGATCAGCCCCTGGTTGATCAGATGGACGCCGCTGATCACGCCGGCGCCGAAGATGCGGTGATCGGCATTGGTGAGCGTCGCGCCGGCCTCCTCGGCGACGATGCTCGACTCGCCGTAATTGTCCATCAGCTGCAGCGAGCCGCCGCCGGTCAGCGTCACGCCGTCCTTGTCGATCCTGCTGGTGCTGTCGAACTGGTCCTGGACGATCTTGCCGCGGTTCTCGATCGTCCCGTCCAGCACGACGGACCGGCCGAGATTGACCCGGCCCGTCGCCGAGATGTCGAGATTGGCGAGCCGCGTGTAGAAGCCCTCGACCTGGATCGTGCCGGTGCCCTGGCCGTCCAGCGTGCCGCCCTCGACGACGACGTTGTTGAGCACCACCGACGCGCCGTTGAAGGCCTTGATCGTGCCGGCCCCGGTCTGCTCGACATGGAAGGACAAGGGGCCGAAGGGGCCGTTATAGCCGTTGATCGAAAGCGTGCCGCCATTGCTCGCGGCCATCATGCCGGCATTTTCCAAGGGATTGTTGGACGTGAGTTCGGTGTAGATCGACAGCGTCCTGCCGCTGACATCGGCCTCGATCGTGCCGGCGGCGGTGTTGACGATGTGGAGATAGCCGGCGTCGCGCGGAAACGCCACCAGGTTGAAATCCGAGCCGATCGAACCGTGGCCGCTGATCCGGCCGGAAACGAAGAAGTCCGTCACCGAGCTTTGTCCGCCCTCGCCGGTGAGGTAGCCGCCGCGCAGGCGCATGTCGCCGGAGCCGCTGAGCGTGAAATCGCCGCCGACGGGCCTGAGCTTGAGGAAGACCTCGCCGACGGTCATCAGGTGGTTGTTCTCGACGGCGCCGGTCAGCGTCGTCATCGCGCCGATCGTCGTCAGACCGTTGTTGGTGAGCTTGCCCGAGATGGTGAAATTCTGCGCGCCCTGCAGGAACTGCGACGTCGCGGAGACGAGCAGGTCCTTGACGCCGACGGCATAGCCGAAATGCTTGAAGGCGAGCTGCGTCAGCTGGACGTTGAAGCCGCCGATCTCCACATCCGTGCCGGCATTGGTGAATACGTCGTCGGCGAACTGGGTGAAATAATTGACGATGGCGCCGTTCTCGATGACGACGATGACGTCGCTCCACTCGAAGACCTTGCCTTCGCCTCTGAACGTGCCGGCACCGCCGCTGAACGTGGCCATCGATCCCCCCTGATGTCGTCCGGGCGAAAGACCCGCGCGGTCTGCATCTTCATCCGAATATACGAAACTTCAAGAGGACGGGACGGCGGAGCCGGCCCATTCCTGGGCCTGTTTCTTCAAGCCTCGCGCCTTGCAAAGCGCTGCTGCGGGATTATATGTAGGAACGTTGCCGCATGAGGAGCGCCATGACCGTCACCACGCTTTCGAGCCGCGCGCTGAACCACGACGTCGGCAGCGCCAAGCGCGCCGCGCTGAACGGGCCGGTGATCATCACCGACCGCGGCCGGCCGTCCCACGTCCTGATGAGCTACGAGGCCTACCGCGCGCTGACGGGCGGGCGCCGCAGCCTCGTCGAGGCGCTGGCGATGCCCGGCCTGTCGGAGATCGAGCTTTCGCCGCCGCGGGCCGTCATCGCCGCGCGAGACCTCGACCTGTCGTGAGCTGGCTCCTCGACACCAATATCGTCTCGGAACTGCGCAAGGCGGGCGACGGGCGGGCCGATGCGAACGTCGTCGCCTGGATCGGCGCGCGCGACGCCGGCCTCTTCCACCTTTCGGCCATCACCATCCTGGAACTGGAGCGCGGCATCCTCGGCGTCGCGCGGCGCGATGCCGCGCAAGGGGTCCGGCTCAGGGCCTGGCTCGACGGGCATGTGCGCCCGGAATTCTCGGGCCGCATCCTGTCCGTCGACGACGCTGTCGCCACCCGCGCCGCCCGCCTCCACGTGCCCGACCGGAGGAACGAGGCCGATGCGCTGATCGCCGCCACCGCCCTCGTTCACGGGCTCTCCCTCGTCACCCGCAACACGCGGGACTTCGAGGGCTGCGGCCTCGACCTCATCGATCCCTTTCAGGCGCCCGCCTGACGCGGACAAGGAGGACGGCGAGCCCGCCGGCGAGCGCGAACCAGGTCAGCGCGTAGGAGAGGTGGCTGTTGCGGAAGGAGACGACGGTGAGCCCGCCGAGCGGCAGGCCGTCGCCCGCGCGTTCGGCATCGAGGAAATAGGGCGCGGCCAGACCGAGGCGAAGCGTCGCGCCGATCGCCGCCGTGTCGCGCGAGAACCAGCGCCCGCCCGCCGGATCGTTGCGCCTGAGGAAGCCGCCGCCGGGCTGGCTCATCCTGAGGAGACCGGCGACGGTCCTGTCGCCCCCCGGCAGCGGCCGGTCCTCGGCGGCCCGGCGATCGGCGGG
Source organism: Ensifer soli (assembly GCF_041928815.1). Lineage (NCBI taxonomy): Bacteria > Pseudomonadati > Pseudomonadota > Alphaproteobacteria > Hyphomicrobiales > Rhizobiaceae > Ensifer > Ensifer soli. Next base: position 259,589 of record NZ_JBHFEI010000009.1, on the reverse strand, counting down.
CACGAAGCCGCGATTGACGAGGAGGCGCCAGCCCGCCTGCGTCTCGAAGGGCGTCATCACCCAGAAGCCGGGCCCACGCTGCGTCACCGCCTGCACCAGCACGTCGGCGCCGGGCAGGTAGCGGCCGGTGACGGAAATGCGCCGGTACTCGTCGCTGTCGGCGCGAAGCGCCGGCCAGTCGGCGGGACCGGGGGCTGCGACCGGATCGGCGGCAAGCCCCGCCTCGACCCTTGCGATCAGCGCCGTCTTCCAGGCGAGGCGCTGCACCTGCCAGACGCCGAGGCCGAGGAAGACCGCGACGAGAAGGAGGCCGGGGACGAGGACGAGGCGCCGGAAGCACCGCCCCGTCCCGGCCGGGCTCACGAACCGAAGCCCTGCGTCTCGGCCGCCGGCGCGTCGCCGTGGTTCATCTGCGGCATCATGTTGGCGTTGAGGTTGAACATCACCCAGAGCGAGCCGGCGAGCATGATGACCACGACGATGACGGTGAAGATCATCGACAGCATCGTCCAGCCCTCGTCGGACTTGCTGTTCATGTGCAGGAAATAGACCATGTGGACGAGGATCTGCACCACGGCGAAGCCGATCACCACCAGCGCCGTCACCGCCCGGCTCTCGAAGCCGCCGGTCATGACGATGGCGAACGGGATGACCGTCAGGATCACCGACAGGACGAAGCCGGTGAGGTAGGAGCGGTAGCTGCCGTGGTCGTGGCCGTCATGGGCCTCCGGATGCGGCTGCGGCTCGATGGAATGGGTCGACATCAGATCATCCCCAGAAGATAGACGAAGGTGAAGACGCCGATCCAGATGACGTCGAGGAAGTGCCAGAACATGCTGAGGCAGGTCATCCGGCGCCGGTTGGCGGCGATCAGCCCCTTCTTGGAGATCTGCACCATCAGCGTCACCAGCCAGATCGAGCCGAAGGCGACGTGCAGGCCGTGGGTGCCGACCAGCGCGAAGAAGGCGGAGAGGAAGCCGGAGCGCTGCGGCCCGGCGCCCTCGTGGATCAGCTCGTAGAACTCGTAGAGTTCGAGCGAGAGGAAGGCGAGGCCGAAGAGGAGCGTCACCGCCAGCCAGAGGAGCGTTCCCGCCCGGTTGCCCTTCAGCATGGCGAGCATGGCGAAGCCGAAGGTGATCGAGGAGACGAGCAGGAAGCCGGTGTTGATGGCGACCAGCGTCAGGTCGAACAGCGCCTTCGGCCCGGGGCCGGCGGCATAGTTCTGCCCGAGCACGCCGAAGACGGCGAAGAGCACCGCGAACATCAGGCAGTCGCTCATCAGGTAGACCCAGAAGCCGAGGCTGGTGGAGGCCCCGTCCTCGTGGTGGTGCGGCTCGGTCTCCCAGTAGGAGACGTCGCCCGGCTCGGTGGTCGTGGTCGATGCGCTCATGATGCGTCAGGCTCCGGCCCGTGCGAGGTCGCGGTCGCGCGCATCCTCGACGCGCGCGACTTCGTCGACCGGCACGTGATAGTCGCGGTCGTAGTTGAAGGTGTGGGCGATCGCCGCGGCGACGAGGGCGGCGAAAGAAAGCGCCGCCAGCCACCAGATGTACCAGACGAGCGCGAAGCCGCAGACGGTGGCGAGCCCGGCGAGCACGACGCCGGCGCCGGTATATCGCGGCATGTGGATCGCGAGATAGGCGGCCTTCGGCCGCTTCGCCCCGACCGCCTTCATCTCGGTCCAGGCGTCGATGCCGTGCACCACGGGCGTGAAGGCGAAATTGTAGGCGGGCGGCGGCGAGGACGTCGCCCATTCCAGCGTGCGGCCGTCCCAGGGATCGCCGCTGACGTCCGGGTTCTCCTTGCGCCGCCAGATCGACACGGCGATCTGGACGAAGAAGGCGGCGATCCCGATCGCGATCAGGACGGCGCCGAGCGCCGCGATCGCGAACCAGATGCGCAGGTCCGGATCGTCGAAGACGCGCATGCGCCGGGTGACGCCCATCAGGCCGAGCACGTAGAGCGGCATGAAGGCGGCCCAGAAGCCGGTGACCCAGAACCAGAACGACACCTTGCCCCAGAAGACGTCGAGCGTGAAGCCGAAGGCCTTCGGCCACCAATAGGCGATCGCGGCGAAGCAGCCGAACAGCACGCCGCCGATGATGACGTTGTGGAAATGGGCAACGAGGAACAGCGAATTGTGCAGGACGAAGTCGGCCGGCGGCACGGCGAGCAGCACGCCGGTCATTCCTCCGACGGTAAACGTCAGCATGAAGGCGACCGTCCACATCATCGGCAGCTCGAAGCGCACCCGGCCCTGATACATGGTGAACAGCCAGTTGAAGATCTTCGCGCCCGTCGGCACCGAGATGATCATCGTGGTGATGCCGAAGAAGGCATTGACCGAGGCGCCCGAACCCATGGTGAAGAAGTGGTGCAGCCAGACGAGGTAGCTCAAGATGGTGATGCAGACGGTGGCGTAGACCATCGAGGAATAGCCGAACAGGCGCTTTCCGGAAAAGGTCGAGGTGACCTCCGAGAAGACGCCGAACAGCGGCAGGATCAGGATGTAGACCTCCGGATGGCCCCAGATCCAGATGAGGTTTATGTACATCATCGCGTTCCCACCAAGGTCGTTGGTGAAGAAGTTGGTGCCGACATAGCGGTCGAGCGTCAGGAGGATCAGCGTCATCGTCAGGACGGGGAAGGAGGCGACGATCAGCACGTTGGTGCAGAGCGAGGTCCAGGTGAAGATCGGCATGCGCATCAGCGTCATGCCGGGCGCCCGCATCTTAACGATGGTCACGAGCAGGTTGATGCCCGACAGCGTCGTGCCGACGCCCGCCACCTGCAGGCCCCAGATGTAATAGTCGACCCCGACCCAGGGACTGTAGCCGATGCCCGACAGCGGCGGGAAGGCGAGCCAGCCGGTCTGGGCGAACTCGCCGACGAAGAGCGAGGCCATGACCAGCACCGCGCCGCCGACCGTCATCCAGAAGGAGAAATTGTTGAGGAAGGGGAAGGAGACGTCGCGCGCGCCGATCTGCAAGGGCACGACATAGTTCATGAGACCCGTGACGAAGGGCATCGCCACGAAGAAGATCATGATCACGCCATGGGCGGTGAAGATCTGGTCGTAGTGGTGGGCGTTGAGATAGCCTTCCGAGCCGTTGAAGGCCCAGACCTGCTGGATGCGCATCATGATCGCGTCGGCAAAGCCGCGCACCAGCATGACGAGGGCCAGGATGATGTACATGATGCCGATCTTCTTGTGATCGACGGAGGTGAACCATTCCTTCCAGAGGTATCCCCAGAGGCGGTAATAGGTAAGGCCGGCGAGAAGCGCCGCGCCGCCGATGGCGACGACGACGAAGGTGGCGAGCACGACGGGTTCCGTCGGGATGGCGCTCCAGTTGAGCCGGCCGAGGAGAAGGGTGGTGGAGGTGTCTATCGTGGCCATGGCCGCTTCCTGTCAGAGGTTCGACGCGCCGGCATCGGCCGGCTCGGCAAGGCTGATCGCCTCGGGACGGCGCCGGTCGAAGAGGCCGTCCATCAGGCCGCCGGTCCGGACGAGCCCGTGGCCGCGCAGATGCGCCGGATCGCGGGGCACCGCCTCGCTCCAGGCGGGCTTGACGCCGAACATGCGCTCCTCCTCCTCGATCGAGCAGAAGCCGGTGACCTGGAACGGCTCCCAGCCGAGGACGGGGGCGCGGGTGCCGCGGCGGGCGTCCTTGTCATAGGTCAGCGCCGAGACGTTCATCGTGCCGGCAAGGCCGGTGCCGCCCTCGCGGTCGAGCGCCATCATCTCGGCCATGCAGATCTTGCCTTCCTCGACGCACATGTTGACGACGCGGGAGAAGAGATGCGGCTCGACGGCGGCGAAGGTCTCGGGCTTCACGTTCTCGCTCGGCCGCTCGAGGTCGAGATAGGCCGGGCGGTCGAGCGTGCGGCCGCCCGCGCGCGCCGCCGCGACCCAGGCGTCGAAGCCGGCGGCGTCGCTCGCCTTCGCCTTGAAGCGCATGCCGGAAAAGCCCCAGCCGGAATAATGCGAGGCGAGCCCCTGATAGGTGCCTTCCGCGTTGAAGACGCCGTGGAGCGTCGTCTGCATGCCGGGCATGGCGTAGATCATGCCGGCCATCGCCGGGATGTAGAAGGCGTTCATCACCGAGGAGGAGGTGAGCGTGAACTGCACCGGCCGGTCGACCGGGACGGCGAGCTCGTTGACGGCGGCGACGCCGTATTGCGGGTAGATGAACAGCCATTTCCAGTCGAGCGCGACGACCTCGACCTTCAGCGGCTCCTCCGTCGTCAGGGGCTTTTCCGCCGAGATGCGGCCGAGGGGCCGGTAGGGATCGAGCAGGTGCGTGCCGACCCAGGTGAGCGCGCCGAGCGCGATGACGATCATCAGCGGCACCGCCCAGATGATCAGTTCCAGCTTGGTCGAATGGTCCCAGTTCGGCTTGTAGGAGGCCTTCGTGTTCGACGCCCGGTAGTGCCAGGAGAACCAGACGACGAGCAGCATCACCGGCACGATGATGATCAGCATCAGAAGGGTCGACAGGACGAGCAGATCGCGTTGCTGCGCTGCAACATCGCCGGTCGGCGCCAGGACCTCCGCCTTGCAGGCGGACAGAAAGAGAAGGGAAAACAGCAGTATGGCAATTTTCCCAATCGGATTTTCGCGCATGACGCACCTCGACCTTGGCCCGTTCCGGGCTTTGCCGCGATTGGCTTCCCTGTTGCACCTAGTGAAAACTGAGCAGACGCAACATACGACAATTTGTCGCCTGTCAAATTGACACCCGCTGGTGCATGCAGTCCGGCGACACCCGGCCGCAGCCCGGAACATCCCCGTTCCCGGACGCGCGGCCGGCCCTTGACATCGTGTTTCGCGGAGCGATCATACCCCATGGCGGACATCCTCGATACATCCGGCGCAGGACATACGGGCGGCAGCTCCCGCGACGCCGACGACCAGCACGTCTCCCCCTCCGACATCGCCGTCGGCGTCGTCATCGGGCGCGCCTCGGAGTTCTTCGACTTCTTCGTCTTCGCCATCGCCTCGGTGATCGTCTTCCCGGCGCGCATCTTCCCCTTCGTCGATCCGCTGGAAGGCACGCTTTGGTCCTTCGTGCTGGTGGCGCTCGCCTTCGTGGCGCGGCCCGTCGGCACGGCGCTGTTCATGGCCTTCGACCGGCGCTACGGCCGCGTCACCAAGCTGACGCTGGCCCTGTTCCTGCTCGGCACCTCGACGGTGGCGATGGGCCTCGTGCCCTCCTACGAGACGGCCGGATGGTGGTCGATCGCGATCCTGGCGGGCCTTCGCATCGGCCAGGGCCTGGCGCTCGGCGGCGCCTGGGACGGGCTCGCGCCGCTGCTCGCCATCACCGCGTCGAAGGAGAGGCGCGGCTTCTTCGCCATGGTGCCGCAGCTCGGCGCGCCGATCGGCCTTGCGGTCGCCAGCATCCTCTTCGCCTATCTGGTGACGACCCTGTCTGCGGCCGATTTCCTCGACTGGGGCTGGCGCTACCCGTTCTTCGTCGCCTTCGCCATTAATGTCGTGGCGCTCTTCGCGCGGCTGCGCATCATCGCCACGCCGGAATTCCGCCACCTCTTCGAAACCAACGAGCTGAAGCCGAGCCGCATCCGCGACACGGTGGCGCAGGACGGCCGCACGCTGCTGCTCGGCATCTTCGTGCCGCTGGCGAGCTTCGCCATGTTCCACATGGTGACGGTCTTCCCGCTGTCGTGGATCTTCCTCTATACCGACGTGACGCTCGGCTCCTTCCTGATGACGGAAGCGCTGGGTGCGGCGCTCGGCACGCTGTCGATGCTGTTTTCCGGCTGGCTGTCCGACCGCATCGGCCGGCGCAAGATCCTCGTCTGGGGCGCCTGGGCGATCGGCGTCTATGCCGTCGTCGCGCCGACGCTGCTCGGCGCCGGCCGGCTCGGCGAGAGCGGCTACGTGCTGATCGGCTTCGTCATCCTCGGCTTCAGCTTCGCCCAGTCCTCGGGCGCGGTCGCCTCGCTCTTCGACCAGCGCAACCGCTACACGGGCTCGGCCTTCGTCTCGGCGCTCTCCTGGATGTTCGGCGCCGGCTTCGCGCCGCTGACGGCGCTCCTGCTGTCGAGCTGGTTCGGCCTGCCCGCCGCCGGCATCTACCTGCTCTCCGGCGCGATCTGCACGACCCTGTCGCTCTCCGTCGCCCGCCAGATCGCGCTGCATCCGCGGGAAGGCGACCGCTGAGACGGGGCGGCGCCTCGAAGATCCGGGCCGGGTGACGCGCCGCGCGCGCGGCTCCGGAACGCCATTCGCACCCGGCAGACCCGTGCCGGGAGGCTCCGGGACGCGACGCCGAGATACCGGCTGGCCCGCGCCTCCCATGCGCTGAGACGCGCCGGAGCCGCGGCTGCATTATTCGGAGTGCGTCATGGTCCTTGCGCGCAACATCGTCCTGCACAGTCCGATCTTAAAGGAAGCAGACCTGCCGGGTTTCGTCGAACGCTGCCTCGCCGACGGTGTTTCGCTGCTGGCGATCGTCGGTCCGGATGCGCGCAGCGTCGAAGACCGGGTGGACGGGATCGTCATCGGCGATGGCAGCGACCCCGGCCGCTTTCTGTGCACCACGTCCCATCCCGACGAACCGCTCGAGGATGTGCTCGAGATGGCGGAGGCGTGGGAGGCCGGTCCTCCCGGCCCTGTCGAGGAGGTCTTTCTCTGAAGCCTGTCCGGCGACCGCCGGTTCCCCGGGAATGCCCTGCCTCCCTGTTTCAACGCATTGTCCGGACGTCCACTCCGCTCCGGACTTGACGGGACAGGCTCTCTCCTCGTGTTTTGCCGCATGGTCCCTCGCTGAAGCGAGCCCGCTGCGGCCGGACATGCGTCAGCCTTGCGTCTCTCCCGCTCGGAACCCGGGGCCGCCAGCCCCGGGGCAAAGGCGCCATCCCGCCTCGGGCCGGCAACGCCCTACGTCCGCCTGCGGTCCTCGATGATCATGTCGGCGCCCTTCATCGCGATCATCGCGGTCGGGGTGTTGGTGTTGCCGGAGACGATCAGCGGCATGACCGAGGCGTCGACGACGCGGAGCCCGTCAAGGCCGATCAGGCGCAGCCGCGCGTCGACGACGGCGTCGGGATCGTCGTTTCGGCCCATGGCGGCGGTGCCGGCCGGATGGAAGATCGTCGTGCCGATGTCGCCGGCGGCCTTCACCAGCGCCGCCTCGTCGTCGCCGACGGAGGGGCCCGGCAGGTATTCCTCCGGCCGCAGCGCCGAAAGCGCCGGCTGGCGCATCAGCCGGCGCGTGACCCTCAGCGCGTCGGCGGCGACCCGGCGGTCGTCCTCGGTCGAGAGGTAGTTCGGCTGGATCAGCGGTGCCGCCTCCGGCGCCGGCCCGGTGACGCGCACCGTGCCGCGCGAGGTCGGCCGCAGGTTGCAGGCCGCAACCGTGATCGCCGAAAAACGGTGCAGCGGCGTGCCGAACCTGTCGAGGGAGAGCGGCTGGACGTGGAACTCGATGTTGGCGCGGTCGCGGCCGGGATCGGATTTCGTGAAGATGCCGAGCTGCGAGGGCGCCATGGTCAGCGGCCCGCGCCGGCGGACGAGGTAGTCGAGCCCCATCAGCCCCCGGCCGAACAGCGTGTGGTAGCTGTCGTTCAGCGTCCGGGCGCCGGAAATCCGGTAGATCGCCCGCTGCTGCAGATGGTCCTGCAGGTTGCGGCCGACGCCGCGTCGCTCCAGCCGGGGCGCGATCCCCGCCTGTGCCAGAACGTCGCCGGGGCCGATGCCGGAACGGTGCAGCACCTGCACCGAGCCGATGGCGCCGGCCGCAAGCACCAGCTCGCCCCGCACTGTTGCCACGACCTCCGATCCGTCGGCGCGGCGGAAGCGGACGCCGGTGACGCGGCCGTCGCCGATCTCCAGCCGGTCGACGAGGACGCCGGTCTCGACCGTGAGGTTCTGGCGGTGCATCACCGGCTTCAGGAAGCCGCGCGCCGCCGACCAGCGCCGGCCGCGCTTCTGGTTGACGTGGAAATAGCCGGCGCCGTCGTTCTCGCCGCGATTGAAGTCGTCGGTCGCGGGAACGCCCATCTCGCCGGCGGCGGCGCGCACGGCGTCGAGCACCGGCCAGGAGATGCGCGGCGCCTCGACGCGGAAGCCGCCGCCGGCGCCGTGATAGGGCCCCTCGCCGAGGAAATGGTCCTCGATGCGGCGGAACACCGGCAGCACGGCGTTCCAGCCCCAGCCCGGCAGGCCGAGCGCCTCCCAGCCGTCGTAATCGGCGGCCTGGCCGCGCATGGCGATCATTGCGTTGATCGCCGACGAACCGCCGATCACCTTGCCGCGCGGATAGGCGAGCGCCCGGCCGTTCAGCCCCGGCTCCGGCGCGGTGGAGAACATCCAGTCGGCGCGCGGATTGCCGATGGCGAAGAGATAGCCGACCGGGATGTGGAACCAGATCCAGCCGTCGGTGCCGCCCGCCTCGAGCACCAGCACGCGGCGCGCCGGATCCTCCGACAGGCGGTTGGCGAGGATGCAGCCGGCCGTGCCGGCGCCGACGACGATGTCGTCGAAGCTCATGTCCATGCTGCGCTCCTTTCGCGTCCACCCCGCTGCCGCCTCTCCCTTGCCTCTTGACGCCGCCGCCCGCAACGCCGCATCCTGCACAAGCCATGTGCAGCAATGGGAAAACGGATGGACTGGGACGACCTGCGGCTCTTCCTCCATGTCGCCCGTGCCGGCCGCATCACCGGCGCGGCGGCGCGGCTCGGGCTCGACCATTCGACGGTCAGCCGCAGGCTTTCGCGGCTGGAGGCCGCCGTCGGCACCGCGCTCTTCAGCCGGGCCGGGCGGCGGCTGAAGATCAACGCCGCCGGCGAGAGCCTGCTTTCGCTCGCCTCGCGGATGGAGGCGGTGCTGATCCGCGACATCGGCGCCGTCGCCGGCACGGCCGAGGCGGTGACCGGCACGGTCCGGATCGGCGCGCCGGAGGGGCTCGGCGCCGGCTATCTCGGCGCCCGCCTCGACCGGCTCTGCGCCGGCCATCCCGGCCTCGACCTCGAACTCGTCGCCCTGCCGCAGAGCTATTCGCTCGCCTCGCGCGAGGTCGACATCGCCGTCACGCTCGACCGGCCGAAGGCCGGCAGCGTCGCGACGCGGCGGCTGACGGGCTACCGGCTCGGCCTCTTCGCCGCCCCCGCCTATGCGGCGCGCCACGGCCTGCCGGAAACACCCGCCGAGCTCGCGCGCCACCGGCTCGCCGGCTATATCCCGACGCTCCTGCACACCGCCGAGCTCGACTATCTCGACGCGACCGGCGTCACGCTCCGGCCGCAGCTGAAGAGCACGAGCATCATCGCCCAGCGCGCCATCGTCGAGACCGGCCAGGCGATCGGCATCCTGCCCTTCTTCCTCGTGCGGCCGGAGGCGGGGCTGGTGCCGCTTCTCGCCGGAACCTTCACGCTGAAGCGCAGCTACTGGCTGTCCGTCCATGACGACCTGAGGCCGCTCGCCCGCATCCGCGTCGCACTCGACGCGCTGGCGGCGCTGGTGCGCGACGACCAGGACCTCTTCAACGCGCCGCCCGGTGCGCCCGCGCCCTGATCAGGGCCGCATCAGCGCGCCAGTCAGCCAGGCCGCGACCCGCTCGGTCGGCCCCGACGGACGCGCGCCGGCCGGCAGCAGGATGTTGTGCCGCCCCTCGGCCTCGAACTCATGGCCGCCGACCTTGACGAGGCTGCCGTCGTCGAGGAAGGCGCGGATCAGCGTCTCCCAGCCGAGCGCCACGCCATGGCCGGCGCGCGCCGCCGCGATCGCCTCGGTGTAATGGCTGAAGCGCAGCGCCGGCGCGGCCGCATCCGCCTTGACGCCGGCCCGGGAGAACCAGTCGGCCCAGCGGTACCAGCCCCGGTTCGGCACCTCGGTGTCGATGAGGTCGGGCGCGCCGCGCGGAAAGGCGGCAAGATCGTGCCGGGCGGCGTAATCGGGCGAACAGACGGGGAAGACCCGGTCGCCGCAGGACGCGATCGCCATGCCGTCGGAAAAGGGCGGCGTGCCGTAGCGCAGCACGATGTCGACATCGCCGCCGCCCGGCCGCCAGGGCTGGTCCTGCGAGACGACGCGGATCTGGATGTCGGGGTGGAGGCCGCGCACCTCGGCGAGCTTCGGCAGCAGCCAGAAGGCGGAAAAGGCGATGGTCGCGCCGATCGTCACGACGCTGCCGGTGTTGGCGCGCAGGCTCTCGACCGCGTCGGCGATGCCGGCGAAACCGTCGGCGAGCGCGGCGCCGAGCGCCAGGCAGGCCGGCGTCGGCTCGATCGTGCGGTGGCCGCGCAGGAAGAGCGGCCGGCCGAACTCCGCCTCCAGCAAGGCGATCTGCCGGCTGACGGCCGCCTGGGTGACGCCGAGCTCGCGGGCGGCGGCGGTGACGCTGCGATGGCGCACCACCGCCTCCAGCGCGACGAGCGCGGTCAGCGACGGCAGCTTCCGGCGGAACTGCATGGGCGGCCTCCCCGGCATATCGGCGGCGGGACAGCCGCCGCGCCGGCTTTCGCATAACATTTTCTCATGTGTCGCTCAATTATTTCTGCCGTTGTACCAAAAGGGATCCTGCCGCACTCTCGGCCTTCCACGGCATAAGGGAATGTCATGCTGAACCGCCCCTCCCCGATCACCGCCCTTCTCGACGCCCGCGTCGACGGCCATGCGCTGCCCGCCGGCCTCTACACCCGCGCCGACGTGTTCGAGGCCGATCTCGACGTCCTCTTCCGCCGGCACTGGATCTATATCGGCCTCGACTGCGACGTGCCGGAGCCCGGCGACGCCACCGTGATCGATATCGGCCGCACCAGCCTGATCCTTTTGCGCGACGACGACGGGGCGCTCCGCCTCGTGCACAATGTCTGCCGCCATCGCGGCTCGCGCCTCCTCGATCACGGCCCGGCGATCCTGTCGCGCATCGTCTGTCCCTATCACCAGTGGACCTATGCGCTGGATGGCACGCTCGCCCACGCGCCGCACATGGGAACAGGCTTCGACCGTTCCTGCAACAACCTGAAGCCCGTGCATGTGCGCAGCATCGGCGGGCTCGTCTTTGCCTGCCTTTCCGAGACGCCGCCGGACGACATCGACAGGCTCGCGGCGGTGATGGAGGAGCGGCTCGCCCCCTACGGCCTGAAGGACGCGCGCATCGCCCATCAGGTCGACGTGATCGAGGAGGGCAACTGGAAGCTCACCCTCGAGAACAACCGCGAATGCTACCACTGTTCTGCCAACCATCCGGAGCTTTGCGTCTCCTTCGTCGAGATCGACTTCGGCTACGATCCCGACACGCTGAGCGCGGAGGACCGGGAAATGGCGAGGGCGCACGAGGCGCTCTATGCCGAGCGGACGGCCGCCTGGGAGGCGGAGGGTTTTCCCTCCGCGCCCGTCGAGCAGCTCGCCGGCCACGCCACCAATTTCCGCACCCAGCGCCTGATCATCGCCGGCGCCGGCGAGAGCCAGACGCCGGACGCGACGGCGGCCTGCTCCAAACTCCTCGGCACGATGACGCGCAAGGATCTCGGCGACATCCATCTCTGGGCCCACAACGGCTGGAGCCACTTCATGGGCGACCATGCGGTGACCTCGATGGTGATCCCGCTTGCGCCCGACCGCACGCTGGTGCGCACCAAGTGGCTGGTGCACAAGGATGCGGTCGAGGGCGTCGATTACGACCGCGACACGCTGACCAGCGTCTGGACCGCGACGACCGAGCAGGATTCCGCCCTCGTCGCCCGCTCGCAGCGCGGCGTCGAAGACCCGGCCTACATCCCCGGCCCCTACTCGCCCTTCACCGAGCGCCAGCTCGACAATTTCGCCACCTGGTACATCGAGCGGATGCGCGCCCATGGCTATTGAGCCGCAAGGGGCGGCGGACGCCGGGACCGCGCTCGTCTGCGTCGACGTGCACGAGGAGACGGCCGACGTCAGAACCTTCACCTTCGTCGCGGCGGACGGACGGCCCATCGCCTTCGAGGCGGGGCAGTATCTCTCCTTCGACGTCGCGATCGACGGCGCGCGCGAGACGCGCTGCTACAGTTTCTCCTCCTCGCCGCTGCGCCGCAACGCCGTCTCGGTCACGGTCAAGCGCGTCCCCGGCGGGAAGGTCTCCAACTGGTTCCACGACACGGTGACGGCCGGCACGACGCTTGCCGCCAGCGGTCCGCTCGGCCGCTTCGTCCGGCCGGCGGGCGACAAATACCTCTTCCTCAGCGGCGGCTCCGGCATCACGCCGGTGATGGCGATGGTGCGCGAGCTCGCCGACCATGCCCGCCCCGTCGACGCCGTGTTCCTGCATGCGGCGCGCACGCCGCGCGACCTCGTCTTCCGCGCCGACCTCGCCCGGCTCGCCGAGCGGCTGAAGGGCCTGCGCCTGATCCTCCTGCCGGAGACGCTCGCAGGCGAACCGTCCTGGCCGGGGCTTTCCGGCCGCATCTCGCCGGCGCTGATGGCGCTCGCCGTGCCGGACCTTACAGAGCGGACCGTGCTGTGCTGCGGCCCCGCCCCCTTCATGGCGCAGGCGCGCCGGATCGCCGAAGGCGCGGGCGTCGCCCCCGGCCGCTATATCGAGGAGAGCTTCGAGCCGGCCGCCGAGGCGCCGGCGCCGGTCGCGGCGGGCGAGCGGCTCTTCCGGGTCGAGTTCGCGAAGCAGAAGCGCATGATCGAGGTGGCGGCCGGGCAGACGGTGCTCTCCGTCGCGCGCAAGGCCGGCGTGCGGCTGCCCTCCTCCTGCGCCAACGGCCTGTGCGGCACCTGCAAGTCGACGCTGGTCAGCGGCAGGGTCGACATGGCGCACAATGGCGGCATCCGCCAGCGCGAGATCGACGCCGGCCTGTTCCTGCCCTGCTGCTCCAGACCCTTGAGCGACCTCGTGATCGACCGCTGACGCGCGCCTTCCCTTCGCTTGCCCTCCCTTCCCGCCGCGCGGCCCCCGCCACGCCCCGATGACGGAACAGACCCGATGTCCAACGACCCCCTCCTCCAGCCCTTCCGGCTGAAGCACCTGACGCTCAGGAACCGCATCATCGTCACCGCGCACGAGCCGGCCTATCCCGAGGACGGCATGCCGACGGCGCGCTACCGCGCCTACCACGTCGAGCGCGCGAAGGGCGGCGTCGCCATGACGATGACGGCGGGATCGGCGGCCGTCTCGCGCGACAGCCCGCCCGCCTTCAACAACCTGCTCGCCTACAGGGACGAGATCGTGCCGCACCTGAAGGCGCTGACCGACGCGGTGCATGCCGAAGGGGCGGCGGTGATGATCCAGCTCACCCATCTCGGCCGGCGCACCCGCTGGGACAAGGGCGACTGGCTGCCGGTCGTCTCGCCCTCGCACAACCGCGAGGCCGCCCACCGCGCCTTCCCCAAGCAGATGGAGGACCACGACATCGCCCGCATCGTCACGGACTATGCGGACGCGGCCGAGCGGATGCAGGCCGGCGGCATGGACGGCATCGAGATCGAGGCCTATGGCCACCTGATGGATCAGTTCTGGTCGCCGCTGACCAACACGCTCGAAGGGCCCTATGGCGGCAGCCTCGACAACCGGCTGCGCTTCACCTTCGAGGTGCTGGAAGCAATCCGCGGCCGCGTCGGCCCCGATTTCATCGTCGGCCTGCGCCATGTCGGCGACGAGGCGGTCGAGGGCGGCATCGACGCCGGCGAGGGCACCGAGATCGCGCTGCGGCTCGCGAAAAGCGGCCTCGTCGATTTCCTCAACGTCATCCGCGGCCATATCGACACTGACCCGGCGCTGACCGACGTCATCCCGATCCAGGGCATGGCAAGCGCCCCCCATCTCGATTTCGCCGGCACGATCCGCGCCGCGACCGGCATGCCGGTGTTCCACGCCGCGCGCATTCCGGACGTGGCGACGGCGCGCCATGCGGTGGCGAGCGGCAAGGTCGACCTCGTCGGCATGACGCGGGCGCACATGACCGACCCGCACATCGTGCGGAAGATCGTCGAGAAGCGCGAGGACGACATCCGCCCCTGCGTCGGCGCCAATTACTGTCTCGACCGGATCTACCAGGGCGGTGCCGCCTATTGCATCCACAATGCGGCGACCGGGCGCGAGGAGCACATGCCGCACCGGATCGAGACCGCGCCGGCGCCGCGCAGGATCGTCATCGTCGGCGCCGGGCCGGCGGGGCTCGAGGCGGCGCGCGTCGCCGCCGGGCGCGGCCATGCCGTGACCGTGTTCGAGGCGGCCGACCGGCCGGGCGGCCAGGTGCGGCTGACGGCGCTGAGCCCGCGCCGGCGCGAGATGATCGGCATCATCGACTGGCGCGTGGCGCAATGCGAGAAGGCCGGCGTCGCCTTCCACTTCAACACCTATGCCGAGGCCGACACGGTGCTTGCCGAGGCGCCGGACGTCGTCGTCGTCGCCACCGGCGGCCTGCCGCACACGGAGATCCTGTCGGCCGGAAACGACCTGGTGGTCTCGGCCTGGGACATCCTTTCCGGCGACGTGAAGCCCGGCGCAAACGTGCTCGTCTTCGACGATGCCGGCGACCACGCGGCCCTGCAGGCGGCCGAGGTGCTGGCGAAGGCCGGGGCGAAGGTCGAGATCATGACGCCCGACCGCAGCTTCTCGCCCGAGGTGATGGGGATGAACCTCGTTCCCTACATGCGCGCGCTGCAGCCGCACGACGTCACCTTCACCGTCACCTACCGGCTGCTTTCGGTCGAGAGACGCGGCAACGGGCTCGCGGCCCTGATCGGCAGCGATTATGGCGGCGTCACGCGCGAGCGCCTCGTCGACCAGGTCGTCGTCAACCATGGCACGCGGCCGCTGGACGAGCTCTATTTCGCGCTGAAGCCGGCGTCCTCCAATCTCGGCGAACTGTCGCACGCGGCCTTCATCGACGGCCTGCCGCAGGATGTCCTGCGCAATCCGGCGGGCGCCTTCCAGCTCTTCCGCATCGGCGACGCGGTTGCCGCGCGCAACACCCACGCGGCGATCTATGACGGGCTGAGGCTCGCCAAGGACCTCTGAGCGGTGTAACGCTCAAAGGACCGTGCCGATGGCGAAGGGAGAGGCGGGATGGCGGAGGATCTGACCGGCGGGTGCCTGTGCGGCGACATCCGTCTCGTGGCGCGCGGCGCCCCCTACCGCGTCGGGCTCTGCCACTGCCTCGACTGCCGCAAGCATCACGGCGCGCTGTTCCATGCCTCGGCCATCTTCCCCGAGGACGCCGTGACGGTGACCGGCGCGCCGCAATCCTATGCCGGGCGCTTCTTCTGCCCGCGCTGCGGCGGATCGGTGTTTGCGCGCACGGGCGACGAGGTCGAGGTCCATCTCGGCGCGCTCGATGCGCCGGACCGGCTGGTGCCGACCTACGAGAACTGGACGGTGCGGCGCGAATCCTGGCTGCCGCCTTTCCCGCTCGCGCGGCATTATCCGGGCGACCGCGAGGGCGAAGGGCGCGGCGAGCCGTAAGCCGCGCGCCTCAGCCGCGAGGCGCGACCCTCCGGCCGAGCCGGCCGTCGCGCAGGAGCGCTGCGACCTGCGCGCCGAAGGCGATGCCGGGCTTCTCCAGCCGATGATGCAGCAGGCCGGCAAGCGCGAGCGACAGCGGATAGGCGGCCGCAAGCGTCAGCGCCGCCATCGTGCCGTAGCCGAGCCCGGCAAGGGCGGCACCGGCGACGAGCAGCTCGATCACCGGATAATGCGCGAGGTAGAGCGGGTAGGAGCGCGCGCCGAGCGCCTCGACGGGCGGGTTTTCGAGCAGCGGCCGAAGCGCCCGCGTCAGGACCGGCAGCGCGCCGATCGCATGGACGAAGAGGAGCGCCCAGAGGAAGAATTCGAGATGGGCGGGACGGGCGAGCGCCAGCGCCCCGGTCAGCGCCAGCGCGAGCACGCCGAAGAGCCGGGGGCGGCGCTCGATCGCGGGCAGGAAGAGGCGGCTCGCGATGCCGACCGCGAACCAGTGCAGCGCGCCCGGCAGGAAGCTCGGCAGCACGAAGCTGCCGAAGACGCCCGTCTTGTAGGCCATGAAGGCGCCGAGCGCGGCAAGGCAGAGGGCGGCCGCGCCGAGCCGGGTGGAGAGCGCGGCGAGCACGAAGGGCGCGATCAGGTAGAACTGCCATTCGAGCGACAGGCTCCAGGCCGGCGGCAGGAAGAGGAATTCCGAACCGTAGAAGACCGTGTCGGGGATGACGCCGTGCAGCATCGTCAGATGGGCGATCAGGTGGGCCGGATAGCCGAGGCCGGCGCTGCTCTCGATCTGGCCGGAGAGGCGCGGGCTGATCGGCAGGAGCTCGCCCCAGGGATGGGTCGGCAGGACGTGGAAGAACAGGCCGGTCGCGACCAGGCCGAGCGCCAGGCAGGCGAGATAGACCGGATAGAGGCGGAAGAAGCGCCGGGTGATGTAGACGCCGTAGCGTTCGCGGCGCTCGGTGAGGAGATGGGTGATGACGAAGCCGCTCAGCATGATGAAGACGCGCACCGAGACGTCGCCGAAGGCCTGGAAGAACGGATAGATCGCCGCTCCGTTCGCCACGCCGGTCAGCTGCACCGCATGCGACAGGACGACCGCCGTCGCCAGCAGTCCCCTCGCGCCGTCAAGCCCGCGAAAGACCCTCATCACCGGCCCCCGTTTCGAGTGAGGCGCCGATAGTGCGCACAGGCCGGGACCGGCGGCAATGGCCGCGCCGGCACTCTCTGCGGTTAAGGTTACCCGGGCGTCCCGACGGGATCGGCCGCCCCTCGGCCAGCCCTCTCAGCCCGCCCCTCACCCGGCCATGTCGCGGTCGATGCGCGCGGCGTGGAAGCAGCGCTGGTGGGCGATCGCGGCGAC
This sequence comes from Ensifer soli, assembly GCF_041928815.1. Lineage (NCBI taxonomy): Bacteria > Pseudomonadati > Pseudomonadota > Alphaproteobacteria > Hyphomicrobiales > Rhizobiaceae > Ensifer > Ensifer soli. Next base: position 242,810 of record NZ_JBHFEI010000009.1, on the reverse strand, counting down.
GCCGACGGCGCATTCGTAGGGTTCGAGGCTGAAGAGGCTGAGCTGCGGCGCCGGCAGGCCGGGAACGATGCCGTCGGCGACGGCCCGTTCGAGGTCGTCGCGGAAAAGCGAGAGCACGGGCCCGAGGGCGCCGCCGAGGAAGATGGTCGAGGGGTTGAAGATATTGGCGAGGCTGACCATGCCGAGCGTCAGCGCCTCGATAAGGTCGCCGACGGCGGCGACCGCGCCCGCCTCGCCGGCGCGATAGGCCGCCGCCGCATCGCCGGCGAGCGTCTCGAAGGCGGCCTCCGTCAGGTCGTCCGTGCCCTTCCAGGCGCGCGCCAGCGCGTCGAGCCCGACCCGGCTTTCGAGGCAGCCGCGATGGCCGCAGCTGCATGTCGCCCCGCCCGCGCCTGCCGGCCCGATGCGCATGTGGCCGAGCTCGCCGCCCGCCCCGCTCGCCCCGCGCATCAGCCGGCCGTTGATCACCGCCGCGCCGCCGCAGCCCCTGCCGATGACGAGAAAGACCGAGCAGCCCTCCTGCAGCTCCGGCAGGGTGTAGACCGTGCCGAAGGCGGCGGCGTTGGCGTCGTTCTCGACGAAGCAGGGCCGGGCGACCGCCGCCTGCAGCGGGGTCAGCAGGTCGACCGCCTTCCAGCCGAGGATCGGCAGGTTGACGACGAAACCCTCGGAATTGACGACGCCCGGCACGGTGACGCCGACGCCCTGGACGCGGCCGGCATAGCGCAGGTCGCGCTCCAGCATCGCCACATGGGCGGCGATCGCCTCGACCACGGCCTCCGGTGCGATGGTGCGGCTGACATGCACGTCGGAGGTGACGACGCTCGCGGCGGTGAGGTCGATCAGCGCGTAGCGCAGGATGCCGACGCCGATCTCGACGCCGAGGAAATAGACCGAGGCCGGATTGAGGGCGAGCGACACGCCGGGACGCCCGGCATCGCGCCCGCCCGGCCGCGCCGCCTCGCCAGGCGCGACCTCGCGCAGGAGCCCTCGGGCGGCGAGCCCGTTGACGAGGCGCGTCACCGAGGCCGGGGTGACGGCGAGATGGCGCGCGATCTCGGCCCGGCTCGCCGGGCCCGACAGCCTCAGGAACCTGAGGATCTGCCGCTCGTTGACCTCCTTGGCCAGCGTCTGGTCCGCCATCGTCCGCGCTCTCCTCCCCTCGCGCCCTTCTCCTCGCGGAAGCCTAGCGCATTTCTTTCCTTTGTAAAAAAATATCTTTCCCGTTCGAGAAAAAATCGACCAGGACCGAGACGGAAAGGAGCAGAAAAAACCGAAAAAGCGGCATGTCGCCCAATATGTCAGCATTCCTGACGCAAATTCCGCGATCGGCGCCCGTAAACAAATCGTTGACAAGCGCGGAGGCTTCCTATTCCTTACTTTAAGAAAGATATTTATCCGGACTTTGGGAGGAGGTTGGATGGAGAGGCTCGCCCGTCTCGAGAACATCGTCATGGAGTTCGGCGCCATCCGCGCGCTCGACGGCGTGTCGATCGACATCAACCGCGGCGAGGTGCTCGGCCTGATGGGCGACAACGGCGCGGGAAAATCGACGCTGGTGAAGACGATCGCCGGCAATTTCCAGCCGACCGCCGGGCGCTACCTGTTCGAGGGCGCCGAGGTGCATCTCTCCGGCCCCGCCGACGCGCGGCGCCACGGCATCGAGGTCGTCTACCAGGACCTGGCGCTCTGCAACAACCTGACGGCCGCCGCCAACGTCTTCCTCGGCCGCGAGGCGATGCGCCGGATCGGCCCGTTCCGCGTGCTCGACAAGGCCGCGATGAACCGGCGCGCGGCCGAGCTCTTCCGCGAACTGAAATCCGAGACGCGGCCCGCCGACCTCGTCGACCGCATGTCCGGCGGCCAGCGCCAGGCCGTCGCCATTGCCCGCACGCGCCTGTCCAATTCCAAGCTGGTGCTGATGGACGAGCCGACGGCGGCGATCAGCGTGCGCCAGGTGGCGGAGGTGCTGGCGCTGATCCGGCGCATGAAGGACCAGGGCCTGTCGGTGATCCTGATCAGCCACCGCATGCCCGACGTCTTCGACGTCTGCGACCGGGTGGTGGTGATGCGGCGCGGCCGCAAGGTCGCCGACAAGCAGATCGCGCAATCGAGCCCGGAGGAGGTCACCGGCCTCATCACCGGCGCCATCCAGACCGCCTGAGGAGGAGAGCCCATGTCCCAGCAAGACACCCCGCCTCCCGGCATGGACGTCGACCTGCTGAAGCGGCACGACCGGTCGCTGCTGCGCCGGCTGATGCTGACGCAGGAAATGTGGATCGCGCTCGCCATCCTCGTGCTCGGCCTCGTCGTGTCGATGATCTCCGGCAAGTTCGCCACTTCCGGCAACCTCTTGAACATCCTGCAGAATGCCTGCTTCATCGGCCTGATGGCGCTCGGCATGACGCCGGTGCTGATCTCCGGCGGCATCGACATCTCGGTCGGCTCGATCCTCGGCCTTTCCGGCGTCAGCCTCGGCATCCTGCTCAATGCCGGCGCGCCCCTGCCGGTCGGCATCGCCGGCGCGCTCTTCATCGGGCTTGCCTTCGGCGCCATCAACGGCGCGGTGATCACGCTCGCGAAACTGCCGCCTTTCATCGTCACGCTGGCGACGCTGTCGATCGGGCGCAGCCTGGCCCTGGTCGTCACCGACAACCAGGTCTTCTACGAATTCGGCACGGCGACGGAGGCGATCCTGGCGCTCGGCGGCGGCTACACGCTCGGCATCCCCAATGTCGTCTACGCGCTGATCGCCGGCGTCGTCGTCCTGCATTTCCTGCTGACCATGACGCGCTGGGGCCGCTACATCTTCGCGATCGGCGGCAACGAGGGCGCGGCCCGGCTCGCCGGCATCCCGGTCGATCTGATCAAGATCTCGGCCTATGCCTTCAGCGGCCTGATGGCCGCCGTCAGCGCCGTCTTCCTCGTCGGCTGGCTCGGTGCGGTCACCAATGCGATCGGCACCGGCTACGAACTGCAGACGATCGCCTCGACCGTCATCGGCGGCGCCTCGCTGACGGGCGGCTTCGGCACGGCGCTCGGGGCCGCGATCGGCTCGATCCTGATCGAGGTGATCCGCAACGCGCTGCTCATCGCCGGCGTCAATCCGTTCTGGCAGGGCACCTTCGTCGGCGGCTTCATCCTCGCCGCGGTGCTGCTCGAACGCATCCGCTCGCTGCGCCGCTGAACCGGCGCGGCAGACAAGGGATTTGCGGCGCGGGAACGGGAGTGCCCGCGCCGTGAAGGAGACCGACTTCTACAGCGAACTCAAGGAGGAGATACCATGTCGCTGTCCAAAGGACTGAAGCTTGCCGCCTCGTCGGCCGTCATCGCGCTCTGCGCGCTCGGCTCGACGGCCAACGCCGCCGACCGTGAATTCGCGCTGGTCTTCAAGGTGCTGAACAACGCCTTCAGCCCGCCGATCGACGCCGGCTGCAAGGAAGCCGCCAAGAAGCTCGGCGACGTCACCTGCACCTATATCGGCCCGACGGAATATGACGAGGCCAAGCAGGTCCAGCTCGCCCAGGACATGATCACCCGCGGCGTCGACGGGCTCGGCATTTCCGCCGGCAACCCGAAGGCGATGGCGCGCATTCTCAAGATGGCGAACGACAAGGGCATCCCGGTCGTCACCTTCGACACGGACGTGCTGCCGGAAGACGCCGGTCTTCGCGCCACCTATATCGGCACCGACAACTATTCCTTCGGCGTCGACCTCGCCAAGAAGGTGCTGGAGCACAAGAAGGAGGGCGGCACGGTCTGCATCCAGTCCGGCGCGCCGGCATCTGAAAACCTCAAGGCCCGCGTCGACGGCATCCGCGACACGCTCGCCGGCACCACCCGCGACAAGCCCGCCGGCCAGCTGACCGGCCAGAACGGCTGGACGGAGCCGGCCGGCTGCCCGGTCTACAACAATGACGACATCGCGCTCGCCGCCCAGCAGGTCCGCGACGTGATGACCAACCATCCCGACCTCTCCGCCTTCGTCGCCGTCGGTGGCTGGGCGCAGTATGCGCCGCAGGCCTACAAGCAGGCGATGGAGCCGCTGAAGGCGCGCCTTGACAGCAAGGACCTCGTCGTCGTCTTCGGCGACAATTTCGGCCCGCAGCTGCCGCTGCTCGCCGAAGGCCTCAGCCACTACAATATCGGCCAGCGCCCCTACGACATGGGCTACGAGACCATCATGGCGCTCGACAAGCTGACCAAGGGCGAGAAGCTCGAGCCCTTCATCCAGACCGGCACCGAGACCTGCACGCCGGAAGACGCGCTGACCACCTGCGGCAAGGTCGCCGCGAAGTAGCAATCCGACCCCGGCCGGCGCGGGAGCGATCCCGCGCCGGCCCCTTCCCTTCCCCGACAGGACCAAACAATGAGACGGCTGAGACTGGGCATGGTCGGCGGCGGCAACGGCGCGTTCTTCGGCGCCGCCCACCGCGCCGCAGCCGCGATGACGGGACGCTTCACCCTTGTCGCCGGCGCGCTCTCCTCCGATCCGGAACGGGCGCGCGACAGCGGCCGCGACCTCGGGCTCGCGCCGGAACGCTGCTACACGAACTTTGCCGACATGGCCGGGCGCGAGGCCGCGCGCGACGGCATCGACCTTGTCGCCATCGTCACGCCAAACCACCTGCATGCGCCGGCCGCCCGCGCGTTTCTTTCCGCCGGCATCAACATCCTCTGCGACAAGCCGCTGACGGCGACGCTTCCCGAGGCGCTGGCGCTCGAACAGGCGGCGGCGCAGAGCCCCTCGCTCTTCGGCGTCACTTACACCAATGCCGGCTTCGACATGCTGCGCGAGGCCCGCGCCATGGTGGCGGCCGGCGAGATCGGCGCGGTGCGCATGGTCCGCGTCGTCTTCCCGCAGGAATGGCTGGCGACGGCGGCGGAAGCGACCGGCAACAAGCAGGCCGAATGGCGCACCGACCCGGCGAAAAGCGGCGCCGGCAGCCTCGGCGACATCGGCACCCATGCCTTCCACCTCGCCGAATTCGTCACCGGCCTGACCGCCACGGAGATCTCCGCCGAGGTCGACACCTTCGTTCCCGGCCGCCGCGTCGACGACAACGTCACGGCGAAACTGCGCTTTGCCGGCGGCGCGAAGGGTCTCCTCTGGATAAGCCAGGTGGCGATCGGCGAGACCAACGGGCTCGCGATCGACGTCCATGGCGATCGCGGCTCGCTCTCCTGGAGCGTCGCCTCGGCCAACACGCTGTCCTTCGCGCCGCTGAACGACCGGCGCAGGGTGATCGACCGCGCCTCGCACGGCACCGCCGTCAAGGGCCTGATGCCGCCCGGCCATGCGCAGGGTTTCGTCGAGGCGCTGGCCCGGCTCTATCTCGACATGGCCGAGCAGATCGAGGCGCGCCGCGACGGGCGCGCGCCCGCCGCCGACGCCCTCCTCCTGCCCGGCATCGCCGATGGCGTCAGGGGACTGCGCTTCGTCGAGGCTGCGCTCCGCTCCGGCGCCACGGACGGCCGGTGGACCGAGATCTGACAGGAGACCCCATGACCGGCACCCCGTTCCGCACCTTCATCATGGCCCATCCGCGCCGCGTCGAGGACGTGTTCACGGAAAGCCATCTCGAGAGGCTGAGGGCGCTCGGCGACCTCGTCCTCCACGAGGGCGACACGCTGTCGGACGCCGATTTCGAGGCCCATGTCGTGCCCGCCGACGTTGCCATGGGCGTCTTCGACATGCCGGCCGCGCGGCTGGCGCGCTGTACCCGGCTGAAGGCCTTCGTCAACAGCGAGGGCAATTTCCTGCCCAACATCGACTACCGCCACTGCTTTTCCCACGGCATCCGCGTGCTTTCCGCCAGCCATGTCTTCGCCGAGCCGGTCGCCGAGATCGGCATCGGCATGGCGATCGACCTCGGCCGGGGGCTGACCGAGGCCGACCGCAGGATGCGCGCCGGCACGGAGGCGTACGGCTTCGCCGCCAACCGCGACGCCCTGCCGCTGATGCGCGCCCGCGTCGGGCTGATCGGCTTCGGCGACCTCGCCCGGGCGCTGCTGCCGCTCCTCAAACCCTTCACCGCGACGATCGACGTCTACGATCCCTGGGTGCCGGACGTTCTGGTCGAGCAGGCCTCCTGCCGGCCGGCGACGCTCGACGCGGTGCTGGAAGAGAGCGATTTCGTCTTCGTGCTCGCCGGCGTCACCTCCGACAATGCCGGCTTCCTCGGAAAGGCCGAATTCGCGCGGATGAAGCCGGGCGCCTGCCTGCTGCTTTTGAGCCGCGCCGCCGTCGTCGATTTCCCCGAGATGCTCGCGGCCGCCGCCGCCGGGCGCATCCGGGTCGCGACCGACGTCTTCCCGGTCGAGCCGCTGCCCGCCGGCGACCCGGCGCGCCGCACGGAAAACATCCTGCTCTCGCCGCACCAGGCCGGCGCGATGACCTCGACGCTTGCCGCGATGGGCGCCGCGATCACCGCCGACATCGCGCTGATCGCCCGCGGCCTGCCGCCGGCCGTCTGCAAGGTGGCGCAGCCCGAAACGGCGACGCGCTTGCGCAGCATGCCGGTAACGAGAAGCTGACGCATCTTCTGAAAGGACCCCCATGATGAACGACGGCAAACCGACGGTGAAGATCGGCATTCTCGGCTGCGGCCCGATCTCGCAGGCCGGCCATTTCGAAAGCACGGTCAAGGCGAGGAATGCCGAACTCTACGCCATCTGCGACGTTGCCGACGATCTGCGCGCCCGCATGGCCGCGACCTATGCGCCGCGCAAGGACTTTGCCGACTACGACGCGATGCTCGCCGATCCGGACCTCGACGCGGTGATCATCGCCACGGCGGACGCCTTCCATGTCGCGGCCGCGACCCGGGCGCTCCAGGCCGGCAAGCACGTGCTCTGCGAGAAGCCGCTCGGCATGGCGGTCGAGGAGGTGGAATCGCTGAGAGCGGTCGTCGAGGCGAGCGGCAGGGTGTTCCAGGTCGGGCACATGAAGCGCTACGATGCCGGATTGCAGAGCGCCAAGGCCTTCATCGAGGCCGGGATGGGCGAGATGCTGGCGCTGAAGGCCTGGTATTGCGATTCGACCCACCGCTACGCCGTCACCGACGCGGTGCAGCCGCAGATGATCCGCAGCGCGAAGGCGAGGAAGCCGTCGCGCAACCCGAAGGAGGATCTCGAACAGTATTTCATGCTCGCCCATGGCAGCCACCTCTTCGACACCGCCCGCTATTTCGCCGGGCCGATCGTCTCGCTCGAGGCGCGGCTTCGCCAGCGCTTCGGCGCCTATTGCTGGTTCGTCGACGTCGAGTTCGAGAGCGGCGTCATCGGCCATCTCGATCTCACGGTCGCGGTCCGGATGGACTGGCACGAAGGATTCCAGATCTATGGCGAGAACGGCAGCATCCTCGGCAAAACCTACAATCCCTGGCTCTACCGGACGAGCGAGGTCGACATCTTCAGCGAGAGCACCGGCGCCACCAGCCGCGTGCTCGGCGCCGACGGGCATTTCTACCGCCGCCAGCTCGAAGGCTTCTGCGACACGATCCTCAATGGCGGCGCGCTGACGGGCGCCGGCATCGAGGACGGCATCGCCTCGGTTAGGGCGATGGCGGCCGTGCGCCAGTCCGTGCGGGAGAGGCGGCCGGTGCGGCTCGCCGACGCGGATGGTTCGGTCTGAGATGGCCGGTCTGAACCAGCATAGAGGGAGGACCATCGCATGGGCCTGATGCACCATACCGAGGACGGCGTCGCGCTCTCCGTCACCGAGGAGGGCGACGGCGCGCCCTTCGTCTTCCAGCACGGGCTCTGCGGCGACGCGGCCCAGCCGGGGCAGGTGTTTCCGGACGGCGCCGGCTTTCGCCGCGTCACCGTCGAATGCCGGGGCCATGGCGCATCCGAGGCCGGTCCCTTCGACCGGCTGTCGATCCGGACCTTCGCCGACGACATCGCCGGCTACATGGACGCGTCCGGCCTGGCGCCCGCCGTCGTCGGCGGGATTTCCATGGGGGCGGCGATCGCGCTCCGGCTCGCCGTCACCCGGCCGGAGCTGGTGCGGGCGCTGGTGATCGCCCGGCCGGCCTGGGTGGTGGACGAGGCGCCGGAGAACATGCGGCCAAACCTTGAGGCCGGCGATCTCATCACCCGCTTTCCGCCGCAGGAGGCGCGGCGGCGCTACGAGGCTTCCCCGGCCACCGCGCGGCTGGAAGAGGAGGGACCGGACAATCTCGCCTCGATCCGCGGCTTCTTCACCCGCGAACCGCGCGACGTCACCGCAGCGCTTCTCACGCGCATCTCCGCCGACGGGCCGGGCGTGAGCGAAACGGAAGTTCAGGCGATCGCGGTCCCGACGCTGGTGATCGGCCACCGGCTGGACGTCGTCCATCCGCTCGCCCATGCGCAGGCGATCGCGGCGCTGATCCCCAGCGCGCGCTTCGTGGAGATCACGCCCAAGGCCGGGGACGCGGCCGCCTACCGCGCCGATTTCCACGCGGCGCTTGCCGATTTCCTGAAAGGTCTCTGACGATGCGGCCGCCGCCGGACTGGCTCGACACCCTGCCGCGCGACCGGCTGATCGCCGAGATCTCGCTCTGGTCGGCCGATCTCGGCCGGCTCGCCGAGGAGATCGCGCGGGTCGACGCCCATGCCGACCTCTACCATATCGACGTCGCCGACGGCCATTTCGCCCCGGCGCTGCTGTTCTTTCCCGATCTCGTCGCCGCCTGCCGCCGGCGGACGGCAAAGCCGCTGCATGTCCACCTGATGGCGCGGGACGCGATCCTGCGCGACCAGATCCGCCAGTTCGCCGACGCCGGCGCCGACGCGATCAGCCTCCATGCCGAGAACGGCACCCTCGATCACGGCCTCGATCTCGTCCAGAGGCTCGGCCTCGTGTCCGGTGTCGTGCTGCAACTCGACACGCCGGTCGCGGCGGCGAACGCCGTCATCGAGCGCATCGGCCTGCTGACGCTGCTCGGCACGCGGATCGGCATCAAGGGCCAGGACCTCGACGGGGCGGCGGAACGCCGGCTGAGCGAGGCGCGCGCGCTTGCCGCCGGCCGCGTCACACCGGGCCGGGTGCTCGTCTGCGCCGACGGCGGCATCCGCGAGGGCACCGTGCCGGGCCTGGCGCGGGCCGGCGCCGAGACGATCGTCATGGGCTCGCTCGCCTTCGGCGCGCAGGACCTTGCCGCCCGCATGGCCTTCGTCCATGCCCAGCCGCGCGCGCGGGGAGCATGAGCATGGAGACGGATGTCGCGATCGCCCTCGACCTCGGCGGCACGCAGGTGCGCGCCGCCCTCGTGCGCGACGGCCGGGTTCTCGCGCGCGCGGCGGCGCGGACCGATCTCGGCGGGCCGGAGGCGGTGATGCGCCAGTTCCGCGCGCTCGTCGCCGGGATCGCCCCGGCCGGAACCCCGCCGCCCGGCGCGGTCGGCATGTGCGCGCCGGGGCCCCTCGACACGGTGAGCGGCATCGTCGACCATATCCCGACCCTGCCCGGCTGGGACGGTTTCGCCCTTCGCGACCATCTGTCGGACACGTTCGGGCTGCCGGCCGTGGTCGAGAACGACGGCATCGCCGCCGCCTTTGGCGAATGGACGCATGGCGCGGGCCGCGACCTTCACCATCTCGTCTATGTCACCGTCTCGACCGGCATCGGCGGCGGCGTCGTCGTCGACGGCCGGCTGATGCACGGCGCGCGCGGCATGGGCGGGCATGTCGGCCATTTCACCCTCGCCGCGGAAGGCCCCGTCTGCTCCTGCGGCCGCATCGGCTGCTTCGAAGCGTTTGCCGCAGGCACGGCCTTCGGCCGGCGCGCCCGCGCGGCGGCAGACCGCGATCCCGCCTCCCATCTCGGACGGATCGCGGCGCGCGAGACGGTCGAGGCACGCCATGCCGTCGAGGGCGCGCGCGCCGGCGATCCCGCCTGCCTTGCCCTCGTCGCGGAGGAAGCGGCCTATCTCGGCTCGGGCTTCGCCAGCCTCCTGCATCTCTACAGCCCCCAGATGATCGTCATGGGCGGCGGCGTGTCAAAGGCCTTCGATCTTCTGGAACCCGGCATCCGCGCCCGCATCGAACGCGACGCCATGCCGCCCTTCCGCGCCGTGCCCGTGCGTCCCGCAGCGCTTGCCGACGACGCCGGCCTCGTCGGCGTCGCTGCGCTCGCGCGCGCCGCTACGGCACGAACACCTCGACCGCCTTCTCGCGGATCGTGAAGGAGACCGGCGTCTCGGTCTTCAGCTCGCCGTCGAGGTTGACCGGGCGGGGCGTGCGGGTGCGGATCGTCACCGCCTTGGTGGAAAAGGCGCGGACGTCGTCCCAGTGGCCTTGCGTGCCCCGGCGCAGGCTCGGCAGCAGCCTGAGGAGCCGCCACCAGTGGTCGACCTCGAGGCTGTAGAGGTCGAGCATGCCGTCGGTCGCGGTCGCATCGGCATGCACGCTCATGCCGCCGCCATAGAAGCGGCCGTTGCCGACGGAGACCTGCAGCGTCCTCAGCGCTTCCGTGCGGCCGTCATGTTCGAGTTCGGCGGTGAACAGCCGCGAGCCGGCCAGAAGCCGCGCCGCAACCAGCGCGTAGCCGAGCGTGCCGAAGCGCCGCTTCGCCTCCTGCGTCAGCGCGGCGGCGAGATCGGCGCTGAAGCCGATGCTCGCCACGTTGAAGAAGGGATGGCCGTTCGCCTCGCCGAGATCGACCGGCACGGTCCTGCCGCGCGCGATCACCGCGACGGCGGCGGCCAGATCGAGCGGGACGCCGACCGTGCGGGCGAAATCATTGGCCGTCCCGAGCGGCAGCACGCCGAGCGCGAGCCCGGTCTGCATCAGCCCGCGCGCGGCCGCGTTCAGCGTGCCGTCGCCGCCGCCGACGATCACCCGGTCGACCGTGGCGCGGCGGGCGAGGATCACGTCGGACAGCGTCTCGCCCCTTTGCGGCGTCGCCTCGACGAAGGCGATGCCGTTGCGCGACAGCAGCGCCCGCACCGCATCGAGGCTCTGCCCGCCACGCCGGGAAAAGGGGTTGATCAGCAGGAGCGCTGTCGTCTCTGTCATTCGGCCGTCCTTCGCGTCAGGGTCGCGGCCGCTATATGTGCAGCGCAGCAGAAACCTTCAATGACGCGCCGTCCGTTTGCGCCGGCAGCGTCCCGGTGGAGCCCGCAAGCCCTGAAGCAGGCTGGACACCGGGGCAGAAACAGAAGGAGGGAGCAGGTCCGGCGATCGCTGGCCCATGCAACATGCCGCCTCTCTCTGTTTCAACGCGGTGTCCGGACGTCGCATCCGATCCGGGTGACGGGACATGCTTTGGCAGACCGGCGCGGCGTCCTTGGGAGAAGCGATCTTGCGAGAAGCGCTGCGTCGACGCGAGGATCCAAAGCGCGGGAGCGGGTCTGAAGGATCGCGACGCCCTTTCACCGTCTAGGGCCTTTCCGGGCGAAGGCGGAGCACTCCCGCAGCGGGCACGGCGGAAGACGCGAAAGGAGGGAGCGTTTTCCGCCGCCATGGTCCTGCCGGAAACGCTCTCTCCTTGTTTTGAGCCATTGCCGGGCGCGAACGCCGTGCCCGACTTCACGGGAACGGCTTCAGGAGCGAACGCTCCCCGGCGGCACGGGCCGTCAGAATTCGTCCCATTGGTGGGCCTCGGCGGCGGCAGGGGCGACCGCGCGGGCGGCGCGCTGCTGTAGGAGGCGGGCCGGCGAGGCGACGCCGTGCTCGCTCCCGCGCGCGATCCGGACGGGTGCGGCGTGGCGCAGCGCGCCGGCGCCGAGCGAGAAATGGCCGATCCGCTCGCGCAGCCGCGCGGTTTCCCCGGCGAGCGTCGCGCCCGCGGCATTCGCCTCCTCGACCATCGCGGCATTCTGCTGCGTCACCTGATCCATCTCGTTGACGGCGGAATTGACCTCGGCAAGACCGGTCGACTGTTCGCGCGCCGAGGTGGCGATCGCCGCCATATGCGCGTTCATCTCGCCGATGTCCTCGCCGATCCGCTTCAGCGCCTGGCCCGCCTCGCGCACCAGCCGCACGCCGCCCTCGACCTGCGAGGTGGAGTTCTGGATCAGCGACTTGATCTCCTTGGCCGCCTGGGCCGAGCGCTGGGCAAGCTCGCGCACCTCCTGGGCGACGACGGCGAAACCCTTGCCGGCATCGCCGGCGCGGGCCGCCTCGACGCCGGCGTTGAGCGCGAGAAGGTTGGTCTGGAAGGCGATCTCGTCGATGACGCCGATGATGTTGGAGATCTGCTGCGAGGAGGCCTCGATCCGGCTCATCGCCGCCTCCGCCTCGCCGACGATCGCCGCCGACTTGGTGGCGTTCTCGTTGGCTGTGGTGGCGACGCGGCGCGCGTCCTCCGTGCGCTTGGTCGAGCTTGCGACGTTGACGGTGATCTCGTCGAGGGCGGCCGCCGTCTCCTCGAGGGCGGCGGCCTGCTGCTCGGTGCGCCGCGACAGGTCGGAGGCGCTGCGGCTGATGTCCTGCGTGCCGCCATCGATCTCCGACGTCGCCTCGGCGACCGCCGTCAGCGTCTCGCGCAGCTGCATCACCGCATTGTTGAAATTCGCCCGAAGCGGCTCGAAGTCGCCGGCGAGCGGCTCCGTTAGCGTGAAATCGAGCGCGCCGGCGGCAAGGCGGGTCAGGCCTTCGCCGATGCGGTCGACGGCGCGCACGCGCTCGGAGACGTCGGTGGCGAACTTGACGATCTTGGCGACGTGGCCCCTCTCGTCGAGGATCGGATTGTAGGAGGCATTGAGGATGACCAGCCGGCCGCCCTTGCCGATCCGCCGGTATTCCCCCGCCTGGAAGGCGCCGGCGCCGAGCGACGCCCAGAAGGAGGCATAGGCGGGCGCGGACGCCTCGGCCGGTTCGACGAAGATGCGGTGGTGCTGGCCGCGGATCTCTTCCAGCCGGTAGCCCGTCGCCTGCAGGAAGCGCTCGTTCGCGCTGCGGATCGTCCCGTCCGGCGTGAACTCGACGATGGCCTGGGCCCGGCTGATCGCCTGCATCTGGTTGCGGTAGTCGACATTCTGCAGGCGGTCGGCGGCATTCGCCCATTCCACCACGAAGCCGGTCACCGTTTCTCCGCTCTTGAGCGGCGTCACCACGAGGTCGAAGGCGCGCGCGCCGACCTGGATCGTGGCGCGGTGACGCGTCCTCAGCGCCTTCAGCATGCCGCGCTGGTGGGCGGGGTTCTTGTGAAAGATGTCGATATTCGCGCCGATGAGGCTCGCGACGTCGAAGCGCGGCAGTTCCTTCTTCAGGTCGGCCTCCGCCTCGTTGAGCAGCGAACGCACCGCGTCATTCATGTAGACGATGTTGAGCTTCGCATCGGCGATCATCACATTGGCGGTCAGCGCGCCAATCGCCTCGCGGCTGAAATCGGTCTTGCGAAAGGCGGACAGGAGCATGGCAGTCATCCCGGGAATGGCGTGGCACGGACGATGCGCGGCAGAACCGCCCCCGGTCCCCTCCGCGCGCCGACGGTCTTCCCTCCCGTCGACTTGTCCCCCGAGTGTGAAGGAGAGGTGTTGATCAGCGGTGAATTATATTAGAGACTCGTTACCTTTAGGGATGCGACCTTTTTACCTTGCATAATTTTCGCGAAAAATCACGCAATATGAAGGACTTGGCGGGGAAGAATGCCGAGTGGCGACACAATCGTCGAGGTCATAATCCCGCCACAATTCATCCGGACGCCGCTTTCTGCCGGCCGACATCCGCCGCGCGCTCCGTCCGCTGGCCGGCGTTGAGCAGCGCCATCAGCATCGGCATCGGCGAAAATTCCCCGCATTCGGCCCGCCGCGTCAAATGGCGCAGGTAGCCGCCGGCGGACTGGATCCGGCCGGCCTGGGCGAGGATGCAGGCGATCGTCACCGCGGCCCCCTCCGCGCCCATCGCCGCGCGCGCAGCCTCATAGGCCGAGGGGCTGACGCCGAGCGTCGAGCGGACGACCGCCGCCGCGGCGAGAAGGTCGCGCCAGTTCTCGACCGCGCCGCCCGGCCCGTACATCGCCACATCCGGGCAGGCCTTCAGGACGAGCCCGAGGGGGAGGGACTTGCGTTCAAGATCGGCCGGCGGCAGGACCGGCATCGCCAGCGGTTCCCCGTCCTGCCGTACCGGTGCCTCCTCGCCTTTTTTCGAGGCGTGTTCAGAGTCAAGACTGGAGTCGGTATTTGAATTCTGTATGTGACGTCCGTTTTCGTCGGCATTGCCGTCTGTTTTTTCTGAAAAACCCTGCATTTCGAGCGTGTTGAGAATTCTTGCGCGTAGGCCGTCGAGGCGGTCGGCGGTCCGCGTCATCTCGGTCGTGCCGGCGGCGCGCGGCAGGGCGGCAAGCGTCGCGACGAGCTCGGCCTCGTGCCCCGTCCAGTCGCCCGCTGCCCCCTCCCCTTGCGCGGCGGAAATCAGCTTGCGCACATCGCGCCGCAGCAGCGACAGGCGCTCGCGCGCCAGCCGCTCCTCCTGTCGCGCGGCGGCAACGGTGGCGGCGCGCGCCGCAAGCTCCGCCGCCCGTGTCCGCAGCGGCGCCAGCGAAAAGCCGAAGGCCGATTCGACCGCGCCCGCCTCGTCCTTGCGGGCGTAGCGCTTGCCGTTCGGACTGTCGCGGCGGATGATCAGCCCGGCCTCGACCAGGGCGGCGAGATGGCGGCGCAGCGTCGTGCCGGCCATGCCATGGGCCCTGAGCGAGAGCTGCGCGTTGGAGGGAAACACCACGGGGCCCCTGCCCTCCTCGAGTTCCGCGGCGGGATGGAAGGAGAGGAGCGCGTTCAGCACGGCCAGCGCCCGGTCCGATAGGTTCAGCGTCGCGCGCGCCTGCGCGACATCGCGGAACACCTTCCACTTGTCGACCGCCCCGCCCGTGGTCGCGGCCGCCGCGACGGCGACCTGCCCCTTCACCTGGGCAAGCGTCATCGACCGCCGCCCGAAGGGCGTCGTCACATCTCCACTCTGCATCGTCTTTCACCTTTCGTCAGGCAAAAGAAATACGTCCACCAGAACGGTGCCAAAACGCTTGACTGCTTTTCGTGGAAATGCGATTCTCGGCTTGCTACAACACGGGAAGGGCTTCCACGGCTTCGGTCGTCGGGGGCCTTTTTCTTTTGCGGTGTCGATCTCCTGTTTCGTTCCGTCCTGCCGCGCTCAGTCCTTCGACCGGTGCGCGGCGTAGAGCGCCTCGAGATGATCGAGCACGAAGGCGGCGAAATCCGGCGCCTTCGTGCGGTCGATCACGATCGAGACCTTGTCCTCATTGTAACTGAGCTTGGCGAGGCGGGTACCGTCCGCGCCGGAAAGCACGCCGGCCTCCATCCGGCCCGACGCCGGTTTCAGGTGCGAAACCAAGGCCTTGAACCGGTCGGCGGAGGGGAGTCCCTGAACCTCCGGACGGGCCAGATAATCCCCGGCCTTCTCCTCCGCCCTCGGCCGCGCGAGAAGGTCGGCAAGCTCGATCCAGCTTCGCCGCCCGACGCCGGGCGCCGCGCCGATCGCGTCGATCAGCGCGTCCGGAATGCGGGCGACGACCGAGAGCATGTTCGACAGGTCGCTCTTGTAGAGCGACATCGCCGACATGATCACGTCGCGGGAAAAGCGGCGCTGCAGCCGGTCGGCGAAGCGGGCCTTCTCGATATAGGTGAGGTCCTTGCGCTCGTTGTTCTCCTGCCCCTGCGCGACGACGAGTTCGGCGTCGGAGAGCGCGCGCACCACGGCGTTGACCCGCCGGCCGAGCGCGGCGATCGCCGCGAGCCGCCGGTGGCCGAAGGCGACCTGGTAGCGGCCGGGGCTTTCGGGATGCGGCCGGACGAGGATCGGCACCTGCTGGCCCTGGTCGCGGATCGAGGCGACGAGGCGCTCGTGCTCCTCCGCCTCGCCCGGCATGCGGTCGGGGATGAAGGAGGGATCGACATCGGACGTGTCGAGCGAGACGACCGCAAGCCCCTTGGCGAGTTCCGCCTCGATCGCGTCCGCCCGGCGGCTGCGCTCGCTGACCTCGCTCAGGGACTGGCCGATCGCGCCGACCGGCGAGCGCGAGGGATCGTCGTTCAAGTCCGGCGAGCCGAGGATCGGCCGCACGCGGCCCTTCATCGGCCTGGCCTCCGCCGGAGGGACGGCGGCGTTTGCGCCGAGATTGGCGAAGACGTCCTTCCGGCTCATGCTGCCCTGCCCCATGCCTTGCGGATCAGCGCCTCGATCTCGGCGTTGACGTTGTTCATCGATTCGAGCGCCCGGTCGTAGGTGGCGCGGGTGAACTGACTGCGTTCGACCTCGAACAGCGTCTGGTTGGTGAGCCCCGCATCCGAGATCGCCGTCGATTTCAGCATCGGATGGATCAGCACGTTTTCGGCGAAGATCGAGCGCAGGAAGGCGACCATCTGGTTCTGCGGCCCGTCGCCGGGCTCGAAGCGGGTGACGAGATAGCGCATCCAGCTGTAGTCGGAGCGGGCGCCGGCCGAGGCGATCTCCTCGAGCAGGTCTCCGGTCATCGCCAGGAACTGGTTCATCGACATGACGTCGAGCATCTGCGGATGGACGGTGACGAGCACCGAGGTCGCCGCCGTCAGCGCCGAGAGCGTCAGGTAGCCGAGCTGCGGCGGGCAGTCGATGACGACGACGTCGTAGAGGTTTTCCGCCTGCGCCAGCGCCTGGCCGATGCGGGCGAAGAACAGCGTGTCGCCGGGCTGGCGCTTCATCAGGGCGCGCGGCGTGTCGTGCTCGAACTCCATCAGCTCGAGATTGCCGGGGATCAGATGGAGATCCGGGATATAGGTGGCGCGGACGATCTCGGCGATCGGCCGGCGCTCGTCGTCGTAGCGGATCGCGCCGTAGAGCGTCTCGTTCGGTCCGACGTCGATCTCCGGCTGGTGGCCGAAGAGCGCGGAGAGCGAGGCCTGCGGATCGAGGTCGACGGCGAGCACCCGGTAGCCGCGCAGCGCCAGATACTGCGCGAGATGGGCCGAGGTGGTGGTCTTGCCGGAGCCGCCCTTGAAGTTCATCACCGCGATCACCTGGATCGCCTCGCCGTTGCGGCGATGCGGCAGGTAGCGGCGGCTGCCGCGCGTGCCCTGATCGAGATGGCGGCGCAGCCGGTCGATGTCTTCGACGGAATAGCTGCGGCGCCCGCCCGGATGGGCGCTGGCGGAAAGATCGGTCATCTCGGCCGCGACCTGGCGCAGATACCCCTCCCCGATGCCGATCAGGCGTGCGGTCTCGGCCGGGCTGAAGGAACGGATGCCTTTTTCCGAATGGGGCGGGAAGACGCTGGCGTGGTGCGCCTGGAGCTGGCCGGCGAGGGCGGCCGAATGGCGCTGGATCAGTCCCTTGAGATCGCCCGCTTTGTCGGCCCGGTTGTCGGCCGCGCCGGTGTCGCCTATGATGCGTGCTGCGGTTTCGCTCATTGCCCTGCCCGAATTTCAACTGCGGTTTTTGCCGAAGACTTCGCTTCCGACCGCAGTTGAAAGTTAAGCGCCGATTCTCGACCGCGTGCAAGCGGTTTCTGCCGGGGTCCGCGCGCCGTCCTCCGCAAGATCGCCGGGTTAGCCGCGGCTAACTGCGCGCCGCGAACCGGCCTCCGGGGTGCTAAGGCTGGTCCGCAGGAGCGGCATGGTCATGGATCGTCGGCCGGGTGGGCGCGGGCTCCGTGTCTTCGCAAGGATGGTGCGCATCTTCGATGGCGAACCCTCGCTCACGCATGAAAGGGCCGCATCGGACGCCGAGGGGGAAAGGGTCGTGGCTGGATAAAGGGGAGCTACGCATAAAGCTCACCCGGACCCGCATTCTAAAGCGTGTCGCGATCCTTCAGATTCGCTCGTACGCTTCAGGTCTTTGTTTTTACGCGTGTCTTTTCGCAAAACCGCTGCGCACCTTTGCGAGACACGCTTTAGAAGCAAGAGCCAGCATGGGCCGGAGGCGCCGCCGAGGCGCGTCAAAAGGCGTATGACCGAGGACCGATAGCCCTTCATCGCCCTGTCGTCACGGCGGGGAGAGACTTCGGCCCGATCGCTCCGTCCCCCGTGTGATCGCCGGCCGGCCGCAGGTGTCGCATCCGGGCGCGCCACCAGCGCGGAACGCAGGCGGCGATGGGCTCGTCTTCAGACCGCACCTCATCGGCACAGCCCCGTCGCGCCGGGCCGGTACGCCCTCCGGCGGCAACGCCCCGGTCCGACAGCGCGCCGAAACGCGTGCATCCTCCCGCCGAGACAGACCGCATCCCTCCGGGGGCCTGTCGCGTTTCGCGGCGCGGGATGCCCTCAACCCGCGTTCCATCACCGGACCGTCCGGCCGAGGGGGGATGCCGCCGTCCGGGCGCCCCTCTTCGACCCAACCAGAGACCGCCCGCAGCCGCGACCCGAACCACGCCGTTGGTCCACCGACCGGCGATGGGAAGGCGCGGCCCTGTCGCTGGCGATCGAGGACTGCGCCCCGGGCCGCTCCATCGCGCCGGCACGCTGTCTCGCCAGAGCCCCTCCCGCGATGACGTGGTCCGGGCGATCTGCGTGGGACTGCCTCAAGACACGCGACGCTGCCGCGGCGAGAGCGATGTTCACGATGCGCGTGGCATTCCTTGCCGGCCGTGATCGTGGAAAGAGCCGGCGCGCCATGGGGCAAGCAGTGCCTCCGTCGTCCCGGCACGTGAGTAACATGGTGGCACGGACGAAACCCTGTTCCTGCCGGCGCCCCGCGCGGCCGGGAAGGAAGTCGCGTCGGGCATAGCCTCCGGGAAGGGCAGGGGAGGGGATCAGCGCCCCTGCGTTTCACGCGAGGAGCCGGCCTCAGGCGTCGCCTGTTCCTCGCGAAGCACGCCGCCGTCGACGCCGATCGCGCGCGGCCGATGCCGACCGGCCGACGCGTCGAAAATCGTCCAGGCGGGGTCGCCTTCTGCGGTCATGAACGACAGCACCCGGCGCCCGCCGGTCAGCGCGATCCGCAGCTCCGCGGGCCGGCCGAAGAGGGAGACATCCTCGATCCGGCGCCCCTCCAGGGCGGCGAAGGCATCCGGCCAGAGATGCTCGCCGCTCCAGCTGCCGCAATGGACGGTCGTGTCGTCCTCGATGCGCCAGCTCCACTCGATCATCACGGTGAACAGCCCCTGCGGGCCGCCGGCGGATCCGTCCCGCCGCCGTCCACCGGGCAACAGGGCGCCGAGCTCGAGGAAGAGGGCTGACCCGTGGCCGCGCCAGACGCGGGAGACGGGCATGGCAAGAAGTGCGGCGCGCCACCGGTCGAAGTCGGCATCGGACGCGGACATCAGCATCTCCCGAGGGCCGCGGCATCGCGCCTTGAACGCATCACGGCTCGATGCGCAGCGTCGACATATAGGTGAAGCGGTCGCCGGGCAGGGTCTGCACGGCATATTCGAGGAGGCGGCGGCCGGAGCCGAAATAGCGCCGGCTGACCTGCAGCGCCGGATCGCCGGCGCGCGCGCCGAGCCGCGCCGCCATCTCGGCGGACAGCACGCTCGGACGGATCTCCTGGACGATCTCCTCGATCTTCTCGCCGGTCACCGTCTCGATGAGGACGAAGATCGCCGTGCGCAGCGTCTCCGTCTCGCGCATCGCCGGCGCCAGCCGCGCATCGATAAAGACCTCGTTGAAGGAGAAGGGGCGGCTGTCGCCGGCGGCATAGCGCAGGCCGGAGATGCGCAGGAACGGCCGTCCCGGCCGGCAGCCGAGCTCGGTCGCAAGCCGCCCGCGCGCCGCGATCTGCTCGCGCTCCTCGATGACGAGTTCGGTGTCCTTGGCGAATTCGAAGAGTTCCGAGCGCGACTGCGCCACCAGCCGACGCGGCGCCTGGCCGCCGGAGGCCTCGACCCGCGTGCCGACGCCCTTGCGCGCCGAAAGCCGCCCCTGCGCGCGCAGCGTGCCGATCGCCTGGCGCACGGTCTGGCGGCTGACGCCGAGATCGGCCGACAGCGCGTTTTCGGTCGGCAGCAGCGAGCCAACCGGGAAATCGCCGGCGTCGATCCGGCGCTGGAGATGCAGCGCCACCTGGAGATAGAGCGGCGTTCCGGCCGCAGCCGGCCGCCAGCCGCCCGCCTCGTCCCCGATGCCGTCCGCCTCTGCCATGCGCCCATCCTCCTGCCGCCTCCGGATCGACGTCCGACCGGCCAGCCGTATCGCCTCATAGCCGCTTGCAGACGGAAAGAAAACCGGCCCGGCGCCCGCTTGCGCGGCGCCGGAAAAATCATTAGTACGTACTTTTACAGATTCCAACCCCCTGCCGGACCGTTGACCGCCGTGAAGACTCCCGCCGATACCGCCGCGCCGCGCCGCGTGCTCGCCCACATGCTGGCGCTCGCCACCGCCGTGCAGATCGTCGCCACCACCTCGGCCCTGTCGCTGACGGCGCTGGCGCCGGCCGCCTCCGCCGGCCTCGGGCTCGGCGCCTATGTGATCGGCTACCAGGTCAGCGCCATCTATGCCGCCGGCATGGTCTCCTCGGCGCTCGCCGGCACGCTGGTCAGCCGGCACGGGCCCGGACGGATCGAGGCGCTGGCACTCGTCTGCTTCACGCTCGGCCTGCTCGGCCTCTCAAGCGCGAACCTGACGCTGATGCTCGTCGCCACGCTCGCGATCGGTGTCGGCTACGGCCTCAACAACCCGGCCGCCTCCGAAATGCTGGCGCCGGTGACCCCGGCGCGGCTTCGCAACCTCGTCTTCTCGCTGAAGCAGAGCGGCGTTCCGCTCGGCGGTGTCGTCGCGAGCGTCGCCCTGCCGCTCGTCGAACCGGTGCTCGGCTGGCGCGGCGCGCTGGCGGTCGCGGCCGCCGCCCCCTTCCTCGTGCTCGTCTGGCTCTGTCTCGGCCATCGCCCGGCGCCGCGCCGGCCGGAAGGCGCAAGGCCGGGGTTCGGCCGCGGCATCCTCGACGAGCAGTCGCTGATCTGGAGGGATGCGGGCCTTCGCGCGCTGTCGCTGCTCGGCCTCCTCTATTCGGCCCTGCAGCTCGCCGTCTCCGCCTTCACCGTGGTCACGCTGGTGCATGATGTCGGCTGGAGCGTCATCGCCGCCGGCTCGCTCGCGGCCTTCACCCAGCTCGCCGGCGCGCTCGGCCGCGTCGGCTGGGGCGTGGTGGCCGACCGGCTCGGCGGCGCGTTCCGCACCATGGGCCTGATCGGGCTGATCAGCGGGCTCGCCTGCCTGGCGATCCCCTTCCTCGCCGACCTGCCGCTTTCCGTGCAGGCGATGCTGTTCCTGACGCTTGGCGCCACCTCGATCGGCTGGAACGGCGTGCTGCTCGCCGCCATCGCCCGCCATGCCCCGGCCGGCCGCGTCGCCGCCACCACCGGCGCCGTGCTGGTCTACACCTTCATCGGCGTCATCATCGGCCCGTCGAGCTTCGCCGCGCTCTACCTCCTCTTCGGCGATTATGGCAGCGCCTTCGCCGCCTTCTCCGTCTTCGGCCTCGCCGGTGCCGTGCTCGGCTTCCGCACCCATAGCGGCGGCCGGCGCCGCGAGAGCTGAGCGGCCTGACGGGCCGCTCATTTGTCCGTACTCCAGCGGACGCCGCGCTTTCTCCCGCCGCGCACCGCCGCATCCGGGCGAGGGCGTCGGAGCCCGCATCGCCTGCCGCATCATTGTGCAGCGCAGAAAATTTCGGCAGCCCGGTTGACGGCGAGACGATCGCCTCCGTACCTTGCGAGAAAGAACGAGCGCAACGGCGGCGCGCCTCGGGCATTGCCGGCAGCGGCGGCAGGACGGAGGAGATGCCGGCTACGCGCCGGCAGCCGCGCTGTCCTTCGCCGGCGAAGGATCCCGCCGGCGGGCCGGACGCGGTGATCGAGGCGGCCCGTCAATGACACGGTCTGCGGCGCGGTCGTCATCGATCGGCGCGCCGTGGGCGGCGATGCAACCGAACGCCTGGCGCGCGAACCGCCGGACGGCGATGGAAAAGGCCCGACGCATGCCCCTCTCTCCCCTCGAAGACCAGGACGTGGCGGCGCTCGCCCGCGCCAGCGGCCTCGACGCCACGCCCGAGCGGGTCGCGACCCTGGCCGCGACGCTGCCGATCGTCAACACCATCCGCGCCGGCCTCTGGGGCCGGACCGACCTGGCCGGAAGCGAACCGCGCCATCTCTTCGCGCCGGCGGACGGGGAGGGGGGCCGATGAGCGCGATCCCGTCGATCTCCGAGGCCGCCGCCGCGATCGCGGCGGGCCGCCTCTCGCCCGTCGATCTCGTCGAGGCCTGCCTCGACCGCGTCGCCGCCCTCGACGGCACTCTGCACAGCGTCATCCGGCTGGTCGCCGACAGCGCCCGGGCCGAGGCGAAGGCGGCGGAGGCGGAGATCCGCATGCGCGGCCCGAGGGGCCCGCTGCACGGCATCCCGCTCGGCCTCAAGGACATTTTCGACCTCGCCGGCGTGGCGACTACGGCCCATTCGCGCCGCCTCCTCGACAATATCGCGACGGAGGACGCCGTCAGCGTGGCGCGGCTGCGCGGCGCCGGCGCCATCATGACGGGCAAGCTCGCCACCCATGAATTCGCCCTTGGCGGCCCGTCCTTCGACCTGCCGTTCCCCCCGGCGCGCAACCCATGGGATCCGGAACGCTTCACCGGCGGCTCGTCCAGCGGCTCGGGCGCTGCGGTCGCCGCCGGCCTCGTGCTCGGCGCGACCGGATCGGACACCGGCGGCTCGATCCGCGTGCCGGCCGCCTTCTGCGGCATCGCCGGGCTGAAACCGAGCTACGGCCTCGTCTCGCGCCGGGGCATCTTTCCGCTCGCCTGGTCGCTCGACCATGCCGGGCCGATGGCCTGGACGGTGAAGGACTGCGCGCTGATGCTCTCCGCCATGGCCGGACCCGACGCCGGCGACCCGGCCTCGTCCGGCCGTGCGGCGGAAGACTATGCCGCCGGCATCGAGCGCGACCTTACGGGCCTGCGCATCGGCATCGTCCGGCATTTCCACGAACGCGACAATCCCTGCAGCGATGCGGTGATCGAGACGATCGCCAATGTCGAAAAGGTGCTGCTGGCGCGCGGCGCCAAGGTCGCGACGGTGACGCTGTCGCCGCTGTCGGATTATGTCGCCTGCGGCCACGCGATCATGCTGACGGAGGGTTTTTCCGTGCACCGCGACGACCTCGCCGCCCGGCCGGAGATCTACGGCAAGGCATTTCGCGACCGCCTGTCGATGGGGGCGCTGTTCACCAGCGCCGACTATCTCCAGGCGCTGCGGCTGCGCCGGGCGCTCTGCGCCGAGATGGCGGCCGCCTTCGAGGACCACGACATCCTCGTCACCGCCGCCGCGCCGGCGGAGGCGCCACGTCTCGATGCCGTCGGCCCCTTCTCCTCCTTCGACCGGCCGGCGCTGGCGCTGCCCTTCAACGTCACCGGCGTGCCGGCGCTGACGGCGCGCTGCGGGGAGGGGCCGCTTGGCCTGCCGCTCGGCGTGCAGTTCGCCGGCCGCCCCTTCGAGGATGCGCTGGTGCTCGCCGTCGGCCATG
Organism: Ensifer soli; assembly: GCF_041928815.1. NCBI lineage: Bacteria > Pseudomonadati > Pseudomonadota > Alphaproteobacteria > Hyphomicrobiales > Rhizobiaceae > Ensifer > Ensifer soli. Next base: position 219,434 of record NZ_JBHFEI010000009.1, on the reverse strand, counting down.
CCTGCGAAGGCGCGCTCGGCGCACGCGATCTCCGCCCGCCGCTCCTCTCCACCATCCCGCAGGGAGCCTGACCATGGAACCGCTGCTCGTCACCGGCGCGAACGGCCTTGTCGGCCATGCCGTCTGCGAAAGGCTGAAGGCCGCCGGCCGGCCCTTCACCGCCATCGACATCGTCGCCTCGACCGCCGACGGCCACAGCGTGCATGCGGTCGACGTGCGCGACGTGCACCGGCTCTACGCGCTTGCCGACGCCGAGGGGCCCTTCGGCGCGATCGTCCATTGCGGCGCGCTGTCCGGCCCGATGCTCGCGCGCGACAATCCGGTGCTGGTGCACGACATCAACGTCACCGGCACCGTCAACCTGCTGGAACTCGCGCGGGTGAAGAAAACTCGCCGCGTCGTGCTCTGCTCGTCGGTCTCCGCCTATGGCAGCACGCCGGCCGGGCTCGACCGCGTCACGGAAGACGCGCCGCTGCTGCCGTCGACCGTCTACGGCGCCAGCAAGGCGGCCTGCGAGGCGCTCGCCCATGGCTATGCCGTCCAGCACGGCGTCGACACGCTGAGCCTCAGGATCGGCTGGGTCTACGGTCCCCGGCGCACCACCGACTGCGACCTGCGCGAGATGATCCTCGCCGGGCTGAAGGGGGAGGTGTTCCGCCGGCCGCAGGGGCAGGATGCGATGCGGCAGTATGTCCATGTCGACGATATCGCCCGGGCGCTGCTTCTCGCCGCCGACGTCGCGTCGACGCCGCGCCGCGCCTACAACGCCAATGGCGGCAGCTGCCTCTCGGTGCCGGAAGTGGCGGCGATCGTGAAGACAGTCGTGCCGGGCCTGGAGACCGACATCGGTCCCGGCTGGCACCCGGACGAGGACGTTCAGGCGCGCTTCGACCTCTCGGCGGCGGAGCGCGACCTCGGCTACAGTCCCGCCGTTCCGCTGGAGGAGGGGATCGCCCGCTACACAGCCTTCCTCCGCGAACGCCTGCGGGGCTAGGGCATGTCCAGCCGAAGCGGAATCGCTTCGGTGTCGGACGATGCGGCACGAACAGAAAGAGAGGGCATGGTCGGTGAGCCGGCGTTCATCGGACGGGCGACGCCTTTCCGGGATCGGATCTGACGTCCCGATACGGCGCCGAACCGGAGAGACAGGCCCGCCGCTCGTCCGCCGTCGCCCGTCTTTTCGTGATGACCGGATTCCCCGGATACCATGGGATCCCGAAGACGCGTCGAAGCCCGGCCCGCGCGACTCGGTGGCGGTTTTGCGGAGAGACAGGACGAAACCGAAGGCCTCACGCGCAGGGCCGAGCGCGCAGGATCGCGGCACGCTTCGGCGCATCCCCGGCCCCCGGGCCTTCGCCCGGCGCGGACCTTGCGGCCGTTAACGCGAAAGGCGGGATCAAATGATCCGGTCCCTGCCGGATCCGGCCCGCCGCCTCTCGCCCGGATCCCGTCCGCGCGCGGCCGGAGCGGTCGCGCCCCGGCGCAGCAGGCGCCAACGCGGGGAGGGGGATCGCCCGCCGCCCGCGGCCGGGTCCGGCGCTGCAGGGCGGTCAGCGCCCGAGACGGTCCTTCAGCCGGTACCAGCCCTCGACGACCGGCACCATGCGCCGGGCCACCGACGGCAGCGGATAGGCGGGGAAGGGGAGGTCATCGAAGGCGGAGCGCCCCTCCGGTCTTTCCAGCATCCGCAGCGCGATCCGGCGGCCGAACCAGCTGGCGCGCGAGATGCCCGTTCCGCAATAGCCGAGCGCGTAGAAGAGACCGTCGCGGGTGCGGCCGAGATGGGGCACCGCGTCATAGGTATAGCCGATCCTGCCGTCCCAGCCATGGGTGACGGGGATGTCGCCGAGGTCCGGGAAGGTCTTCAGGAGATCGCCGGCGAGATGGCCATAGGCGCCGGGCGACGCCGCCTCCATGCCCCGCCCGACCCGGCCGCCCCAGACGATGCGGCGCGCGCCGGGGGCGGCACGGAAATAGGAGAAGACGCGCAGCGTGTTGCCATAGACCCGGCCGCCCGGCATCAGCGATGCGAACCGCGCCTCGGGGATCGTGCCGGTCGCGATCAGCGCCGAGCCGACCGGGACGATGCGCCGGCCGAGTTCGGGGACCAGCCCGTCCGTATAGCCGTTGGTGGCGACGAGCACCGCGCCGGCCCGGACGGTGCCGCGCGCGGTCGACACCGCGAAACCCGTCCCCTCCGCCGCGATCGCGCCGACGCCGGCATCGCCCTCGATCCGCCCGCCGGCCGCCTCCACCCGCGCCATCAGCCCGGCATGGTAGCGGCTGGGATGGAGCGCGGCGTCGCCGGGCAGGAGCGATCCGCCATGGAAGAGATCCGAGCCGATCTCGCGATGCTGCTCGGCGCGCGGCACCATGTGGCTTTCGACGCCGGCAAGGGCGCGCAGGTCGTCCATGTCGCGCGCCATCGCCTCGTAATGCTCCGGCCGCATGGCGCCGCGAAGCCGGCCGCAGCGGGTGAAATCACAGTCTATGCCCTCGTCTTCGACCAGTGCGGCGATGTGGTCGAGCATGGCGACGCCCTCGCGCAGCATGGCGTGCGCCTTCTCCCGGCCGCGCAGCGCGATCAACGTCTTCACCCGGAATTTCTGGTTGCCGCTGCCGACCTGGCCGCCATTGCGGGTGCTGGCGCCGAAGCCCGGTGCGCCGCGCTCCAGCACCAGCGGCATCCGGCCGTTGCGGGCGAGCGTCAGGGCCGCGACGAGGCCGGTGAAGCCCGAGCCGACGATGACCACGTCGGCCGCCGCCGGCAGCGGTTCTGCCCGTTCGAGCCGCGGCGCGGCCTCCCACCAGTAGGGCGTGAACGCCATCGCCCGAGACCCCGGCACACGCCCCGCTGCAAGGTCCGCAAGTGTCGGAACCCGTTCCCGATCCTGTCCGTCCATTGTCGCCTCCGTGCCGTCCGTTTCGCATCTCATACAAAATTCTTGCTTCATATGCAAATTATGTGTACGTCATGCACATCCGACCGAGACATGATCCGAAAACCAGAACGAAGAAGGGGAACGGTTCCGTCATGACCGAACAGTGGCGCTGGACGCCGGGCGCGCTCGCCGCGCCGGCAAGGCCCGATCTCGCGCTCGCCGCCGAGTTCCTGGCGAAGAACGACGTGCGCTTCGTCCTGGCGCAGTTCGTCGACATCTACGGCACGGCGAAAAGCAAGGCGGTGCCGGTCGACCACCTGGAGGATATCGTCACCGACGGCGTCGGCTTTGCCGGCGGCGGCGTTTACGGCATGCGGCTCGCGCCGCACGCGCCGGAATACATGCTGCGCGGCGACCTCTCGACGCTGACGCTGCTGCCCTGGGCGCCGGGGTATGCGCGGATGATGGGCACCGGCCTCGTCTCCGGCAGGCCGCACCCGGTCGACACGCGCAACATCCTCGCCGCGCAGGTGGCGCGGCTGACGGAGCGCGGCTGGACCTTCAACAGCGGCATCGAGCCGGAATTCAACCTGCTGGAGCGGACGGCCGACGGCAGCGTCCGGCCCTTCGACGCGACCGACACGATGAGGAAGCCGGCCTACGACTATCGCGGCCTGTCGCGGGTCCGCACCTTCCTCGAACGGGTGACGGCGAGCCTCCAGGCGCTCGGCATCGACGTCTACCAGATCGACCACGAGGACGCGAACGGCCAGTACGAGATCAACTCCCGCTATGCGGATGCGATGACCTCGGCCGACACGATCACGCTTTTCAAGATGGCGGCCGGCGACATCGCCCACGAGCTCGGAGCCCTCTGCTCCTTCATGCCGAAGCCGAAGGGTTCGATGACCGGCAACGGCATGCATGTCCATTGCTCGATCGCCGACGCCGAGGGCAGCAATCTCTTCCACGACGCGGCCGATCAGAACGGGCTCGGCCTTTCCAAGATGGGCTATCATTTCACCGGCGGCATCCTGAAACATGCGCGCGCGCTGACGGCGCTGCTCGCCCCCTCCGTCAATTCCTACAAGCGCCTCGTCGTCGGCCGCACCGCCTCGGGCACGACCTGGGCGCCGGTCTTCACCGCCTATGGCGACAACAACCGCACCGCGATGGTGCGGGCGCCCTATGGCCGCGTCGAGATCCGCACCGGCGATTCCGGCATGAACCCCTATCTCGCCCAGGCCGCGATCATCGCCGCCGGCCTCGACGGCATCGACAACCGCATCGATCCGGGCCCGCCGATGAACGTCAATTTCTATGCGCTGTCGCCGGCCGAAGTCGCGGCGATGGGCGTCGGCCTGCTGCCGCAGACGCTTTCGGAAGCGATCGAGGACCTGGCGGCGAGCGCCTTCTTCCGCGACGCGCTCGGTGCCGGCTTCCTCGACGAATTCGTCTCGCTGAAGCGCGACGAATGGACCGATTACCACCGCCATGTCTCCGACTGGGAGACGCAGCAGTATCTGACCTTCTTCTAGTCATGACGGGCGATCGCCCGTTCACCGGAAAGGCTCCCTCTCTCTGTTTCGACGCCGTGTCCGGACCTGCGGGTCGGCTCCGGATGTGACGGGACATGCCCATCCTCTTTGTTCTGACCACACTGTCCGACGCCGATGGGCTTCGGCGGACAGGCTCTCGAAAGGACGACCGCCATGTGTGGCATCGCCGGACTGTTCATCAAGGATCACGCGCTCGAACCGGAGCTCGGCCGCCTCATCGCCCGCATGACCTCGACGCTGACCGGCCGGGGTCCGGATTCCGCCGGCTTCGCCATCTACGGCGATGACCGGCCGGGTTTCACCAAGCTGACCTTTTCCGCGCCCGTCGGCAGCGACATCGGCGCGATCGCCGACCGGCTCGTCGCCGCCCTCGGCAACGGCGCGACGGCGCGGCTGCGCCACACCCATGCCGTCGTCACGCTTGACGCCGGCGACGCCTCCCGCGCCGAGACGTGGCTTCAGGACAACGCGCCGGAAACGTCGGTGACGAGCGCCGGCGCGCGCCTCGAGATCTACAAGGAGGTCGGACACCCGGATCGCGTGGCGGACGCCTTCGACATCGCCGGCATGTCCGGCAGCCACGCCATCTCCCACACGCGCATGGCGACGGAATCGGCCGTCACCACCAACGGCGCCCATCCCTTCTCCACCGGCGCCGACCAGTGCCTCGTCCACAACGGCTCGCTGTCGAACCACGCCTCTCTGCGCCGCCGGTTGCGCCGGGAAGGGATCCGCATCCGCACCGAGAACGATTCCGAAGTCGCCGCCGGCTACCTCACCGCCCGCATGCGCGACGGCGAGACGCTTCGCGAGGCGCTGCAGTCGAGCCTCGCCGATCTCGACGGGTTCTTCACCTTCGTCGTCGGCACGGAAAAGGGTTTTAGCGTGCTGCGCGACCCGATCGCGGTGAAGCCGGCGGTGATGGCCGAGACCGAGCGCTACGTTGCCTTCGCGTCCGAGTTCAAGAGCCTCGCCGGCCTGCCGGGGATCTCGGCGGCAAGGGTGTGGGAGCCGAAACCCGCCACCGTCTATGTCTGGGAGCACCAGTGACATGCCGGTGATCGACCTTGCGACGACGTCGCTTCGCGACCTCAACGCCACGCCGCAGGACCTGCGCCCCGACACCAACGAGACCGTCTGATCCGTGCTGAATCCCGAGGGCGAGCATGCGATCGCCGCCGGGCTCGATGCGCCCGTCACCGTCTCGATCGCGGGGCCGGTCGGCTATTTCTGCGGCGGCATGAACAAGCACGCTACCCTCCTGATCGAGGGCAGCGCCGGCCAGGGCGTCGGCGAGAACATGATGAGCGGCCTCATCCACGTGAAGGGCGACGCCAGCCAGTCGGCCGGCGCCACCGGGCGCGGCGGGCTTCTGCTGATCGAGGGCAATGCGGCGGCGCGCTGCGGCATCTCGATGAAGGGCATCGACATCGTGGTGAAGGGCGATATCGGCCATCTCTCCGCCTTCATGGGCCAGAGCGGCCGGATGGTCGTCTTCGGCGAGGCAGGCGAGGCGCTCGGCGACAGTCTCTACGAGGCGCGGCTCTACCTGCGCGGGCCCGTCGCGAGCCTCGGTACCGACTGCGTCGAGAAGGAGATGCGCGACGAGCACCGTGCCGAACTCTTCGGCCTGCTCGACGCCGCCGGCGAGGCGCAGCGCGTCGACGTCGCCGGGTTCCGCCGCTACGGCTCGGCGCGAAACCTCTACAATTTCAACATCGACAATGCCGCGGCCTATTGAGGGACGGACCATGACCTATCGCAATCCGCACACGATCCCGCGCAAGTCCGCCACCTTCGACGACTATACGCTGTCGGAAATCCGCCGGGCGGCGGCGACCGGCATCTACGACATCCGCGGCGGCGGCGCCAAGCGCAGGCTGCCGACCTTCGACGACCTCCTGCTGCTCGGGGCCTCGATGTCGCGCTATCCGCTCGAAGGCTACCGGGAAAAATGCGGCACCGACGTGCTCATCGGCACGCGCTTCGCCAAAAAGCCGGTCCGGCTCGACATTCCCGTCACCATCGCAGGCATGAGCTTCGGCTCGCTCTCGGCGCAGGCGAAGGAGGCGCTCGGGCGCGGCGCGACGCTTGCCGGAACCTCCACCACCAGCGGCGACGGCGGCATGACGCCGGAGGAGCGCGGGCATTCGAAGACGCTCGTCTACCAGTACCTGCCGTCGCGCTACGGCATGAACCCCGACGACCTGCGCCGCGCCGACGCGATCGAGATCGTCGTGGGGCAGGGGGCGAAGCCCGGCGGCGGCGGCATGCTGCTCGGCCGGAAGATCTCCGACCGCGTCGCCGAGATGCGCGACCTGCCGAAGGGCATCGACCAGCGCTCCGCCTGCCGCCATCCGGACTGGACCGGACCGGACGATCTCGAAATCAAGATCCTCGAGATCCGCGAAATCACCCGCTGGGAAAAGCCCATCTACCTGAAGATCGGCGCCAGCCGCCCCTATTACGATGCGGCGCTGGCGGTGAAGACCGGCGCTGACGTCATCGTGCTCGACGGCATGCAAGGGGGGACAGCGGCGACGCAGGAATGCTTCATCGAGCATGTCGGCATCCCGCTGCTCTCGGCGATCCGCCCCGCCGTTCAGGCGCTGCAGGATCTGGGCATGCACCGCAAGGTGCAGCTGATCGTCTCCGGCGGCATCCGCTCCGGTGCAGACGTGGCGAAGGCCCTTGCGCTCGGCGCCGACGCGGTCGCGATCGGCACGGCGGCGCTGGTGGCGCTCGGCGACAACGATCCGCATTTCGAAGACGAATACCAGGCGCTCGGCACCACCGCCGGCGCCTATGACGACTGGCACGAGGGCAGGGACCCCGCCGGCATCACCACGCAGGACCCGAAGCTTGCGGAACGGCTCGATCCCGTGCTCGCCGGCCGGCGGCTTGCCAATTATCTCAAGGTGATGACGCTCGAGGCCCAGACGCTGGCGCGGGCCTGCGGCAAGAACCACCTGCACAATCTGGAGCCGGAGGATCTCGTCGCCCTGACGATCGAGGCGGCGGCGATGGCCCGCGTGCCGCTCGCCGGCACCGACTGGGTGCCGGGGCAGAGGTTCTGAGCCGGCGATCGATGGCGACGGGACCTCGGCGCCGCGCCGTCATTCCGCATAGATGATGATCGACAGGAACACCGCGCGCTCGTCAAGGATGCGCTCCGGCCCGTGCACGACATTGCCGGCAAAGGTGAAGGCGTCGCCGGGGTCGAGCACATAGGTGTCGTCGCCGAAGCGGTATTCCATCCGCCCCTGCAGCATGTAGATGAACTCCGTGCCCGGATGGGAGAAGCGCGGCCAGGACTTGCTCTCCTTGTCCATCTCGATGAAGAAGGGCTCGAAGATTTTTCGCGGGCCGCGATCATAGGAGAGCAGCCTGTAGGTGTGGCCGTGCTTGGTGCCGACCCGCACCACTTCCATCTGGTCGGCCTTGCGGATCAGCTGCGCCATGCCGGTCTGCTGGTCCGTCTCCTGAAAAAGCTCCGCCATGGTGATGCCGAGCGCCTCGCAGATCCGCTCCAGCGAATCGAGGCTGGCGGTCGCCGCGCCGTTCTCGATGCGGCTCAGCATCGCGCTCGAGACGCCGGCGCCGGCGCCGACCTCCGCCAGCGTCAGCTTCGCGGCGGTGCGGCGCCGCTTCAGCGTCGCGCCGATCCGCTTTTCGAGCGGGATGCGCGCCGCCGACTGGCCGCTCGGCCGCTGCCCGGCCTCGCCGCCCATGGTCGTCTCGCCCGCCTTCTTCGCCATGCCGCCCCCCCTTTCCGGCCCGTCGCCGCGGCGACCGTCCGTCCGCCTGACCGGCCGGCGATGCCCCGTCGGCATCCAGAACCCAGGCACCGGCGCCCGCCGTTCAAGCGATGAATGCGGGTGCCGCCTTTGTCAACGCTCGCAGGACCGCCCTCCCGCGCACGGCGCGCCTTTCCGTCGCGCGGGCGCCTGAAGACGCTCGTCCGCTCGGTGTCACTCCTCGTCTGGACGCCGCCCTGCTTCCTCTCTTCGGCCGGCATCGGCGGGCGCTGCGCCGTGCATCACGGTCGAACGGATCCCACCGGATCCATCCCCATGCGACAAGGGCCGGATGCGCCCGCGCCTCCCGCGGTCCGCAAGGCTTTCGGCCTGGCTGATAAGGATTTGAAAGCCATGCGCGGCGCAAGATCCAATCTCCTGTTGTCTCCGCCGCTGGAAATCGCGATAGTTGCAGGGCTTGGTTCTGCGAAGAGGAGGCCGTCCCGTGGGCCCTCGGTCGGTCGGAATGGCATCCGTCGGGAAAATCGCCGAATGCGCGTGTCTGGCCTTCGTGCTGATCGTCGGCGCGTCCCTGTCGGGGATCGCCTCCAGGCCCCTCGGCGAACTCGCGTCGATCTGGCCCGCCAATGCGCTGGTGCTTGCCATGCTGGTGCGTCAGCCGGACAGGTCCCGCCGCGCCGCGATCCTGCTTGCCGCCTGCGCCGGCTCCCTCGCCGCCGACATGGCGACGGGAAGCGCGCTTTCGAAGGCCGTGCTGCTCAACATCGGCAATCTGGTGACGGTCGTGGGCGGCTATCTCGTGCTGCGCCGGTTTCCGCCGGAGGTGCGCGGGCTCAGGCAGCCGATCTCGGTGCCGCTCGTCTGCGCCGCCTGCCTTGCGGCGGCGGCCGTCTCCGCCGCCACCGGCGCCGTGCTCAATCCGCTGCTGTTTTCCGGAACCGTCTTGGACGGCGTGCGCTACTGGTTCATTTCCGAGCTGGTCAATCTTCTGGCCTTTCTGCCCGCCTTCCTGACGGTCCCGTCCGGAGCATGGCAGAGACGTCAGGCCATGCCGCACCTGACGCGCGCGGCCGTCCATCACGCCGCGCCGGCAGTGAGCGTCGTCCTCGCCTGCGGCCTGGCGCTTCTTGTCGGCGGCCCGGGCGCGATCGTCTTCGCCCTGCCGTTTCTTCTCTGGAGCGCCGTCGTCTACGGCATCTTCGAGGTGGCGCTGCTCTCGCTTCTCTATGTCGCCTGGGCGCTGCTGTCGATTTCGTTCGACTGGCTGGCGATCGGGAGCTTCTCGACGGGGGATCCGCACGCCGTCCTGTCGCTGCGCCTGGGCCTGTCCTTCATCGTGCTCGGCCCGCTCACCGTCGCCAGCGTCATGTCCGCCCGCACCGCTCTCCTGCACAGGACGCGTCATCTCGCCGACCATGACATGCTGACGGCGGTGCTGAACCGGCGCGCCTTCACCCTTTGCGCGACGGAGGTGCTGGTCGCCTGCCAGGCAGAGCACCGGCCCTGCGCGCTGCTGATGCTCGACATCGACCGGTTCAAGTCCATCAACGACCGGCATGGCCACGCGGCCGGCGACAGGGTGCTGACCGCCTTTGCCGGCCACCTGCGGCAATCCGTGCGAGAGGGCGATCTGGTCGGCCGGCTCGGAGGCGAGGAATTCGCCGTCCTCCTCCATCCGGGCGACGAGGCGGAGGCGGTCGAGATCGCCGACCGCATCCGCATCGGCTTCGCCGCCATGCCGGTGCCGCTCGACGCGGGCGCTTCCGTCGCCGCCACGGTCAGCATCGGCGTCGCCACCTCGGCCCGCGACGGTTACCGCCTGGATAGGATGCTGTCGGCGGCCGACCAGCGGCTCTACCATGCCAAGGACAGCGGGCGGGACCGGGTGGTGCGCGACCTGCCCGCCGCCGGCGCCGTCATGCCGGCGTGACACGGCGCGGCCACCACCGCGCCGGAGGCCGGCCTACCAGCAGCAGAAGCCGCCGTCGACGAGCAGGTCGACGCCGGTGACGAAGCTCGCGGCGTCGGAGAGCAGGAACACCGCCGGGCCGACCATCTCGTCGACGGTCGCCATGCGCTGCATCGGCGTCTGTTCCTCGAAGAGCCGGGTCTGATGCACCATTTCCGGCCGCGTGTTCATCGGCGTCGCGGTGTATCCCGGACTGATGGTGTTGACGCGGATGCCGCGCCCGACCCATTCCATCGCCATCGACTTCGACATGTGGATGACGCCCGCCTTCGAGGCGTTATAGTGGCACTGGCTGAGGCCGCGATTGACGATGACGCCGGACATGGAGGCGATGTTGACGATCGACCCGCGGCCGTTCTTCAGCATGGCGCGGCTTTCCGCCTGGCAGGAGAGGAAGACCCCCTTCAGGTTGATGTCGATCATCGTCTGGAACTGGCTCTCCTCCATCTCCTCGGCCGGGTTGGCGTTGGCGATGCCGGCGGCGTTGACGGCGAGCGTCAGGGCGCCGAGCTCGGCTTCCGTGCGGGCAACCGCATCGGCAAGCGCCGCGCCGCTGGTGACGTCGGCGGCGATCTGGAGACTGCGGCGGCCGGCTTTGGCGATGAAGTCGGCCGTCTGGGCAAGCCCGTCATCCGTGCGCCGGTCGAGAAGCGCCACGTCGGCGCCCGACTGGGCAAGCCCTATGGCGATCCTCTGGCCGATGCCGCTGCCGGCCCCGGTGACAAGGGCGACATTGCCGGAGAGATCGAAGAGTTTCGGCGCGTTGAGCGTGATGGCGGACATTTCAAGGTTCCTTGTTCAGAGGGTTGCCAGTTCCATGACCGAGACGTCGTTGGCGTCCTTGCGGTCGAGAATGCCGGCCTGCCTGCCTTGCGCCATCACCATGATGCGTGTCGAGACCCCGAGCACTTCCTCGAGGTCGGAACTGACCACGATGACGGCGACGCCCTCGCGGGCAAGGCCGATGATCAGGTCGTAGATGGAGGAGCGCGCGCCGACGTCGATGCCGCGCGTCGGCTCGTCGAGGACGACCACCTCAGGCCGGCGCGCCAGCCATTTGGCGAGCACCACCTTCTGCTGGTTGCCGCCGGAAAGCTCGCCGGCCTTCTGCCGGCCGCGACCCTTGACGCCGAACCGAGCGATGTAGTCGTCGGCGAAACGGAACAGCCTGCGTTTGGAGATCCAGCCGTTGCTGGCGATCGTGCCGAGATTGGCGTAGCCGATGTTCTCCGCGATCGAATGGTCGAGGACGACGCCCTGCAGCTTGCGGTCCTCCGGCACCAGCACGATGCCGTTGCGGATCGCGTCGGCCGGCGTGCGCGGCGTCACCGGCCTTCCGTCGAGCAGCACCGCGCCGGACGCGATCGGATCGGCGCCGGTGACGGCGCGCACCAGTTCGGTGCGTCCCGCGCCCATCAGCCCGGCGATGCCGAAGACCTCGCCCTTGCGCACAGAGAAGCTGATGTCGCGGAAGGTGCCCGCGGGCGAGGTGAGGTTTCGCACCTCGAGCTTCACCGTGTCGGAGGGGGTGGGCAGGCCCGGGAACATCCGCTCCAGCGCGCGGCCGACCATCGCCTCGACGATCGCGCGCACCGGCACGTCGCCGCGGTCGAATTCCTGCACCTTGGCGCCGTCGCGCATGACGACGATGCGGTCGGCGATCTGGCGGATCTCCTCCAGCCGGTGCGAGATGTAGACGATGCCGACACCCTCGGCCTTGAGGCGGGCGATCTGGCGGAAGAGAAGCTGGGTTTCCTCGCCGCCGAGTGCCGCCGTCGGCTCGTCGAGGATCAGCAGGCGCGCGTTGAGCGTCAGCGCCTTGGCGATCTCGATCAGCTGCTGGCGGCCGGTGGACAGGCCCTCGACGAGGCGTTCCGGCGAGACGTCGAGGCCGAGACGCTTCAGGCCGGCCCGCGCGCGCTCCTCCATCGCCCGGCGGTCGATCCGCCCGGCCGTCATCGGATAGCGGCCGACGAAGATGTTCTCCGCGATCGAGAGCTTCGGCAGCAGCTTCAGTTCCTGGTGGATCATGCCAACGCCGGCATCCATGGCGGCGCGGGGGTCGGCCGGGGCGTAGGGCGCCCCGAGCCATGTCATGGTGCCGGCGGAGGGTTGCACGGTGCCGGAGATGATGTTCGACAGGGTCGATTTTCCGGCACCGTTCTCGCCGAGCAGCGCCACGACCTCGCCCGGGCCGATGTCGAGGTCGACACCGTGCAGGACCTTGATCGGACCGTAGGATTTTTCAATGCCACGGAGCGACAGGATGGGGGGCGGGGTCGTCATGCGCGGGCGGCCTTTCGCGGGGAACGCGGGAGCGGTTACGGGTGGTTCTTGACGAATTCCGGCGCGTTCTCGCAGGTCGTCAGCACCGCGTTCGGGGTCTGGCGCTCCTCGACCTTCTGGCCGGCGGCCACCGCGAGGGCGGATTCGACGGCGAGGACGCCCATCTTCTGCGTGCTCTGGGTTGCCGTGGCGATGAAGGGACCGTTGCACTTGGCGAGGTATTCGAGCGCCGAGACGTCGCCGTCATAGCCGCCGATGATCACCTTGTCGGAGAGGTTGGCGACATCGACCGCCTTGGCGGCACCCATGGCGAGGCCGTCGGCCTGGCCGAAGATGATCTTGATGTCCGGGTTGGCCTGCAGCATGTTCTGGGCGATCGAGAAGCCCTCGTCGGCCGACCACATGTTGCTCCACTGCTGGGCGACCAGCTCGACGCCCGGCGCCTCGTCGATGGCGCGCTTGCAGCCGGTGAAGCGGTCGACTTCGGGCGTCGTGCCCTTCTGGCCGTGGATGATGACCATCTTGCCCGAGCCGCCGGCCTTCTCGATGATGTGCTTGCAGACGGCATAGGCGGATTCGACGCTCTCGCCGGCGATGAAGGTGTCGCCCGGAGCGCCTTCCGGAACGCGGTCGACATTGATGACCGGGATGCCGGCCTCGCGGGCGAGCCGGGTCGGGACGGCGGCGGCGGCGGCACCGGCCGGGATGTAGATGAAGGCGTCGATGCCCTGCGTCATCAGGTCCTGCACCTGGCTGACCTGGGTCGCCGTGTCGTTCTTGGCGTCGACGACGATGACGTCGATGCCCTTCTCCTTGGCGTATTTCTCGACGCCGAGCTTGATCTGGTTGAAGAAGTCGGCCTGGAGGTTCGGCACGGCGAGGCCGATCTTCTTGACCTCGGCGGCGGCGGCCGGCGACGACAGGATCGCGGCGGCGGTCGCGGCGATGAGCAGTTTCGACAGTTTCATGGTTTCTCCTCCGAGTGTATCGACCGGCATCCTGTCCCGCAGGAGACCGTCTCCCTTGCCGGCCGGCACCATTGCCGGCCGTCCTAGCCCCGGGGCGCGCGCTCGGCCGCCGGGGAAAATTCGCGTCACCGGCGCTTGCGGTAGGTCTCGGCCGTCACGGCGAGCACGATGACCCCCCCGATGATGACCTGCTGCAGGAAGGGCGAGACGCTGAGCAGGTTCAGCCCGTTGCGCAGCACCCCGATGATCAGCACGCCGATGATCGTGCCGCCGATGCCCCCGGTTCCGCCCGAGAGCGACGTGCCGCCGATGACGACCGCGGCGATGGCGTCGAGCTCGTAGGAGACGCCGGACGAGGGCTGCACCGAATCGAGCCGGGCGGCGAGCACCATGCCGGAAAGGCCGGCGAGCAGGCTGCAGACGACATAGACGAGCACGGTCGCGCGCGGCACGTTGATGCCGGCAAGTCGCGCCACCTCGGCATTGCCGCCGATGGCGTAGAGCACGCGCCCGCCATGGCGGTAGCGCTGGTAGAGGAGCCCGACCGCGAAGACGACGAGCATCACCGCCACCGTCAGCGTCAGGACGCCGCCGAAGCGCACGATCGCCATCGTGTTGAACCAGGCGGGAAAGCCGATGATCTGCTGGCCGTCGGTGATCATGTTGGCGATGCCGCGCGAGATCGACATCATCGCCAGCGTGGCGATGAAGGCCGGCACGTTGAAGCGGGTGATCAGCAGCCCGGCGACGAGGCCGTTCAGCGCGGCGACGAGAAGGGCGAGCGGAATGGCGATGCCCATCGGCACGCCGGCGACGACGTTGAGGTAGCCGAGCACCATCATCGCCAGCGCCATCACCGAGCCGACGGCGAGATCGATGCCGCCGATCAGGATGACGAAGGTCATGCCGACCGACATGACGCCGAGAACGGTGATCTGGTCGAGGATGTTGAGGAAATTGCGCACGGACAGGAACTTGTCGGTGGCGAAGGTCAGGAACAGGCAGAGCAGGATCAGCCCGATCAGCGGGCCCGTCGCGCCGCGCATCGAACCGAGGATCCTGCCGACGTCCAGTCCGGACCCGTCCTTCGTCGTCGCCTGCATGGCGCATACCCTCCCGAGACATCCCGCCTTGTCCGGCGAGTCTGTCAGAATAAATATTCATGATCGTCTGTTAATGCGTAACCGATCCTTCTGCATGCTGTCAAGGCAGTGTCTTGCGCAAAATCGATGCAGGCACGGCGCTTTCCGCTTGACTTCCATCCTCTATCGGCAAATATATAGGATATTGAATATTTATGCAGTAAGAGGACATCATGCTGCCGAACGATCTCGACCGCATCGCCCGCCAGATCCGCCTGCGCGATCTCCAGGCGGTCTACGAAGCCGGCGCCGGCCATATCGGCGGCGAAATGTCGGCCATCGACATCCTGACCGCGCTCTATTTCCGCGTGATGCGCGTCTTCCCCGACGCGCCGCGCCAGCCCGACCGCGACCGCTTCGTGCTGTCCAAGGGCCATGTCGGCCTGGCGCTCTACGTCACGCTCGCCAAGCGCGGCTTCCTGCCGGAAGACGAGATCTCGACCTTCCTGAAGCCCCATTCGCGGCTGAACGGCCATCCGAACTGCAACAAGGTGCCGGGCGTCGAGACCAACACCGGCCCGCTCGGCCACGGGCTTCCGGTCGCCGTCGGCATGGCCAAGGCGGCGAAGATCACGGGTGCCTCCTACCACACCTATGTGATGACCGGCGACGGCGAGATGCAGGAAGGCTCCAACTGGGAGGCGATCCCCGCGGCCGCCCAGTTCGGCCTGAACAACCTGACGCTGATCATCGACCACAACCGCTTCCAGCAGGGCGCGGCGCTGAAGGACACCAACAACCTCGCGCCCTTCCGCCCGAAGCTCGAATCCTTCGGCTGGCATGTGAGCGAGATCAACGGCAATGCCATGGACGAGATCGTCCCGGCGCTGGAGACGCGCTCCGACCGCCCGCATGCGATCGTCGCCCACACCAACAAGGGCCACGGCATCTCCTTCATGCAGGACCGGGTGGACTGGCACCACAAGGTGCCGAACGCCGAACAGTACAAGATTGCCGTGGCCGAGCTTTCGGAGAGCCTGTGATGAACGCCGTGACCCCTTCCGCGAAACTGCACGACTGCCGCGACGCCTTCATCTCCGTGCTCGAGCGCCTCGGCGCCGAGAACCCGAAGGTCGTCGCCGTCTGCAACGATTCCGTCGGTTCGTCGAAGCTCGGCGGCTTCAAGGCGAAATGGCCGGAACGGCTCGTCAATGTCGGCATCGCCGAGCAGAACATGGTCGGCGTCGGCGCGGGGCTCGCCAATGGCGGGCTGCTGCCCTTCGTCTGCGGCGCCTCCTGCTTCCTCACCGGCCGCTCGCTCGAACAGGTGAAGGCCGACATCGCCTATTCGAACGCAAACGTGAAGCTCGTCGGCATCTCGTCCGGCATGGCCTATGGCGAGCTCGGGCCGACGCACCATTCGATCGAGGACTTCGCCTGGACCCGCGTGCTGCCGAACCTGCCGGTGATCGCGCCCTGCGATTCGATCGAGACGGCGGCGGCGGTCGAATGGGCGGCCGCTCACGAAGGCCCGGTCTTCCTGCGCCTGTCGCGCGTCGGCGTGCCGGACCTGCTGCCGGCCGGCCACGTCTTCGAACCCGGCAAGGCCAATACCTTGCGCGACGGCGACGCCGTGACCCTGATCGGCAATGGCACGCTGACGCACCGCCTCGTCAAGGCGGCGGCCCTCCTTGCCGAAAAGGGCATCGAGGCCCGCGTCCTCAACATGGCGACGGTGCGGCCGATCGACGTCGAGGCGGTGGTGGCCGCCGCCCGCGACACCGGCGCGATCCTGACGGCGGAGGAGCATTCCGTCTACGCCGGCCTCGGCTCGGCGATCGCCGAGGTCGTCGTGGCGGAGGCCCCGGTGCCGATGAAGATCCTCGGCGTGCCCGGCATCTTCGCGCCCACCGGCTCGGCCGAGTTCCTGCTCGACGAGTTCGGCATGGCGCCGGCGGCGATCGCCGCGGCGGCCGAGGCGCTGATCGCCCGCAAGGCCCGCGCCTGATCGATCCCGTCTCCGCACCCTGCGGAGACGGCCCCTTGCGCGTTCTTGCGGTTCCTCTCCGAAGGACGTGCCACGGCGCGGCGGCGCCTCCCGGTCGCCGCGCCCCTTTTTACCCCCGCCTCTGCCGGAGCCGCCATGACGACCGCCATCCTCGCCATCGACCAGGGCACCACCAACTCGAAGGCCGTGCTGGTCTCGACGGACGGCATCATCCTTGCGCGCGGCGCGGCCGCCGTCGGCATCGAGCATCCGCAGCCCGGCTGGGTGGAGCAGGACCCGCTCCGGCTGCGCGATTCGGTCTACGAGGCGATTGCCGCCTGCCTCGGCGCCGGCCCGAAGGTCGAGATCCTCGGCCTCGCCCTCTCCAACCAGCGCGAATCCGTCACCGTCTGGGATGCCGCAACCGGCGAACCGCTCGGCCCGGTGGTGAGCTGGCAGTGCCGGCGCACCGCGCCCGACTGCGCGGCGCTCACCGCCGCCGGCCATGCGGACCGCGTGCAGGCGCTGACCGGCCTGCCGATTGACCCGATGTTTCCCGGGCCGAAGATGCGCTGGCTGCTCGACCGCGTGCCGGCCGGCAGCACTCCCCGGCTCGGGACCATCGACGCCTGGCTGATCCATTGCCTGACCGGCGGCGCGGTCCATGCCTCAGACGCCTCGAACGCGGCGCGCAGCCAGCTCTACGACCTCAACGCGCGGGCCTGGAGCGACGCGCTCTGCGCCCTCTTCGGCGTGCCGAAATCCGCATTGCCGGAGGTGCGCGACAGCGCCGCCCGCTTCGGCGAGACGCGCGGCGTGCCGGGCCTCAGGGACGGCATCCCGATTGCCGCCGCGATCGGCGACAGCCATGCGGCGCTTTTCGGCCACGGCGCCTTCAACCCCGGCGACGGCAAGGTGACCTTCGGCACCGGCTCCTCGATCATGACGACGCTGCCCGCCTTCATCGCGCCGGAACGCGGCATCACCACGACGATTGCCTGGTCGATCGCCGGTCGCGCCACCTATGCCTTCGAGGGCAACATCCTCGTCTCGGCCGCCTCGCTGCCCTGGATGGCCGGGATGCTCGGCCTTGAAGACGTGCAGGCGCTGACCGATCTCGCCGCCACCGCCGAACCCGGCGGCCCCGGCTTCGTCCCAGCCTTCGTCGGCCTCGGCGCGCCCTACTGGCAGTCCGACGCGCGCGCGCTCTTCTCCGGCATCACCTTCAACACGACACGGGCGCAGATGGCGCGCGCGGCGACCGACTCGATCGCCTTCCAGGTGCATGACGTCTTCGAGGCGATGGCGGCGCAATCGCCGGCGCCGCTCGGAAAGCTCTATGCCGATGGCGGCCCGAGCCGGAATGCCTTCCTGATGCAATGCGTCGCCGACATGCTCGACCACGCGCTGATCCAGTGCGACGCGCCGGAGGCCTCGGCGCTCGGCGCCGCCTACCTCGCCGGCCTGACGCTCGGCGTCTGGCCGGATCTCGACGCCATCGCCGCCCTGCCGCGCGCCGGCAATACGATCGCGCCGCGCCCCTCTGACGCGAAGGCGCGGCTCGCCGTCTGGCGCGACGCAATCTACCGCTCGACCGTCCCGTCGCCATCCTCTAAGGGTGAATAAAAATTCACACCCGGAGATGTCCATGGGACGGATCAACGAGCTCAGACTGATCGCCCGCGTCGCGCAGATGTACCATGTCGAGGGCAAGCGGCAGGCGGAGATCGCCGAGACGATGCACATGTCGCAGGCGACCGTGTCGCGCATGCTGAAGCGGGCCGAGCAGGAGGACATCGTCCGCACCACCGTCATCCCGCCGCCGGGCACCTTCGCCGAACTGGAAACGGCGCTGCGGGCGCGCTACGGCCTGACGGAAGCGATCGTCATCGACTGTTCGGAGGACCGCGACGGGGCGATCATGGCGCGCATCGGCGAGGCGGCGGCGCATTTCCTCGAAGTGACGCTGCGCCAGGACGAGATCATCGGCGTGTCGAGCTGGAGCCAGACGCTGCTGCGCATGGCCGACAACATCCATCCGTTCAAGAACGGCAAGGCGAAGTACATCGTCCAGATCCTCGGCGGCATGGGCGACGCCTCGGTGCAGACCCACGCCACCCAGCTGATGGCCCGGCTCGCCCGGCTGACCGGCGCGGAACCGCGCCTGCTGCTCGTCCAGGGCATCACCTCCTCGCGCGAGGCGAAGCTCGTCATGCTCGCCGATCCGGTGGTGCGCGGCACGATGGACCTGTTCGGGCGCTTGAGCCTCGCCATCATCGGCATCGGCGCCGTCGAGCCCTCGGAACTGCTCGCCCGCTCCGGCAACGTCTTCTCGCGCCAGGAGATGGCGATGCTGCACGAGGCGGGCGCCGTCGGCGAGATTTCCTACCGTTTCTATGACCGCGAGGGAAAGCAGGTGGTGACGCCGCTCGACGAGCGCGTCATCGGCATCTCGCTCGACGACCTGCGCCGCGCCGACCGGGTGATGGCGCTCGCCGGCGGCCAGTCGAAGACGGAGGCGATCGCCGGGGCGCTGCGCCTCGGCATCATCGACGTGCTCGTCACGGACAGGTTCACGGCGGCGCGGCTGACGGCCTGACCGTCCGGTCAGCGTCCCGACGCCCGCCGCGCAGACACAAGGAGGAAAGACCCATGCAACGTTTCGCAGGCCAGTCGGTGTTCGTCACCGGCGGCAACAAGGGCATCGGCGGCGGCATTGCCAGGCGCTTCGCCGAGGAAGGGGCAAAGGTCGCGATCGCCGCGATCGAGAAGGACACCGCCGATGCGGCGGCGGCGCTCGCCGACGAGACCGGCACGCAGGTGATCGGCTTTACTCTCGACGTCACCGACGGCGCGGCCGTGCGCGACGCGTATGGCGAGGCCGAGGCGAGGCTCGGCGCGCTCTCCGTCTCGGTGCAGAATGCCGGCGTCATCACCATCGCCCGGGTGGAGGACCTGACCGAGCGCGAATGGGACCTGAACCTCGACGTCAACACCAAGGGCGTCTTCCTCTGCTGCCAGGAGGCGATCCGCCGCTTTCGCGCGAGCGGCACCAGGGGGCGGCTGATCAACACCGCCTCCGGCCAGGCGCGGCAGGGCTTCATCTACACGCCGCACTACGCGGCTTCGAAATTCGGCGTCGTCGGCCTGACCCAGAGCCTCGCCAAGGAACTCGCCCGCGAAGGCATCACCGCCAACGCCATCTGCCCCGGCATCATCCACACCGAGATGTGGGACTACAACGACCGGGTCTGGGGCAAAATGCTCGGCGATTACGGCCCGGGCGAGCTGATGGCCGAATGGGTGGAGGGCATCCCGATGGGCCGCGCCGGCACGCCGGCCGAGGTCGCCGCCCTCGTCGCCTTCCTCGCCTCGGCCGATGCCGCCTACATCACCGGCCAGACGATCAATGTCGACGGCGGCCTGATCATGTCGTGACGGCAATCCGGTAAAGACCTAAAAAGAACGCCCCTTGCGGACCGCGCGAGGGGCGTTTTTTCATGCGTGATGGCCGGTCGCGCGGCTTTTCGCGCATCGTCCGGCGCCGGACGATGCGCTGCGCTCAGAGAATGAAGTCCCAGGCGTTCATCGCCGTGACGCCCTCGACGATGATCATCGCGTCGAGGAGGCCGTCGCCGTTGAGATCGATCTGCACCTGGGCATTGGCACCGTCCTTGATGACCCGGATCTGGCCGGCCGCCTCGCCGGTTCCCGGCGCGCTGAAGTCGGTGACGAAGCGGAAGGCCTGGTCGCCGGCCTGCCGGCCCGCATCGATGGCGCTGAGGTCGATCTTGTCCGACTTGGTGTAGGTCGGCACGGCGGCGGTGTCGAACTGCGACAGGCGATCGGCCGTTTCCGCCGTCTTGCCGCTGTCGCCGATCGCCTTGTAGACGAAGACGTCCTGCACGTTGTCATTGCCGGCATAGAGCTTGTCGGCGCCGCCGCCGCCGGTGATGACGTTCATCCCGGTATTGCCCCGGATCGTGTTGGCGAAGCTGTTGCCGACGGCATCGATGTTGGCCGTGCCCTCGAGCGTCAGGTTCTCGATGCCCTGGCCGGCAAGGCTGAAGGAAACCTTGCTGTAGACCATGTCGATGCCGCCATCGGCCGCCTCGATCACCCGGTCGCCGACATTGTCGACATAATAGAGGTCGTCGCCGGCGCCGCCTTCCATCCGGTCGGCGCCGAGGCCGCCGTCGATGCGGTTGATCCCGGCATTGCCGATCAGGATGTTGGCCGCGTCGTTGCCGGTGGCATTGAGCCGCGCCGCGGGGCCGATCAGCGTCAGGTTCTCGATCTCGGTCCCGACCAGCGAATAGGTCAGCGTGCTGATGATCCGGTCGATGCCGCCGGTATCGATCACGACGTCGCCGGCATTGTCGACATAATAGGTGTCGTTGCCGGTGCCGCCGTTCATCGTGTCGGCGCCGAGGCCACCGTCCAGCGTGTTGGCGGCGGTGTTGCCGGTCAACCGGTCGTTGAAGGCCGAACCGATCAGCGTTTCGATCGAGACGAAGGTGTCGCCGGCAGCAAGGCCGGTATTGATGGCGGGCGAGGCCAGGCTGACCGTGACGCCCGTGGTCGATGCGGCATAGGTCACCGTGTCGATGCCGGTGCCGCCGTCGAAGCGGTCGATGCCGACGCCGCCGATGAAGGTGTCGTTGCCGGCAAGGCCGGCCAGCCTGTTGGTGCCGGCGCCGCCGTCGATCACGTTCGCCACGCTGTTGCCGCGCAGGTCGTCGTCGAAGGCGGATCCGGTGAGGTTCTCGATCGACACATAGGTGTCGTTGCGCGCGTCGCCGGTATTGTTCGCCCTGTTGCCGAAATCGACGACGAGGCCCACCGTCGCGGTGGCGTAGGATGCGGTATCGACGCCGTCGCCGCCGTTGAGAGCATCGGCGCTCGCGCCGCCGATCAGGATGTCGTCGCCGGCGCCGCCGGCAAGCGTGTCGAGGCCGCTGCCGCCGATCAGCGTGTTGGCGCCGGCATCGCCGAGCAGGCGGTCGTTGTAACGCGAGCCGATCAGGCCCTCGATATCGGTATAGACGTCGCCCGCCGCGTCGCGGGTGTTGCCGCCCGGAGCGCCGAGATTGGCGGTGACGGCCGCCGTAGCGCCGGCATAGCTCGCGAAATCGAGGCCGGCACCGCCGTTCAGGATGTCGGCGCCGGCGCCGCCTTCCAGCGTATCGTCGCCGGCTTCGCCGAGGAGCGCGTCGATGCCGCCGAGGCCGATCAGCGTGTCGTTGCCGCCGCCGCCCTTGAACGTGTCGGTGCCGCCGGCGCCGGTGACGTGATCGGCCGCCGCCGCGCCGACGACCGTGCCGCCGGCGCCCGTGACGGTGAACTTGTTGTCGCGCGTCGAGACGAGGGTGATCGTCCGCGTCCCGTCGACGACAAGCTTGCCCGCCGTCGGCACGCCGACGTCGAGGATCAGCGTGCCGGTCGCGCCGGCCTTGAGCAGCAGCGTCTTG
Organism: Ensifer soli; assembly: GCF_041928815.1. NCBI lineage: Bacteria > Pseudomonadati > Pseudomonadota > Alphaproteobacteria > Hyphomicrobiales > Rhizobiaceae > Ensifer > Ensifer soli. Next base: position 197,472 of record NZ_JBHFEI010000009.1, on the reverse strand, counting down.
TTGCTCGACTGCTGCAGCACCGAGTCGCGGATCGCAAGCCGCACGGAGGTGGCGGCGGAGATATCCATGACCTCGACGCTCTTCAGGTTGAAGGTCGCGGTGTCGAGGTTCATCGTGCCGGTGAGCGCGATCACATCCGTGCCGGCGCCGCCGACCACGGGCGTTCCGTTCTCCAGATAGGCGCGGCCAAGCGCGATCGTGTCGCTGCCGTCCGTGCCCATGACGACCGGGTGGCCGTTGCCGGCATTGATCACGGTCGCCGTGCCGACCGTCTCGAAGGCGAAGTTCGCGCTGGTCAGCTTCGACGCATCGACATTCTTGAGGATCACCTCGCCGTCCTGACCGAACTCGACCAGCGTATCGGCGCCGGACTGGATCAGCGTGAGTTCGCCGAAGGATTTGGCGGCGAAACCGCGCAGCACGAGCACGTCGCCCCGCGTGCCGGGGGTGAAATCGGTGATCGTGTCGGTGCCTTCGCCATAGGCGCGCCAGACGCGGTCGGTGCCGGCGCCCGTCGTGATCGTGTCGAAGCCGTTGCCGCCGGAGATGCGGTCGGCATCCGTGCCGCCGTCGAGCGTGTCGTCGCCGTCCTGGCCGTAGATCAGGTCGGCGCCGCTGCCGCCCGCGATCCGGTCGTCCTCCGTGCCGCCGTAAAGCTGGTCGGCGCCCGCGCCGCCATCGATCGTGTCGACGCCGGAATCGCCCTGGATATAGTCGTTGCCGCCATTGCCGTTCAGCGTGTCGGACGCGCCGCCGCCGATGATGCGATCGACGCCGCTGCCGCCATAAAGACGGTCGTCGCCGCCCATGCCGTTGAGGGTCGAGCCGGAATCGGCGCCATAGACGGTGTCCGGCCGGTTCCCGCCCGTCATCTTGATGAAGCGGACGTCGTTGTCCTCGATGGTCGAGTAGGGGTGCTCCGGCGGGGAGCCCGGCGAGACGGCACGCCATTCGAGATCGCCGTCGCCATATTCGAGCACCATCTCCTTGATCAGGATCGTGTTGCGCGAGTCCGGGCCGCCGTGGAAGTTCACGTCGCGGTTGGTATAGGTGACCTCGACCGTGTTGTAGTGTTCGGCGCTGGCCGCCGAGGTGATGACGCCGTGACGGACGTTGAGCGTCGTCACGTCCTTGAAGTGGTTGTTGAACGCTTCCTGCAGGTAGAAGCCGTAGCCGTCGCCGCCGAGCTTGTTGAAGGCGCCGTCGACGAGCAGGCCCGTGCCGGTCATGTTGTAGGCGGTCTGGAACTTCATCGGCACGGAGCGTGCATTGATGACGCTGACGTCGCTGAAATCGGAATCGCGCACGCCGCGGAACTCGATCGTCGGCTTGCTGAGCCAGCGGTCGTCGACATTCTCGAAGAAGATCGGATTTGGCGCGGGGCCGTCCGTCTTCACGGTGAAGCCCGAAACGGCGAGCCCGCTCAGCATCGGCACGGTCTCGACCGTCGCCTTGCCGGCGGCAAACGCATAGGGCAGCTCATGCGACAGCGTCAGCGTGTTGCCGTTGACCGCGGTCACCTCGACCAGCGCCTCGCGCAGGATGTAGCGCTTGGAGAAGGCCTCCTCGCCGAGGATGCGCGCCCATTCCTGGTTGCCCGTCTCCGCGATATAGGCGGCGTCGTTGACCTGCGAGACGTAGATGACGTCGCCGGCCTTCACCGAGCCGACGGAATCGAGCGTGATCGTCCTGGCGTCGATCGCCGTGCTCGCCGTGAAGGTGCCGACCTTCTCGTCATTGCCCTTGGCATAAGCGAGGATCGCGGATTCGGCCCGGTCGGCCGGGATATCGTGGTAGATCACCGTTTCGCCGGCACCGGCGCCGCGCAGCGTGACGTTGTCGTTGGTGATCGTCAGGCGCTGGTCCCAGTGATACTCGCCCGCGGCAAGCTCGACCGTGACGCCCGGGCCGGCGCCGTCGAGCAGCGCCTGCACCTCCTCGACGCTGGTGCCGGCCGCGACATGGTAGACCGCCGGAGGACTGTTGGCGAAGAGGAACTTCGCCGCCGTCATCTGCGCCTGGGTGACGTTGTTCAGCGTGATCTGGGTGCCCTGGACGTCGATGGTGACGCCGTTCGGGCCGTCGGTCATCGTCAGGTCGGAGAGCCCGCTGACGGTCCCGAAAGCGCGCAGGTCGATCTGCTCCAGCAGGGTGCCGACCTGGAAATCGGTGATCGTCGCCGTGCCGCCGCCGGGCTTGACCACATAGATGTCGCCGTCGGCGCCGCCGGACACCGTGTCCGTCCCCGTGCCGATGACGATCTTGTCGTAGCCGGCGCCGCCGGAGAGGGTGTTGGTGCCGGCACCGCCGTCGAGAAGGTCGTTGCCGTCTTCGCCGAAGAGCCGGTCATTGCCGCCATTGCCGCTGATGTCGTCGTTGCCGCCGCCGCCGCGCAGCGTGTCATGGCCGGAGCCGCCGTCGATGACGTCCGCGCCGCCCGCGCCCTGGACGTTGCCGTTGACCCGGTTGGCCATGGTGACCACCTGGTTCTCGTAGCCGCGCAGCGTGACGAGGCCGGTGCCGTCGAGCAGAACCTTGCCGACGGCCTCTCCCGAGGTCGCCCCGGCGCCATCCGGCGTCGTCGTGTCGCCGACGATCCGGGACACGTCGAGCAGCATCGCGTTGCTGCCGTATTTCAGCCGCAGCACGTCGTTCGAGGACTGGTCGACCATCGCGGCATTGACCGTGACCGTCAGGCTGGTCGTGGCCTTGGAGAAATCGAGGGTCTCGATCGAGAAGAAGCCCGCGGTGATCGCCGGGGCGAGGTTGACGGTCGCGCCGGTGAAATAGACCGTGTCCGAACCGGAGCCGCCCGACAGCTTGTCGGTCGCCGTCAGCTTGGTCAGGCTGCCGTCGACGATGAACTGGTCGTTGCCGGCGCCGCCGGTGAAACTGTCGACGCCGGAGGTGATGTAGAAGGTCTGGGGTGGCGGCACGCCGTCGAAGAGGAATTCCGCCTCGGTCAGCTGCGCGCTGGTGCGACCCTCGAGCGTCAGCGTCGTGCCGGCGATGTCGAGGACGACGTCGCCGCCGACATTGGTCATGCCGATGTCGTCGAGCGACTTGATCGTCGTGAAGCCGCGAAGATCGATCACCTCGACCAGCGAGGCATGGTCGAAATCGGTGATCGTCGCCGCGCCGCCGGCCTTGAGGACGAACATGTCGTCGCCGGCACCGCCGGTGACGCGGTCGGTGCCCGCCCCCAGCGTGATCGTGTCGTTGCCGGCGCCGGCGTCGATGGTGTTGATGCCGGTGCCGCCGTCGAGCCGGTCGTTGCCGGCGCCGCCGCCGATCGTGTCGTTGCCCGTGCCGCCGGTGATCACGTCCGCGGCGCCGGCGCCCTGCACCTTGCCGTCGACACCGTCGGCGATGAGGGCGACCTGGTTCGCGAAGCCGCGCAGCGTCACCTGGCCGGTGCCGTCGAGCAGAACCCGGCCGCCCGAACCGACGGTCGAAAGATCGAGCAGCATGGCGTTGGCGCCGTATTTCAGCCGCAGCGTGTCGTCGGCGGCCTGGCCGGCGACGGCGGCGCTGATCTGCACCGTGAGGCTGGTGGTGACGGAGGTGAAATCGAAGACCTCGACGGACGTCACGCCGGCAAGGATCGACGCGCCCAGATTGACCGTGGGCGCGGTGAAATAGAGCGTGTCCTCGCCCTCGCCGCCCGACAGCGTGTCCGTCGCCGTCAGCTTGGTGAGGCTGCCGTCGACGATGAAGAGGTCCTTGCCGACGCTGCCGACCAGCGTATCGACGTTGGAGGTCACGAAGAGGTATTTCGGCGGAACCGCGCCGTTGAACAGGAACTCGCTGGCCGTCAGGTCCGCCTTCGACACGCCCTCGAGCGTCAGCGTTGTCTTGCCGATCGTGATGCGGACGTTGGTGCCGAAATCGGTCAGCGTCAGGTCGCTCATCGACTTGACCGTGGTGAAGGCGGTGAGATCGATGAATTCCACCAGCGAGGCGTGATCGAAATCGGTGATCGTCGAGGCGTTTCCGGATTTCAGCACAAAGGTGTCGAAGCCGGCGCCGCCGGTGACGCGGTCCTTTCCGGTGCCGACGGTGATGACGTCGTTGCCGTCCTCGCCGCTGATCGTGTTCGTGCCCGTGCCGCCGGAAAGCGTGTCCTCGCCGGCGCCGCCGGAAAGCGTGTCGTTGCCCGTGCCGCCGGCGATCGTGTCGGCGCCGCCGGCGCCCTGGACCTGGCCGTTGACGCCGCCGGCGACGGTGACCACCTGGTCGCCGAGACCCGAGAGCCGCACCAGGCCGGTTCCGTCGAGGAAGACCTTGCCGGCCGAGCCGACGGCCGAGACGTCGAGCAGCATGGCATTGCTGCCGTATTTCAACCGAAGGGCGTCGCCGGTGGCCTGCCCGACCATGGCGGCATCGACCGTCACCGTCAGGCTGGTGGTCACGGAGGAGAAGTCGAAGACCTCGATCGAGGTGACGCCGCCGAGAAGGGCCGGCCCGAGGGTCACCGTCGGATTGGTGAAATGCAGCGTGTCGGTCCCGGTGCCGCCGTTCAGCCTGTCGGCGGAGGTCAGCTTGGTGAGGCTGCCTTCGACGATGAAGAGGTCGTTTCCGGCGCCGCCGGTGAAGGTGTCGGTGGCGGAGGTGATGAAGAAATACCTGGGCGGGACGACGCCGTTGAACAGGAAGTCGCCGGCGGTCAGGGACGACGCCGCGACGCCCTCGAGCGTCAGCAGGGTGCCGGCGACATTGATGACGGCGTTGCCGCCGGCGCTGCCGATCGTCAGGTTGCTCATCGACTTGACGGTCGCAAACGCGCTGAGATCGATGAACTCGACCAGGGAGGCGTGGTCGAAATCGGTGATCGTCGCCGATCCGCCCGCCTTCAGGATGAAGGTGTCGTTGCCGTCGCCGCCGGTCACCGTGTCGGCGCCGACGCCCATCGTGATGATGTCGTCGCCGAGCCCGCCATTAATCGTGTTGGTGCCCGTGCCGCCGGAAAGCAGGTCGTTGCCGGCCGCCCCGTCGATCACATCGTTGCCGCTGCCGCCGGTGATCCTATCGGCGCCGCCGGCCCCGAGGATCCGTCCGTCCACCCCGTCGGCGATCTGCATCACCTGGTTTTCCGCCGTGCGCAGCGTGACCTGGCCCGTGCCGTTCAGCACCGTGCCGCCGCCGGCGCCGACGGCCGAGACGTCGAGAAACACGGCGTTGGAACCGTAGGACACCGTCAGGCGGCCGGTCGAGGATTGCCCGACGGCACCGGCGTCGAGCGTGACCTGGAGGCCGGTCGTCAGCGCGCTGAAGTCGAGAACCTCGATCGAGGTCGTCGCGGCGAGGATCGCCGGGTTGAACTTCAGGTTGGCGATGTTGCTGAAGCGCAGCGTATCGGTGCCGCCGCCGCCGTCGATCGTGTCCGTGGCCGTTAGCTTGGCTATGCCGTTTTCGACGTTGAACGTATCGTCGGCGCCACCGCCGTTGAGCGTGTCAACACCGGTCGTCAGGGAGAAGGTCGCCATCTGTCACTTTCAGGTTTCGAAAAAGCGGTCGTTCCGGGTTGGTGCGATACGACTGCGAAAACACGGTCCGCCCCGGACTCGACCGGTCGGGCCTTGCCACGGCCGGTTCCGTCCAAAAGAGCGCATGCGCGAACTGTTGCCGAAGCACGTGAAGGAACAGTTACAAAATCGGTAAAATACCACCTGCGAACATAAGAACAGAGACATTGAACACCGGCGGCGGCGCATCGGGGCTCCCACGGCATGCGATGCGGCACTGAAGCGTCTTCCGGACTCAAGGACGACGCCGGGCTCGGCGCGATCGCGCCCCTGCCGGACAATGCTTCAGGAACAAAAGGATGGACCACGCCCGATGGACCGGTGTCCGACGAAAATGCTCTAGATGCCCCCGTCGTCGCCGGGCTTCGGTCCAGCACGACGCGGTATGAAACACAGGCCTGATATTGCCCGGCTTTTTATCAAAATACCGCGTTTTGCAGGAAACCATTTTTGGGAGGATCGGGCCTTGCGCGCTCAGCCCTTGAGCACGGCGGCGATGGCGCGGGCGAGATCGTCCTCGTTGTAGGGCTTCTGCAGCAGCACCGTTCCCGCAAGCCCGCCGGCGTCGACGCTGCTGTGGCCGGTGGCGAAGACGACGCCGACCTGCGGCTGCGCGGCGCGCAGCGCCCGGGCAAGCTCGACGCCCGTGCCGTCCGGCAGGCTGACATCGGTGATCAGCACGTCGAAGCGCGCCTGCGGAAAGGCGGCCTGCGCCTCGGCGAGCGAGCCGGCCTCGTGCACCGCGAAGCCGAGGTCGGCGAGAAGCTCGGCCGTGTTGATCCGGATGAGCTCGTCGTCCTCCACCAGAAGCACGGTGGCGGCGCGGGCCTCGACGGAGGGAGGCGCGGCAGGGCGCTCGACCGCCGCTTCGGGCGGATGTGCGGCGGCGGTGTGGACCGCGCGACGCTGGCGCTGGTTCTGCAGCACATGGCGGATCTTTCGCGCCAGCGCGTCGCGGGTATAGGGCTTGGAAAGCAGCTCGACGCCGGGATCGAGCCGGCCGCCATGGACGATCGAGTTTTCGGTGTAGCCGGAGGTGTAGAGCACGGCGAGCTGCGGCATGCGCTCCTTGGCGCGCCGCACCATCTCGACGCTGGTCATCGGGCCGGGCATGACCACGTCGGTGAACAGAAGGTCGATGCCGATGCCGCTCTCGACGATGCTGAAGGCGGCCGAGGCGTTCGGCGCCTTCAGCACGCGGTAGCCGAGATCGGAGAGGAGGTCGACCGTGGTGGCCCGCACCTCGTCGTCATCCTCGACCACGAGCACGGTCTCGTCGCCGCCGCTGACCGGCAGCGCCGACAGCGCCACCTCGCGGTCCTCCGCCGCATGCGCCCGCGGCAGATAGAGCCGCACCGTCGTGCCGAAGCCGATCTCGCTGTAGATCTTGATATGCCCGCCCGACTGCTTGACGAAGCCGTAGACCATCGACAGGCCGAGCCCGGTGCCCCGCCCCTCCGACTTGGTGGTGAAGAAGGGCTCGATGACGCGCGCGATCAGCTCCGGCGGGATGCCGGTGCCGGTGTCGGAGACGGCGAGCGCCACATACTGCCCGGCCGTCACCTCGTCATGGCGACGGGCATAATCGTCGTCGAGATAGGCGTTGCCGACCTCGATCGTCAGCTTGCCCGCCCCCTCCATCGCGTCGCGCGCATTGATGGCGAGGTTGAGGATGGCGTTCTCGAACTGCACCGGATCGACCGCGCAGTTCCAGAGACCGCCCGAGACCACCAGCTCGACCTGGATCGCCTCGCCGATCGAGCGGCGCAGCAGGTCGTCCATGCCGCGCAGCAGCCGGCCGAGATGCAGCACCTTCGGCTCCAGCGGCTGGCGCCGCGCGAAGGCGAGAAGCTGGCTGGCGAGCTTGGCGCCGCGCCCGACGCCGGCGAGCGCATTGGCGACCCGCGCCTCGGCGCGCGCATTGCCGGCGACGTCCTTCAGGAGCAGGTGCAGGTTGCCGGAGACGACCTGAAGGAGATTGTTGAAATCATGGGCGACGCCGCCGGTGAGCTTGCCGATCGTCTCGAGCTTCTGCGCCTGCTGCAGCGCCAGCTCGGTCTTGCGGTGCCCGGCGATCTCCTCGGCGACGCGCGCCTCGAGCGTCTCGTTCAGCGCGCGCAGTTGCTCCTCGGCGCGCAGCCGGTGGCGCACCTGGCGCTCCAGGTCGACGGCGTGGCGCTGCATCGCGGCTTCCGCGTCGCGCTGCTCGGTGATGTCGGTGTGGACGCCGACCCATTCGACGATCGCGCCGGCCGCGTCGAGGATCGGAACGGCACGGATGGCGAAGGTGCGCCAGGCGCCGTCATGGCGGCGCACGCGATGCTCGAAGACATAGGTGGCCTTCGCCGCCACCGCCGCGCGCCAGCTTTCGACGGAGGCGGCGCGGTCGTCGGGATGGACCGCCTCGGCCCAGCCATAGCCCTGATAGGCCTCGAAGCTCTGGCCGGTCAGCGCCCCCCAGGCCGGCTGCGGCCCTTCCATGCGCCCCTCGGCGCTGTTGGTCCACAGCACGCCGTGGATCGCCTCGACCGCCGCCTCGAAGCGGGCATTGCTGGTGCGCAGGCTGAGCTCGGCCGCCTTGCGGTCGTGCACGTCGATCAGCACGACATAGATGCCGTCGATCTCGCCCGTCTCGCCGACGCGCGGCGTGTAGCGGATTTCGGCCGTGCGTTCCGTCCCGTCCGGTCGGCGCACCAGCCCGTCGGTGACCACGGTCTCGCCGGCAAGCGCCCGGCGGATCAGCGGACGGCGCCGTTCGTAATAGTCGGCGCCGATCACCTCGCCGACCGAGCGGCCGACGATCTCGGCCGGCGTCCTGCCGAACCATTCCTCGTAGCCGCGATTGGCGAAACGGTAGATCTCGTCGCGGTCGACGAAGCCGACGAGCACGGGCAGGGCATCGGTGATCCGGGCAAGCTCCGCCCGGCTCTCGGCCAGTTCCTGCTGGATGCGGACACGGGCGGTGTTCTCGAGCACGGTGCAGAGCACGCCGTCGATCACGCCCGCCTCGCTGTAGATCGGCGTGTAGAAGAGGTCGAAGATCACCTCCTCGGCGACGCCGTTGCGGTAGAGCGTGACCGGCTGGTCGCGGAAATGCTGGACGACCCCCTGGAAACCCTTTTCCAGGATCGGCCGGTTCCAGTCCCAGATCTCCGGCCAGATCTCCGGCACGCGCCCGCCGAGCGCCTTCGGATGATAGCCGCCGGCGATCTCGCGATAGCCGTCATTGTAGATCATCACATGGTCCGCGCCCCACATCAGCACCTGCGGGATCGGGGAATTGACGATGGAATTGACCTTGATCTTCAGGTGAAGCGGCCAGGAGGCGATCGGCCCGAGCGACGTCGCCGACCAGTCGAAGCGGCGCACGCGCTCGCCCAGCTCCCCGCCGCGGATCGGCCATTCCCGGGTGGTCGGCTCTGTCATCTGGAAACCTGCCCGCGCGCATGCAACATCCGGTGATTGTCTTACGGAGGCAGGGCCGGCTTGTCCACCGAAAGCAACGGCACGCACGCCGCTTGCGCCGTGAACAAAAAGGGAAAACCGCCGAAAGCGCGGCCATCGCCCCGTCGCCCGCCGAGAAGGGGCACCGGCTGGGGGCGCCGTCCATTCGCTCTTTATTATCAAGCCTCTCCTTGTGATAAAAGCCCGGCGCATTTTCCGGCGACATGCTCTAGGATCGCGCCATGGATTCGTCGGACCTGCCCCTCCTGTCGCTGCGATCGCCGCTGCCCGGCCCCCCCGCCTGGGCGCGCCCGCGCGCCGGCGACATCGGCGAGGCGGATGCCGCCTTTTCGGCCGGCGCCGCGCTCGCCGCCCTCGACCGGATCGTCGCCGCCGATCCCGCCTGGGCCGGGTGCCTGCGCCAGCGGCTGGCGCTGACGGCCGCCGCCGCCGCCGTCCGGCTGATCGGCCGGCGCGAGGAGGAGGCGGACCTGCGCGACGCCGTTCTGCTGACGCCGGCCGGCGGCGATCCGGGGCCGGGGGGCCGGGTGCTGCGCGCCTTCTCGCTTCTCGCCCGCCGGCGCGTCGCGCTGGACGGCGCCACGGTCGCGGGCCTTGCCGCCGACCTCGCCATCGGCCGGGATGCCTGGCTCGAGCGCCTGCCCGTGCTCGCCGAGGCGGCGCTGCACTCCGCCCGCGCCACGCCGCTCGCCGCCGCCGACCTCGTCGCCGCGATCCAGGCCGAGCGGCCGGAGGCCGAAGCGCTCGCCTGGTGGCTGGCCGACTGGCTCGTCGCCGAGCGGCTGAACTGGCGCGCGGGCGTGCCGATGCTGATGGCGCTGCGCCACGGGGCCGCGTTCCGCACCACCGGCGGACGGGGGCGGCTCCGGCCCGGCGAGCCGGGCTTTTCCCGCGCCGTCTGCCTGGCGCTGGTCGAGGGCGCGGCGACCACGGTCACCCGCGCCAACGAGATCGCGCGCCGCGCCGAGCAGCTGATCGCCGTCGCGCCGAAGGTGCGCACGAAGGGCGGCGCGGCCGTGGTGCGGCAATTGCTGTCGGAGGACGCGGTCGCCGCCGGCGCGCCGGGGGCGGACCTCTCGCGCTGGGCCTCGCGGCGCATGTTCGACCGGCTCGTCGCGCTCGGCGGCGTGCGTGCCTTGAGCGACCGGCCGACGCTGCGGCTCTACGGGCTCTGATCGATGGCCCGCAAGGCTGCCGGCGCGATGGGCGCGATCGACACGGAACTGTCCCACCTGCCGCAGCAGGAGCGCTGGCGTGAATGGATGCGCCGGGCCGAGGCGGTCATCTTCGCCTCGGCCGCGCCGGTCGACCGGGCGACGATCGCCCGCATCGTCGGGCGCGACTGCAACATCGACCTCCTGATCGACGACATCCGCGACGGGCTCGCCGACCGGCCCTACGACCTGGTGCCGATCGCCGGCGGCTGGCAGCACCGCACGCGCCGCGCCTATGCCGAGATCCTGCGCGCCGCCGGCGCGCCTTCCGCGCCCGCCGTCGGGCTGACGACGCACGAGGCGACCGTGCTGATGGCGACCGCCTATCTCCAGCCGGTGACGCGGGCGGACCTGTCGCGCGTCTTCGGACGGGAGATCGGCCGCGAGACGATCGCCAGCCTGCGCCGCGCCGGCATGGTCGCGACCGGCCCGCGCAGCCCCTTGCCCGGCGCGCCCTACACCTATGTGACGACGCCGCATTTCCTCGAAGCCTTCGGCTTCCAGACGCTGCGCGACCTGCCGGACATGGAGATGCTGGAGGATGCGGGCCTGCTCAGCCGCGAGCCCGTCGCCGGCGACCGGCTGATGCCGGTGGCGCGCGCGCCGGAGGGCGACGAGGAGGATTAGGGCTCAATCCGGCCGGCGTCAGACGGGGATCGGCAAGGGGCTGCCCGAGGAGAAGGCGCCCGGAGCACGTCGCCTCACGTCCGGACCGGATGGGACGTCCGCAGACGGCGTTGACACAGAGAGAGGGAGCATGCCTGCCGAAAGCGGTCTTGCGGAAGGACAGGCGGGAAAACGGCGGCCTGGCGCAGAGCGCGCCAACCTTGGAAGATCGCGGCACGGTCTGCAGCACCGTTTGGATGCAAGGGATCGGCCCCGGATCCAGAGCGAGAAAGGCGGTCTGTTCGCCGCGCGGACGCCCGAGACATCTCCGGCGACCACGACATCCGCAAAGGCCCCGTCGTGTCGTCCTTACCCGCATCGTCCGAGGCCGACGCGAGCGCGCCGGCTGGACATGTCCTCCGGTCTTGCACGCAGTGTCCAACGCCGAAGCGATGGCGTTTCGGCTGCACATGCTGCCGCAGACCTCTTCCGGCACATCGCCCGGAAACGCGAAAGGGCGACCCGCGGGGCCGCCCTTTCGACAAATCGCATCCGTCCTGCCGTCCGCCGCGGCTCACGCCGCCGACTGGATCGCGGAAACCTGCCAGTCGGTGCCGGCGCGGCGGACGAAGGTCCAGAGTTCCACGGCCTCCGTCGGCGTCTGCGCATCGCCGGCGACGACCCGGCCGGTCGAGCGCTCGCGCGTCACGTCGATGCTTTCGTAGCGCATCGCGACCGTCGCATAGTCGAGCGGTCCCTCGCGCCAGGCCTCGGCCAGGTCGCCCTGCACCAGGCGCACATCGCCGACCTCGTTGATCAGCCCCTTCGTCGCGTTCTCGCTCAGTTCCTCGGCGAGATAGGACATCGCCTCCGGCGTCGTCAGCCGGCGCAGCGCCGCGTAATCCTCGCGCGCATAGGCCTGCTGCACCTCGCCGAGCATCGCCTCGAAGCGGTCGAAGTCGGCCCCCGAGAGGCCGATCTCGTCGGCCGGTCCCTGCGGCGCGGCAGCGGGTGCTGCCCGGCCGCCGCCGATGCCCGGGATCGGCACGGGCGACCCGCCGGCGGCGGAGGACGGCTGGCGCGCATAGGCGCCGGGTGCCGCGGGCGCGCGCCCGCCGGCATAGGCCGGCTGCTGGCGCCGGCCGAAGAGCCGCATCAGCAGCATGACGGCAAGCACGACGAGGCCGACCTGCAGCAGGAGGCCGAGGAAGCCGAAGGCCCCGCCGAGGCCGTTGCCGAGCAGCATGCCGATCAGGCCGCCGACGAAGAGGCCGCCGAGCATCGACCGGCCGAAGCCGCCGAAGAGCCCGCCGGAGCGGTTCGCGGCTTGCGGCTGCTGCTGGGCGGCCGGGCGCGTCGCCTGCTGCGGCTGCTGCGTCATCGTCCGGTCGATCGGCGTCGCCGTGTTCGGCGCGGTGCGGGTCACGGGCGGGGCGGAAAAGGTGCGACTGCCGCGGCTGCCGAGCCCGCCGCCGGCGCGGCGCGCCTCGGCAAAATCGACGGCGGCCAGCGTCGTCACCAGCGCGAGCGCCACCGCCGCGAACACACGTCCGTACTGTCTCACGAAATCTCCCTTCCTCTCATTCACCCTCCCATATGGGGTTTCAGGCGGCGATGTGAAGAGGTTTACGGTTATCAGCCGGCGAAGGCCGCGCGGGGTGCGGCGGAAGACGCCGCACCGGACCGTGACGCAGGGCCCCGCGAGCCATTCGCTCCGTGCATGGCAGGCGTGAGAAAAACTGCCTCGATTTTGGGCGTGATGAATGTATAGTCAACCTCATCGAAGCACTGCTTCTCCTCCTCCCGCAGGGCTTCGATATGCAGGCGGCCCACTCCTCCTCCCAAGGGGCGCCTGCGGGAACGGCAGCACTCCTCCTCCCGGCTGCCGTTCGGTTCTTTTCGAAAGCCTGCCGCACCTCCTCCCGCGGCAGGCTTTTTCGTTTCGGCCGGCGGCCGGCACCGACGGATGCCGCCGTTCTCCATCTTCGTCCTTCGTCCCAAAATCCATGCGCGAGCGGCCTGTCAGGGCTCCCGGTAGACGCCGTCGAAGAGATCGCCGAGCGCGCGGCCCATCAGGTGCTTAAGCCGGCGCCGGCGCAGGTGCTCCGGGCGGTCGTTCAGCATGTGGCAGCGCTGGCAGAGCGCCTTCAGGTTGCTCAGGCGGTTGTGGCCGGGGTCGTGGTCGAGATGGGCCGTGGCGAGATAGACGCGCGTCGTCCTGTGGCCCTCGGACGGCGGGCCCTCCTGGCGCTTCAGCGCCCGCCCGCGCCCGTCGCGCCAGATCCCGTCGGCATCGTCGAACCAGCGCCCGTCGCCCAAGTGGCAGACCAGCGCGCCGTGCGGGCGGGCGCATTGCTCGCAGCGCCCCTTCGCCCGGCCGAAGCGGACCATCCGGCTGAGCTCGGGCCAGTCGATCGGGTAAAGCCAGCGATGCGCGCGCCTGACCGGCATCGGCGTTCCTCGGGAACCGGTTGATTCCGCGATCCTATCTCAACCCGCGCCGAAACGGAATCGCCCCGGCCCGACAAATCGCAATGCCCGTGGAGAGCGGGGAAGCGACCGTCCCCTCGCGCCGATTTTGCTGTATGCTGCCACGATATCGCCCTGCTTCGCGTGGGAAGAGCGGGCGGGAAGACGGGTACGGGTGACGGTGTGATCGATCCTTATGAGATACTGGGCCTGCCGCGCGACGCGGACACCGCCGCCGTGCGCGCGGCCTTCCGCCGGCGCGCCAAGACCGCCCATCCCGACACGGGCGGGCAGCTCAACGATTTCGAGCGGCTGAAGAACGCCTCCGACCTTCTGACCGACCCGGTGCGCCGCAAGGTCTACGACGACACCGGCTACGATCCGGCGCTCGCCGATCCGAAGGACATGAAGGGCGTCATGATCCTCGAGACCTATGTCAACGACCTGATCCTCGACGAGCGCAGCCCCGGCAGCTTCGATCCGCTTGCCGCCATCCGCCGCAAGCTTGCCGACGAGATGGTCGGCGCCCGTTTCCACATTCTCGAGATGGAGCGGCACCGCGCCCGCGTGCGCGACCATATCGGCCGCATCGGCCGGCCGGCCGGCGTCGACGTGCTCGGCAGCCTGATGAAGGCGCGGGCGGCGGCGATCACCGAGGCGATCGCCAGGGCCGAGGCCGAAATCGCGGCGCTTGAGAAGGCCTATGCGCTGCTGGAGGGCTATTCCTACACGCTGGAGATCGAGCAGCCGAAGGCGGCCGAATAGGGATGAAACAAAAAAGTGAGGCGCCCGGCAGGGGAGCGGACGCCTCACAGGAACCGCGCGACCGGCTCGACCCCGACCGGGGGAGGATCGCGCGGAACAGGGTCGGCCGCGCCTTACGCGCAGCAGAGCGCGGCTTCGGAGCGTACAAGGCCGCGGGGGGTCACGCGGGGCTGCGAGGCGGCGGCGACGGCTGCACGGGGACGCTCGAGGCGGGCGGCCGCTTTGTGCATCATCGTGCGATAGGCGGCCTCGGTGAGGCCATCGGCGCGGGCGAGCGCGAGGATCAGCGGGTCCGACAGGATGTCGGTCATGGTCAGTTCGGCAATGACGGCCATGGGACGGTCCTTTCCCGTAAAGATGATAAAGTGGGTAAATCCCTAGCCCCTGAGCACGTGCCCGCTTGCGGCTTGACTCCGATGCAGGGGGGTGTTACCGGTAAGTAACAACGCGATGTTACCGACCGGTCACACCCATGTCAACCACGCAGGCGCCGCAAGGCGATAAAAATCCTCCCTCCTCGCTCAAGGCGCCGAAACGCGTGAAGGCGGCCGAGGAGGCGGAGACACCGCCGCCCCCGCGCGAACGCATCGTCGACAGCGCCTGCGAGCTGTTTCGCCGCTTCGGCATCCGCGGCATCGGCGTCGACGCGATCGCCGAAGCGGCCAAGACCAACAAGATGACGCTCTACCGCCAGTTCGGCTCGAAGGACGATCTCGTCTGCGAGGCGCTGAAGCGGGTGTCGGAAAAGGATGTCCTGTTCTGGCAGGAGATCGAGGCCGCCCATCCGGGCGATGCGCGGGCGCAGCTCACCGGCTGGATCGACAACCGCGCCCGCTGCCTGAAGCGCGAGCCCTCGGGCTGCGACCTCTCCAATGCGGCGGTGGAGCTGAAGGATGCCGGCCACCCCGCCCACGGGCTGATCGACAGTTTCAAGCGCAGCCAGCGCGACCGGCTGGAGGCGCTCTGCGTCAGGGCCGGCGCGCGCGACGCGGGACTGCTTGCCGACACGCTCTCCATGCTGCTCGAAGGCGCGCGCGTCAGCCGCCAGGCGACCGGCACCGACGGCCCCTCCGAACGCTTCAAGTCCGCCTGCGAGGCGGCGATCCGCTCCTTCTCGGCGGGCTGATCCTTAAGGCGACGATCTTCGCAGATCCCCCTCAAACAGGGGAATGACAGGCGCTATCCAACGCCTAAGGTGGGCGGGCGCAATCGCCCTTCCGCCCCTGCGAGGATCTCCCATGGCCATCTTCACCGTCACGTCCGGGACCAACGCCGCCGATGACGGCCTCGTCAGTTTCGAGGAGGCGGTGGCGATGGCCGCCGCCACGCCCGGTGCCGACACGATCCGCTTCGCCGCGCCGCTGGCGATCGCGCTCGCCGAGGCGGTGACGATCGGGGCGGCCGGCGGGCCGCTCACCATCGAGGGCGACGTCGACAATGACGGGCTCGGCGACATCTACCTGATGGGCACCGGCAACCACCACCTGACGATCGAGGCCGGCGCCACCGTCAGGATCAGCGACATCGAATTCATCAACGGCCGCGAGAACGGGGCGGATGGCAGCTTCGGCGCGGGCGCGCCGATCGCGACCCATGGCGCGAGCGCTCCGGCCGCGACCGGCTTCGATCAGAACGGCACGACCGGGGAAAGCGGCGGCGAGGGCGGCCATGGCGGCGTCGGCTCGGCCGGCGAATCGGGCGCCGGCGCCATCGTCAACAGCGGCACGCTGACGCTCGAACGCGTCGGCTTCGGCTCCAACGAATATTTCGCCGGCAATGGCGGCAATGGCGGTTCCGGCGGGCGCGGCGGCAATGGCGGCACCGGCGGGCGCGGTGGGCCGGGCGGCGGCGACGGCGGGGCCGGCGGCAATGGCGGCAATGGCGGGACCGGCGGCGACGGCGGCAAGGGGGGCGATGCGGCCGGCGCCATCCTCAACCAGGCCGGCGCCACGCTGACGCTGATCGACACGATCTTCGGCGGGCGGCTCGGCAGCGGGCTGATCTACGAGGGCAACGAAGGCCAGGGCGGCGATGCCGGCAATGGCGGCTTCGGTGGCACGGGCGGCACCGCCGGCTATGGCGGCAACGGCACCCACGACGCCGTCGTCTCCATCGACCAGAACGTCGGCAGCGTGCGCATCTGGCCGGTCGCCTACGGCCCCTATCCCGGCGATCCCACCGATCCGCGCATCGTCACCGTACCCTATGACCGCTACAATTCCACCGATGCCGGCAAGGGCGGCGATGCCGGCAGTGCCGGCGCCGGCGGCAATGCGGGGGCGAACGGCTTCGGCGGCCACGCGGCCGGCGCCGTCCTCAACCGAGGCACGGTGACCGGCATCGCCGCCGTCACCGCCGACAACACGGCCGAGGGCGGCCCCGGGCGGGGCGAGCGCTACCAGCCCGACGCCGACCGGCGCGGCCAGGGCGGCGCCGGCGCCGACGGCGGCATCGGCGGGCAGGAGACGCGGCTCTTCGCCGTCACGTCGCCGGTCATCTCGGACGGCGACCAGATCTTGAGCCCGCTCAGTCCCGGCTTCTACGACCCGGCCGCCGCACCCGACGGACGCGACGCGGCGGCGGGCCCGCGCGGCCTCGGAAATGCGATGGGCACGGCCGGATCGAGCGATCCCGGCATCGTCCATGCCGGCGGCTCCGGCGAGGTGCGCGACTATGCCACCCTCGTCTATGCCCGCGGCCTCGGCGTCAATGCCGTCGGCGACACGCTCTCCTTCCTGATCGCCCGCGTCGGCGACGTGTCGCAGGCCGTGACGGTCCGCTGGCAGCTGCTGCCGGCCGGCGGCGGCGCCTCGGTCGACGGCGGCGATTTCGTCGGCGGCCTGCCGTCCGGCACCGTCACCTTCGCCGCGCTCGACGCCAGCGTCAATTTCGACCGCGAGCACTCCGTCGCCCGCATCAATCTCGCCCTCAACGCCGCCGGGCTTTCGAGCGTGCCGGAAGGCTACCGTTTCGTCCTCTCCAACCTCGTCGGCGGCAGCGCCTCGGCGGGGCTCGGCACCAGCGTCGTCACCGGCACGCTGACCGGCAACGGCCCGCCGCCGCCGGGACCCGGACCGGACACGCTGACCGGCGGCCCTGGCCCCGACATCCTGAACGGGCTCGGCGGCGCCGACCGGATGATCGGGCTTGGCGGCAACGACACCTACCATGTCGACAATCCCCGCGACGTCGTCATCGAGGCCCGCGGCGGCGGACGCGACACGGTGCTGACCACCGTCAGCTACACGCTCGGCGCCGGCCAGGAGATCGAGGTGCTGAAGGCCGCCGTGCCCGGCGGACGCGCGCCCCTCAAACTGACCGGCAACGGCTTCGCCAACACGATCGTCGGCAATGCCGGCAACAACGTCATCGACGGCAAGGGCGGCGCCGACCGGATGCAGGGCCTGAAGGGCAACGACACCTACCATGTCGACAATGCCCGCGACGTCGTCATCGAGGCCCGCGGCGGCGGCCGCGACACCGTGCTGACCAAGGTGAGTTACACGCTCGCCGCCCGCCAGGAGATCGAGGTGCTGAAGGCGGCGGTGCCGAATGCGAAGACGGCGCTGACGCTGACGGGCAACGAATTTTCCAACACGATCGTCGGCAACAACGGCAAGAACGTTCTCGACGGCGGCAAGGGCCTCGACGTGCTGACCGGCCGGGGCGGCGACGACACCTTCGTCTTCTCGACCAAGCCCGCGGCCGGCAACCTCGACCGCATCACCGACTTCACCGTCGGCGACGACGTCCTCCATCTCGCGCGCAGCGCCTTCAAGGGTCTGGCGGCCGGCGCGCTGGCAGAGACCGCCTTCAAGGACATCGGCGTCGCCGGCGCCACGCTCGATGCGAGCGACCGCATCCTCTACAACAGCAAGACCGGCGCGCTTCTCTACGACAGGGACGGCAGCGGCGGCGCCGACGCCATCCAGTTCGCGCTGCTCGTCAACAAAGCCGCGATCGACGCTCACGACATCTTCGTGGTGTGAGGCGCGGCGCCGTGCTAAGGCCTCGCGGGTGACGAAGGGATCACCCGAAATGCCCTATCCTTCTGTTCTGCCGCCCGGTCCGGCGCGTCCGCGTTCCGCCCCTCAAGCGTGTCGCGATCTTTCGGGTTCGCCCATACGCTTCAGGTCCTTGTCTTTTCGCAAAGCCGCCGCCCGCGTTGGCGAGACAGGCTTTCGGAAGGCCGCGCGATGATCCCCTGGGAGCTTCTCGACACGGCCGCCGTGCCCGGCGGCGGCGAATTGCGGCTGAAGCGGCGGGGCGGCGAGTTTTCGATCATGCTCGGATCGAACGAGCTGATGAACAGCCGGCTCTCCGGCTCGGAGGAGGCGCTGGCGACGCTCGCGGCGGCGCGCCTGCCCGAAGGAATGACCCGGCCGAGGATGCTGATCGGCGGCCTCGGCATGGGCTTCACCCTGCGCGCGGCACTGGCCGTGCTGCCGGAGAACGCCGAGGTGACGGTGGCGGAACTGGTTCCGGCCGTCATCGGCTGGGCGAAGGGGCCGATGGCGGCGGTCTTCGCCGGTTCGCTCGACGATCCGCGCGTGACCCTGCACGAGGGCGATGTCGCCGCGCTGATCGGCACCGCGTCGCGCCGCTTCGACGCCATCCTGCTCGATGTCGACAATGGCCCGGACGGGCTGACGCGGGCGGAAAACGACGGGCTTTACAGTCCTGCCGGCCTCGGCGCGACGAAGCGGGCGCTCGGCCCGGGCGGCGTGCTCGCCGTCTGGTCGTCCGCCCCCGATCCGGCCTTCACCCGCCGGCTGGCCCAGGCCGGTTTTGCCGCCGAGGCGGTCAATGCCCGCGCCAATGGCAAACGCGGCGGCGCCCGCCACACGATCTGGCTCGCGACCGCGCAAGGTGGTCAGGCAGGCGCGAAGAGCGTGAAGACGCGGCCGATCACCTGACCGTCCGGCCTTGCGAGGCGGCAGGCGACGCCGTCGTCCCGCCGGTCGGTGCAGGTGACGCCGACCGTCTCGCCGGGGCGGATGTTGCCGGCGAAGAACACGTCGCGGCGCCGGACGGCGCGGCCGGCGGTGTCCGGAAACCAGCGGCGGACGGCGCGGCCCGCCAGCGCCTGGAAGCCGGCGAAATAGAAGAGGCCGGCCCCGTTGAAATCCTCGACCGGATCGGGCGTGAACGCGAAGGTCTTTCCCGTGTCTCCTTGCGCAAGCAGCTCCAGATGGCGCGGCGCCCGGCCGTGGCGCAGCGCCGAGGCGGTGGCGGCGAGTGCGTTTTCTTCCGGCGCGGCCCTGACGTCCTGACCGGGAAGGCCGACGCGGGCGAGGGCATGGTTGTCGCCGCCGCCGACCCGCTGGACGAAGGCGGAGACCAGCTCGACCTCGCCGACCGGCCGGCCGCGCAGCGTCAGGCGATGGCGGCTCGCGGCCTGCGCCCGCGACAGCGGCCGAAGGTCGGAGCGGATGGAAAGCACGTCATTGGCCGCGACCGCGCCGAGATCCGCGCCCTTGAGCGCCGTGGCGCAGATCGCCGCATAGGCGGCGGCACCGTCCGGCGTGCGGAAATCCGCGTCCGCCATGCCGAGGCGGCGGGCGAGAAGCAGCCAATGCCGGTGGCCGAGCTCCTTCATCAGCCAGCTTTCAGAAAGTCCGAAGGGTGTCAGCTGCGGCATGCCGATCAGAACCTGCGGATCGAGCGCCCGCTCCATCGGCGTCCCGGGGAAGACGGGCGGCGTTGCCGGCGGCGTGGCGATCCGCCGCTGCGGACCCGTCTCGCCCGAAGGCGAAAACGGCTGCGCGTCGAAGGCGAGCACGGTCATGCGCCGGCCGCCTGCTTCATCGGCGTGGCGCCTGCCGCCAGACCCTCGGCAAGCCGTCCGACGACATGCTCGGCATCGCGCCCGACGCTGAGGAACCGGCCCGAACCCCAAGTCCAGAGCCAGGGAAGGCCGAGCACATAGGCGCCGGCAACCGGCGTGACGCCGCGCCGGTGCACCGGATAGCCGCTGCCGTCGAAGATCGGCAGCGAGACGAAGGACCAGTCCGGCGTGAAGCCGGTCGCCCAGATGACCGCCGAGACCCCTTCCGCGGCGAGGTCGAGCGCGCGCGGCTCGCTCTCGGGCCGCCAGACCGGCGCATAGACCCCTCCCTCGGGCGCCTCGATGCCCTTTTCGGCGATATGGCGGTCGATCAGCGCGTTGATGCCGTTATAGACGCGGTCGGCGCCGTCGAGATTGGCGGCAAGGTTCGGCTGGAACAGCATGGTCCCGCCGGACACCCCGGTCATGCGGCCGTAGAGCGCCATGCCTTCCAGCGCGAACCGGCGCAGGTCGATGTCGCGGCCGCCGTCGCGGCCAGTGAGATAGTGGTTGGTGTCGTGCGTCTTCTTCGCCATGCCGTCCTGCTCGACGGTGATGTCGTACTGGCCGATGTCGTCGAGCCAGTCGACGACATCGCGGCCGCGATAGAAGCGGGCGCAGCGCGGCGCATTGCCGGTGACCAGGTGCACCTTGCGGCCGGCAAGATGCAGGTCCTCGGCGATCTGGCAGCCGGACTGGCCGGAACCGACGACGACGACGGCGCCTTCCGGCAGTTGCGCCGGATTGCGATAGGCGGCCGTGTGCATCTGCACGATCGTGTCCGGCAGCCGTTCGGCCGCGCGCGGGATGGCCGGCTCGGCATAGAGGCTGGTGGCGAGGACGACGCTGTCGGCCGTCACGCTCCCCGCCGCCGTCTCGACATGGAAGAGGGCGCCGCGCTTCTCGATCCGGTTGACGGCGGTGTGCTCGAAGACCGGCGCGTTGACCTTGCGCACGAAGCGGTCGACATAGGCGAGGATCTCGTCCTTCACCATGAAGCCGTGCGGATCGTCGCCGTCATAGGCATGGTCCGGCAGCTGGCACTGCCAGTTCGGCGTGACGAGGCAGAAGGCGTCCCAGCGCTCGTCGCGCCATTTGTGCGCCACCGTCTTCTTCTCGAAGACGGCATGGTCGATGCCGTGGCGCTTGAGATAGTGGCTGGCCGACAGGCCGGCCTGGCCGCCGCCGACGACGACGGCGCTGTAATGGGAGGCGAGGGCAGGGGAGTTCATCGGAAGGATCCTTTCACAGGATGAAGCGTTCGCAGCGGATGCGCGGATCGGCATGGCCGAGAAAATGTTCGGCGGTCGCCTCGATGCGGGCGAGTTGCCCTTGCGCGAGCGAGCAGGGATAGCCGTATTTCGCCTCGACCCGGTCGCTGGCAATCGTCAGCGCCTTGCGGCTGCGGTCGAGGAAATCGCGCAGCGGATAGGTCTCGCCCTCGGCGAGATAGTCGCGGATGACCAGCGAGGGCGAGTAGCAGGTCTCCTCGCGGCCGTCCGGCCAGGCGATGACGAAGCGCATTTCAGGCATGGAGGGGCTCCTTCGCGGCGAGGGTGTCGCGCATGGCGCGATAGACGGGAAGGTGCGCGGCGGCGACGCGCGCCCAGCCGTGCCGGGCGGCGAGCGCCAGCCCGCGCGGGCGCAGGCGCTTGCGCACCGGCGGCATCAGCGCCACGGCCATCGCCTCGGCGATCGAGGCCGGCTGGGCCGGATCGCACCAGACCGCATCCTGGGGCCCGGCATATTCGGTGAAGGGGGCGATCGAGGAGAGCACCACCGGCAGGCCGCTCGCCATCGCCTCCAGCACGACGAGGCCGAAGCCTTCCTTCACCGAGGCGAAGACCAGCGCGTCCGAAAGCCGGTAGAGCGCCGGCATGTCCTCGTCGGCGACGGCCCCCAGCACATGCACCGCCGCCTGGTGCGTGCCAAGGTGGCCGAGCGCCGCGCGGAACTCCCCCTGGTAGCCGCGATGGTCGAGCAGCGAGGCACCGCCGGCGATGACGAGCTGGGCGTCCGGGCGGATGGCGCGCACCTGCCGGAAGGCGTCGAGGATGCGGATCGTGTTCTTGCGCGCCTCGATGCCGCCGACGCTCAAGAAAACCGGGCCGGGGCTCAGGCCCAGCCGCCGGCGGAGCGAGCGGGCCTCCGCCTCGCTCGTGCCGCCGAAGCGGCAGAGGTCGACGCCGTTGCCGACGATGGCGGTGGCGATACCGCGCGTCTCCCTCAGCACCCCCTGCCAGAGCGCGCTGACGGCGAGATGGGCATCGGCGGCGACGATGGACCGCTCCTGCAAGTCCATCAGCCGCGGGTCGGAGAAGCTGTCGATGTGGTGCACCGTGCGGACGAAGCCGGGGATGCGGCCGCGCGCCTTCAACGTCGCCAGCGCATTGGCCGAGATGCCGTCATGGGCGTGGAACAGGTCGACATTCGCGGTCCCGGCCGCCTCGAAATAAGCGACGTAGTCGGCGATGCGCTGCTCGACCATCCCGGTCATGCCGGGCTCGGCCGGCGCGACCGGGAAGGCCGCCACCCGGCAGGCGGGCGCGCGGAAGAAGCCGGTGCCGGCCGCATCCGGCGCATGCAGCACGACGTCGTGGCCGAGCGCGGTCAGCGCTTCGGCAAGGCTCATCGCGTGGACGACGCCGCCACGGGGATGGGTGGAATGGGCGAGCATGGCGATCCTCATGCCGCGTCCTCCGCCTTCACCATCGCCATCAGCGGCGTGGCGCGCCAGTCGCGCACCAGCGCGCGCCTGTCCCCGGCATGGAGGGTGACGCGGCTGCCCGCCGTGATCGCGCCGATGGCGGCGGCGGTGATGTCGCGGGCGGCAAAGCGGGCGAGCACGGCGTCGAGATGGTCCGGGGCGACGGCGAGGATGTAGCCGAAGCTCGGGAAGGTCGAGAGCCAGCGGTCGAGCGCGATGCCGCGCGGGACGGGGATCGCGGCGACGTCGATATCGATGCCGACGCCGGAACATTCGGCGAGCATGACGGCGGTGCCGACGAGGCCGCCCTGGCTGATGTCCTTGGCGGCGCGGGCGAGCCCGGCCTCGGCGATCCCGGGCAGGAGCGCGATGTCGCCGCGCAGCCGTTCGTGCGGCGCGTCCGTCGCCGCCTCGAAATTGTCGAAGGGCTCGCGGTAGCGGCCGCGATGGTCGATCGCCGCGACCAGCAGGTCGCCCGGCGCCGCGTCGAAACTGGTGAGCAGCGCCTTCGCCCGGCCGAGGATCGCCACCGACAATTGCCCGCGATCGGTGCGGATATTGGTGTGGCCGCCGACGATCGGCACGCCGAAGGCCTCGGCCGCCGCGCGCAGGCCGGCAAGGATCGGCGCGGCACCCGCCTCGCCCTCCGCCCAGACGGCATCGACGACAGCGAGCGGCCGTCCGCCCATCGCCGCGATGTCGGAGATGTTGACCATCACCCCGCACCAGCCGGCGAACCAGGGATCGGCGGCGACGAAGCCGTTGATGAAGCCCTCGATGGCAAAGAGCAGGTGGCCGTCGCCGTCGGGGATCGCGGCGCAGTCGTCGCCGACCGCGACGGCCCGGCCGGCGAGCCCGAGGGCTTCCGCGACCGGGCCGATATCCGCCTTGGCGGCAAGCCCGCTCGCCGTCGAAAGCCGGGCGGCCAGGCCCTCGATGTCGATGCCGTCGGCCATCACGCGGCCTTTCTCGGCAGCGCCACCAGCCCGACATCCGGCGTCACGCAGGGCGGGTAATGGGCAAGGTCCGCCTTCATCTTGAGGTGCTGCCGGCCGTGGATCTCGACGGTCTCGACCACGTCCCAGTGCAGCCGGCGGAACAGCGCGCCGTTCTGCATCTGCACATGGGCGAAGAAGGTGTGGCAGCCCATCGCATGGGCCGAGGAGACGGCGAGCCGGATCAGCGTCGCGCCCAGCGCCCCGACCTTGCGGAAATCGGCGTCGACGGCGAGCCGCGAGCCCCACCAGAGGCCGGGCGCCGCCTCGTGGATGCGCACCGTGCCGACCACCCGGTCGGCGGCGACGCCCAGCATCGACAGCGCCACGATCGGGATGGCGTGATCGTCGATGGCATCGCGGTCGTCGCCGGCAAAGATCGCCTGCTCGGCGCAGAACACGGCGCGGCGCAGCGCATGGGCCTCTTCCACCTCCCAGCGCGAGGTGGCGAACTTCACCTGGAACTCGCTCACGCGAAACGGATCGAAGGGTTCGAGGATCATGCCGTCAGCGTCCTCTCATAGGTGGAGAGCGCTGAGCAGGCGCCGCATTTGCCGCAGCCGGCCTTGATGTCGACGGCCTTCAGGCCGCTCTCGACCAGCATCGCCGACAGGGGTTTCAGGATCTGGTGCATGAAGTCCGGCGTCGGCCCGGCATGGCTTTCGAGCGGCGTGCCCGAGATCGGCACGAAAGGCACGACGAAGGGATAGACGCCGATCGCCACCAGCCTCTCGCAGATGTCGAGGATGGCCTCGCGCGTGTCGCCGAGGCCGGCGAGGATATAGGTGGAGACCTGTCCCCGGCCAAAAACCTTCACCGCCGCCGCGAAGGAGCGCATGTATGTTTCCACCGGCACCTGCGCCTTGCCGGGCATGATCTTTTCGCGCAGGGCGGGCGTGACGACCTCCAGATGCATGCCGAGCGCGTCGACGCCGGCCTCTTTCATGATCTCGAACCAGACATCGTCCTCCGGCGGCTCGCATTGCGCCTGGATCGGCAGGTCGACGGCGGCCTTGATGGCGCGCGCGCTCTCGGCGAGCATGGCCGCGCCCCGGTCCGGCCCCTTCGGCGTGCCCGTCGTCATCACCATATGCTTCACACCGTCGAGCTCGACGGCGGCCTTCGCCACCTCGGCGAGCTGCTCGGGCGTCTTGTGCGCCACGGTGCGGCCGGCGGCGAGCGACTGGCCGATGGCGCAGAACTGACAGGTCTTCGTCCGGCTCTGGTAGCGGATGCAGGTCTGCAGCACGGTCGTTGCCAGCACGTCGCGCCCGTGCAGCACCGCGATCTTCGAATAGGGGATGCCGTCGGCGGTGGAGCGCTCATAGAAGCGGGGTTTCAAGGGAAAGGAAACTTTGCCCAGCACCGCGCCGTCGCGGCTGATGCGGCTTTCGCCGCGCTCGTCCGGCTTCTCGACGACATAGGGGCTCTCGAAGGCGGGCGCGGTGTGCACCGGCACCATCACCGTCATGCCGTCGATGGTCATCGCCTTGTGGTCGGAGGGACCGGCGCCGCCGCGCCGGCTTTCGACGCCGGCCTTCGGATCGACGAGCCTAACCCCGAAGGACTGCAATTCGTTGATCAGCGTTTCCGTCGAGGGCAGCGTTGCCGGGGGAAGCGTCTCCGGGGGAAGCGTCAGGGTGTCCATCGCTGTTCGTCCTTGTGGCAAGAGCGGGGAAGGGGATCGCGCCGGCCGCATGGACCGGGGCGGTGGCGCGGCCGTCGAGCACGAGATGCATCAGTTCCGGCCGGGCATAATGGCCGACGGAATCCATCATCCGCTTGCGCTTGACGATCAGGCCCATGTCGAGATCGGCGATCAGCATGCCCTCGCCCTCGGTCAGCGGCGGCACGAGATGGCGGCCCTCCGGCGAGATGATCGCCGTCATGCAGCCGCCGCGCAGCGCCTTCTGCAAGCCGGCATCGGGCGTGATCGCGGCGACCTGCTCGTCGGTCAGCCAGCCGGTCGCATTGACGACGAAGCAGCCGCTTTCGAGCGCATGGTGGCGGATCGTCACCTCCATCTGCTCGGCGAAGATCGGCCCGACCATCGAGCCGGGGAACTGCGCGACGTGGATCTCCTCGTGATCGGCCATCAGCGCGTAGCGGGCGAGCGGATTGTAGTGCTCCCAGCAGGCGAGCGCGCCGATGCGGCCGACGGCGCTGTCGACGGCCTTGAGGCCCGATCCGTCGCCTTGGCCCCAGATCATCCGCTCGTGGAAGGTCGGCGTGATCTTGCGGCGCTTGAGGATCAGCGACCCGTCCGCATCGAAGACGAGCTGGGTGTTGTAGAGCGAGCCATGGTCGCGCTCGTTGACCCCAAGCACGACGACGATGCTTTTCGCCCGCGCGACGGCGGCGACGGCGTCGGTCGCCGCGCTCGGCACGGTGACGGCCTCCTCATAGAGGCGGATATGCTCGCGGCCGGAGAGAACCGGCGGCAGCACGAAGGAAAAATAGGGATACCAGGGGACGAAGGTCTCCGGGAAGACGACGAGGTCGGCGCCCTTGCCCGCAGCCTCGGCGATGGCGTCGAGCACCTTTGCCAGCGTCTTCTCGCGCGAGGTGAGGTCGGGCGCGATCTGCACGGCGGCGGCGCGGACGGTTGATTTCTTCTCCATGGAAAAATCCTCAAGGGTTTCGCCGGGAGGCGGGTCCCCGCCTCCCGGGCGGGGATCAGAGTGTCCAGGTGTCGAGGATGAAGGCACCGTCGCGGCGGTGGATCAGGATCAGATCGAGCACGTCGAGCGGGCTGATCGGCGTGATGCCGGGGATCAGCGCGCCCTCGCCATGGCCGTAGAGCGCCTGCAGCGCGAAGCGGCAGGCATAGACCTTGCCGCCCTCCTCCATGAAGCCCTTGATCTGGTTGTTGAAGTTGAGGTGGCCGGGAAAGGCTTCGGCGCCAAGCGTCGGAAAGCCGCGCTGCACGCCGAGCGTGACGCCGGGGCCGTAGAGCAGCACGGAGGTCTCGAAGCCTTTCCGCTTGAGGCGCTTGGCCTGCAGCAGGTTGACGAGGCCGATCGACCCCTCGAAGGCGACGGTGTGAAAGGTGATCAGCGCCTTTTCGCCGGGTGCTGCCTGGACGTCCTCGAACACCTTCTCCTCGTAATCGACGAGGACATCGCCGGTCTCGTTGGCGGGCTTGGTCACTTTGGGCATGGAGGGCTCCTCTGGTTGAATTCCGATACCGCCGCGGCGGGACGACCCTTCAATTGCAAGCGCCATGCCAGATTGACCTTGCATAAAATACCGTCAAAACGGCACTATTTGCATTCAATTATACAATCAATATTGATCCGCCGCCTGGGACGGCGCCCGTTTGCCGGGCACCGTCCTGCCGAAATTCGATGCAACAATGACTGATTTGAATGCATTCAATATGCATTCATTGTGTACGCCGATGCGGAGCGGCGTCACACCGCAGCCGCAAGGCGGCGCCTTTGGGATGCAAGCGCACAAAAGGCGTGACAGGGCGGGTTCGCAACAATATACGGTCAATCCCAGAACCCATCCGGAAGCACCCCCATGAAGAACTGGGTCCCCGACCTCGCCGAAAGCGACAGTCCCCGCTACATCGCCATCGCCGACATGATCGAGGCGGACGTGAAGAGCGGCCGGCTCGTCACCGGAGACCGGCTGCCGCCGCAGCGCATGCTGGCGAAGCGCCTCAACATCGACTTCACCACCGTCGCGCGCGGCTATGTCGAGGCGCAGAAGCGCGGCCTCGTCGACAGCCATGTCGGGCGCGGCACCTTCGTCACCGGCGCGGCACCAGAACGGCGGGCGAGCCTCGTGCTCGCCGACGCGCCGGACCCGCGCCGGGCGTCCGCCGTCGACTTTACGATGAACATGCCGCCCGAGCCCGACGACCCCGCCCTCGTCGCCCGCATGCGCGAGGGCGTGGCGGCCGTCGCCTCCGACATCATCCCGCTCTTGCGCTACCAGGGTTTCGGCGGTTCCGGCATGGACAAGGAGGCGGCCGCCGCCTGGCTCAGCCGGCGCGGCCTCGTGCCGTCGCAGGAGCGCATCTTCGTCACCCCCGGCGCCCATCCGGCGCTGCTCGCCATCCTCGGCCTGCTGGCGAAACCCGGCGAGACGGTGCTTTCGGAAAACATCACCTATCCCGGCATCCGCTCGGTGGCGGCGCAGCTGCGCCTGACGCTTGCCGGCCTGCCGATGGATGCGGACGGCATCCTGCCGGACGCCTTCGCCGACGCCTGCGGGCGGCTGAGGCCGAAGGCGCTCTACCTCAACCCGACGCTGCAGAACCCGACGACGCTGACCATTCCGGAAGCGCGCCGCACCGCGATCTGCGCGGTGGCGCGAAAATACCAGGTGCCGATCGTCGAGGACGACGCCTACGGCTTCATCCCGCTGCACGGGCCGGCGCCGCTCGCCGCCATGGCGCCGGACCTCACCTGGCACATCGGCGGACTGGCGAAATGCATCGGCGCGGGGCTGCGCCTCGCCTTCGTCGTCGCGCCCGACACGCGGGCGATCTGGCCCTTCGTCAGCGCCATGCGGGCAAACACCGTGATGGCCTCGCCGCTGACGCTGGCGCTGGCGACGCGCTGGATCGAGGACGGCACTGCCGACATGATCCTGCGCTTCATCCGCGCCGAGGCCGCCGCGCGCCAGGCGCTCGCCGCCGAGATGCTACCGGCCGGCAGCTACCGCGCCGACCCGATCGCCTTCAACATCTGGCTGCCGCTCGACAAGGGCTGGACGCGCTCCACCTTCGGCAGCCACATGCGCGCGGCCGGCATCGGCGTGGTGGCGAGCGACGCCTTCACCGTCGACGGCGCGGCGCCGGAAGCCGTGCGCGTCTGCCTCGGCGGCCCGGTCCCGCGCGAACAACTGCGCGGCGCGCTCGAATTCATGGCCCACGCCCTGGACGGCCCCCCGGAAATGGCCGCCGCCTTCTTCTGAGCCGCCGCGTGCGCCCGCGCTCCCTTCGAAGCCTCGCGGCGATCGATCCGCCCTGACGGGCGTGCCATCGATGGATGGGCACGGCCTGATCGCTCCGCCCCCTTTCACCGGCGACGCTTCGACGCCGGCATGAAGGGAGGGATGTCGTCGTGCAAACAGGCGTTCCCTGAGGCGCGCAGTCGGTGCCGGGAGGGGATTGCGCAACATCCGGCCACGTCAAACGGCAGCCGTTCGAACCGGACAGCGACAAAAAGCACGAGCAGGATGCCGATCGGAACCTGCCTGTCCTCCACCCGTGGCCATGCGCCCCTCGGGCACGTCGCAGCAGCGGGAAAGGCGCGGCGACCTCGGCCCGAAGGGCATAAGGGGCAAGCTGTCTCGCCATGCCGCAGCATCACCCAGAGCATCTCCCGTCAGAACCGGCCCGGATTTGACGTCCGGACCATGCGTTGGAACAGAGAGACAGGGCATGCCCGGCGACGCCTCTTTTCTCAGGACAGGCGCTCGTCATGGTGAACAAAAAGTCTTCTCGGAGGATCTCGGCCTCGAGGGCCGGCGCCGTCGGCGGGGCGCGGCCTCAGCAGCCGGCAAGCGCGAGCCTTCGGTCGAGCGTCTCGTCGTCCTCGGCGTCGAGATCGAGAAGCACGCGGTAGGGATCGCCGGCAAGGCCGAGGACGGCGGCGAAGGCGGGTTCGGTCTTCATGCCCGCCCGCCGCAGCGCCATCACCCGCGCGCGGAGCGCCAGGCCGCCGCGATCGAGAAGCCGCCTCTCCACGGCGAAATGCCGCCAGCCGGGCTGCCGTCGCACCGGCTCGGGCGCGGCGAAAAGTTCGATCGTCCAGCCGAAGGCGGCGAAACGGGCGATCACCGGCCGCCCGGCCCCGCGCCATTGCCAGAGGGCGAAATCCGCCCGGCCCGACTGTGTCCGCCAGACGGTCGCGGCGAAGCGGTCCGGTTCGGGCGCGTGGCAGAGGATGTCGATGTCGCTTTCGGGCAGATCGAGGCCGAGAGGCGGCGTCCCGGCGACATGCGGATCGAAAGGCGAAAGCGCGCCCTCAGGATCGAGCGCCGGCAGCACCGCGGTCCAGGCAAGGCGCGGTTCGCTCATGGTGCGGAAGCCCTTTCGGAAAGCGTCGGGCGGGCCGATCCGGCGCTGTCGCCGGTCCGGCCGGACCTTGCGGCACCTCAGGACGGCAGCCGGTCGAGATCGTCATAGAGCGACTGGCTGTGGCGGTAAAGCTTTTCGAAGACGGCCTGCATCGTCCGGTAGGTCTCCGCCCAGGCGGGGTCGGGCAGGATCTCCTCGCTGTAGGAGACGAAGGCGTCGGCGGCCTCCTCGACGCGCGCGAAGCGGCCGGTCGCGGTGGCCGCGATCGCGGCGCAGCCGACGATGCCGCATTCGGGCTCGGAGGGCACCAGGATCGGAATGCCGTAGACGCTCGCCTTGATCTTCATCCACAGCGCCGTCTTCGCGCCGCCGCCCGAGGCGATCACCCGCTCGACCGGCGCGCCGGAGATGCGATCGAGGATGTCGATGTGGCGCTTGACGGCGAAGGCGACGCCTTCGAGCACGGCGCGGTGCAGATGGGAAAGCCCGTGCGCGGCGCCGATGCCGAAGAACTGGGCGCGGGCGTTGCGATGCGCGCCGAGGCGCTCGCCGGCGAGATAGGGCATGAAGAACAGCCGTTCCGCGCCGGCCGGCGCCTCCGCCGCCTTTGCCACGATCTCCTCATAGCTCGCCTGCCGCCCGTGGAAGGCGCGGCGCGCCCAGCGCATGGCGTCGCCGCCCGATTCGAGCAGCATGAAGGCGCCCCAGTTGCCCTCGACCGTGCCGACATTGCAGACCGCCGGATCGAGGAGCGGCGCCTGCGCGATCGCCGTGACGATCGCCGACGTCCCCATCACCTCCGAACCGATGCCCGGACGGCAGACGCCGGAGCCGAGGAGCGCCACGGGATAGTCGCCGCCGCCAACCATCACCGGCGTGCCCGCGCGAAGCCCGGTCTCGCGCGCCGCCGCCGCCGTCACCTGTCCCAGGATCTCGACCGGATCGCGCAAGGGCGCAAGTTTCGCACGGTCGAGGCCGAGCAGGCCGATCATGCGGCCCGACCAGTCGCGTGTCGCCGGGTCCATCAGGAAGCTCGCGCCGCCATCGGTGCGGTCCATGGCGATTTCGCCGGTGAGCTTCAGGTTGATCCAGTCCTTCGGCATCAGCACGGCGGCGGTGCGCGCCCAGGCGTCCGGATCGGTGTCGCGCAGCCATTGCAGCTTGAAGCCCGGCCAGGCGGGCGTCGCCGGATTGGCGCTGTCGGCGAGATAGGTCTCCGCCGCATGCGCCCGCTCGAAGGCCTCGACATGGGCGACGGTGCGCTTGTCGTTCCAGAGCGGCGCGGTCTGGCGCGCGAGCGCTCCGTTCGCGTCGATCAGCACCGTGCCGTGCATCTGGCCGCAGGCGGCGACCGCCGAGATCCGGTCGCGGGCGCCGTCCTCCCGGTCGAGCACGTCGCGGATCGCCGCGGCAACGCCGTCCCACCAGTCGGCCGGCCGCTGCTCCGACCAGCCGAACTGCGGCACGATCTGCTCGTGCTCGCGCGCAGCGATCGTCAGCACGCGGCCGCGGCCGTCGACGAGGGCGGCGCGCACGCTGCCGGTCCCCACATCGATCGCAAGGAAAAGGTCGTCGGCCATCATTCGTCTCCTCCGCCGCGCCGTGTCCGGCTTTCGCCGACGATCAATGTAACGTAATTACGTGAAATTCCAGCGTCAATATCGAATGCGGCGCATATAAAGCTATTTTGCAGCGCAATATCGACATGAAAACGTCCTTGCGGAACAGGCCGCACTTCATTATGTAATAAAAATACCAAAAACAGGAGAATGCCATGGCCTTGATGGAGCCGGTCGCCTGCGTCGTCGACCCCGACAGCGGATCTATGAGCGAGAGGACGGGCCGCTACGAGAAGCGGTTTTCCGACCTCGCCGGTCTCTATGGCGACGCGGCCGCCTATCGGGCGCTGTCGGAAAGGATCGGCGATCCCGTCGTCTATGCCGTCGACGACTTCCGCCCCTCCGCCCGCGCCGGCGACATGATCCACGGCGTCACCCACATGATCCCCGGCCGGGTCGGCGAGGAATACTTCCTCACCCGCGGCCACATCCATGCACAGGCCGACCGCCCGGAAATCTATTACGGCCAGAAGGGTCACGGGCTGATGCAGATGGAATCGCCGGAGGGCGAGACCCGCATCGTCGAGATCCGGCCGCAAACGCTCTGCTACGTTCCGCCCTACTGGATCCACCGCTCGATCAATGTCGGCAGCGGCGATCTCGTCATGGTCTTCGCCTATCCCGCCGACAGCGGCCAGGACTACGGCATCATCGAGACCTCCGGCGGCATGCGCCACCGGGTGATGGTCGACGGCGACGGCTGGCGCCTCGCCGAGAACCCCACCTATCGGCCGCGCAGCGCCGAGACGGTCGCCGCGCTGATGAACAAGGGCGCGTAAGCCTCAAGGTCCGCGAAGGAGTATCCGAGATGAGCAATCCCATCGACCTGATCGCCGGCCTCGGCGTCGTTCCCGTCATCGCCATCGAGCGCGCCTCCGACGCCGTGGCGCTCGCCGACGCGCTGCTCGAGGGCGGGCTGCCGGTCGCCGAGATCACCTTCCGCACCGAGGCCGCCGCCGACGTTCTGGCGGCGATCCGCGACGCGCGGCCGGAACTCTGCATCGGCGCCGGCACCATCCTCGACACCGGCAGCCTGACGCGCGCGATCGACAGCGGCGCCCGCTTCGCCCTTGCGCCGGGCTATGACCCTCGGATCGTCGATGCGGCGCGGGCGGCGAACCTGCCCTTCTGCCCCGGCGTGATGACGCCGACCGACGTGACGCTCGCGACCGCGAACGGCGTGCGGCTGGCGAAATTCTTCCCCGCGGGCGTCGCCGGCGGGCCCAAGGCGCTCTCCGGCATCGCGGCACCCTTCGCCCATCTGGGCTTGCGCTTCATCCCGACCGGCGGCGTCACGGAGGCGACCATCGGCGACTGGCTGGCGATCCGGCAGGTCGTCGCCGTCGGCGGCACCTGGATTGCCAAGACCGAGGATATCCGCGAGGGCCGGTTCAAGGAGATCGCCGCCAATGCCGCCGCCGCCGTCAGGGTGGCGCGCGAGGCCCTGGAGACACGCGCGTGACCTACTCGCCCGCGACCCGGCCGACGCTCTACTTCATCGGCGTCACCACGGCGAAAAGCTCGATCATGACGGTGTTTCCGGCCTGGGCCGATTTTCTCGGCCTCAAGGACGCCGAGATCAGGGGCATCGACTTCAGGCTGCACGACGACCCGGCCGCCTATCGCGGCGCCGTGCAGTTCATCGCCGACGATCCGCTGTCGAAGGGGGCGCTCGTCACCACCCACAAGATCGATCTCTTCAACGCCTGCGAGGACATGTTCGACGTCATCGACCCGCATGCGCGGCTGATGGACGAGACGAGCTGCATCTCGAAGCGCGGCGGCACGCTCGTCTGCCATGCCAAGGACCCGATCTCGTCCGGGCTCGCCATCGACGGGTTCCTCGGCGAGGGCTATTTCGCCCGCACCGGCGCCGACCTCTTCTCCATGGGCGCCGGCGGCTCGACCATCGCGCTCACCTGGCACCTGATGCGCCGGTCGCGCGGCCGGGACGTGCCGGGCCGCATCGTCGTCTCCAACCGCAGCCAGCACCGGCTCGACGAGATCCGCCGCATCCACGAGGGCATCGAGACCGACGTTCCGGTCGACTATATCCTGGCGCCGAGGCCCGAGGACAATGACGCGGTGCTGGCGGACCTCGCCCCCGGCTCGCTCGTGATCAACGCCACCGGGCTTGGCAAGGACGCGCCCGGCTCGCCGCTCTCCGGCGCCGCCGTCTTCCCGGAAAAGGCGGTCGCCTGGGACCTCAACTATCGCGGCGACCTCGTCTTCCTCGACCAGGCCCGCGCCCAGCAGCAGGCGCGTGCGCTCCGGGTCGAGGACGGCTGGACCTATTTCCTGCACGGCTGGACCCAGGTGATCGCCGAGGTCTTCGACATCGAGATCCCGACCTCCGGCCCGGTCTTCGAGCGGATTTCCGACATCGCCCGCGAGGCCGCCGGACGATGAGCGCCGCCGCCCGCATCCTCGTCACGCCGCGCTCGCTGACCAGCGAGCCGCATCCCGACATCGAGCGCCTGCGCGAGCGCGGCTTCGACATCGTCTATTGCCGCGCCGGGCAGATCCCGAGCGAGGACGAGCTCGTCGACCTCGTGCCGGGCTGCGTAGGCTGGCTCGCCGGCGTCGAGCCGGTCAGCCCCCGCGTCGTCGAGGCGGCCGACGGGCTGAAGGTGATCAGCCGCAACGGCGTCGGCATCGACAACCTGCCGGCGGACGCGCTGGCGCGGCGCGGCGTCCGGGTGATGATCGCCGAGGGCGCCAACGCGCCGGGGGTGGCGGAGCTGACCATCGGCCTGATGTTTGCGGCCATGCGCTCGATCCCGCTCGCCGATGCCGGGATCAAGGCCGGCACATGGCCGCGCAGGCGCGGCATCGAGATCCGAGGCCGGAGCGTCGGGATCATCGGCTGCGGCGCGATCGGCCGGGAGGTGGCGCGCATGGTCGTGGCGCTCGGCGCCGACGTCATCGCCTTCGATCCGCTGCGTCCCGATCTCGACCTGCCCCCGGGCCGCTTCGCCTGGGGCGAGATCGACGGGATCGTCGCGACGGCGGAGATCCTGACGCTGCACTGCCCGCTGCCGCGCGACGGCTCCGTCCTCCTCGACCGACGCCGGCTTTCGACGGTGCGCGACGGGCTGATCCTCGTCAACACGGCGCGCGCCGGCCTCGTCGACGAGGATGCGCTGATCGGGGCGCTCGATGCCGGGCGGATCGCCGGCTACGCCACCGACGTGTTCGAGCCGGAGCCGCCGGTGTCGCTCCGCCTTGCCGGCCATGAACGGGTGATCGCCACCAGCCATATCGGCGGCTTCACCACCGAAAGCGTCGACCGCGCCACGCGGATCGCCGCCGACAACCTGATCGCCGCGCTGAGCTGACGGGAGACGCCGATGCTTGCGGAAATCCCCCTCGACGGGTCCTTGGAAACGGTCCTCGCCGCCGGACCGGGCGCGGAAACCGCGCTCTATTGGCTCGGCCAAGCGGGCTTCGTCCTCGACATCGCCGGAACGCGCCTCGTCATCGACCCCTACCTTTCGGACGCCCTGTCCGACAGATATCCGGACATGCCGGAGCGCTATGCCCGGATGATGCCGGCGCCGGTCGCGGCCGGCGCGCTCGCCCATGTCGATGCCGTGCTCTGCACCCATGCCCATACCGACCATATGGACCCCGGCACGCTCCCCGCCCTCTTCGCCGCCAATCCCCGCGCCGTGCTCGTCGCGCCGCGCGCGATGCGGCAGGCAGCGCTCACCCGCTCGGGGCTTGCGGAGGGACACCTGCGGCTCGTCGAGGCCGGCGAGACGCTTGAACTTGCGCCCGGCATCGCCGTCACCGCGACGCGCGCCGCGCACGAGACGCTGGAGCGGGACGGGGACGGCAACCACCGCTTCCTCGGCTATGCCGTCCGCGGACCGGAGCTGACGGTCTGGCATTCCGGCGACACCGTGCCCTTCGACGGGCAGGCGGCGGAGGTGGCGGCGCTGCGCCCGGATGTCGCGCTGCTGCCGGTCAACGGCCGCCGGCCGGAGCTGTCGCAGAACGGCGTGCCGGGAAACCTGTTCCTCGACGAGGCGGTCGGCCTTGCCGGCGCGGTCGGCGCCGCCGTCATGGTCGCCCATCATTACGGCCTCTTCGCCTTCAACACGCTCGACCCGGAGACGATCGACGCGCGCGCGCGGGACGCGTCGCATCCGGCGCTGCTGCGCGCCCGCACCGGCGTCGCGCTGCGGCCGTCGCGCGACGCCTGACGCGCTTTCGGCGTGACACCGGGCGGCCGGACATGGCATGGACGAAAGGAGGATTGAGGCAAGGCCCGCGGAGGCAGGACCGAGATGGAACCCGAAACGCGCATGGAAAGAGGCGGCGGCCGCAACATCCTCGAAGTGATCCGCACGCTGCATCCGACCCTGCGCAAGTCGGACCGCAAGGTGGCGGACGTGGTGCTCGCCGATCCGCAGCGCATCCTCAACGCCACCGTCGGCGAGACGGCGCTGCTTGCGGGGGTCAGCCAGCCGACGGTGCTGCGCTTTGCCGGCGCCATCGGCTGCGGCGGCTTCCCCGACTTCAAGATCCGGCTTGCCCAGGCCGTGGCGCTCGGCACGCCCGCCACCCATTCGGTGCTGCTCGACACCGACACGCCGGAAATGGTCGCCGAGAAGATCTTCGACTATACGATGACGAGCCTCGACTGGGCCCGCTCGCGCCTCGACAAGCAGGCGCTCGGCAAGGCGATCGACGTCCTGACGGCGGCGCGCGCGATCGTCTTCTTCGGCTTCGGCGCCTCCGGCATCGTCGCGCGCGACGCACAGCAGAAGTTCCCGCTCTTCGGCGTGCCCTGCAGCGCCGAACTCGATTCGCACCAGCAGGTGATGGTCGCCGCGATGATGAGGCCGGGCGAGGTCGCCTTCGTCATCTCCAACACGGGCACGACGCGCTCGATCATCGAGATCGCCCGCATCGCCCGCGACAGCGGCGCCACCGTCATCTGCCTCACCGGCTCGGACACGCCGCTCGCGGCGGAGGGCGACGTGTCGCTCGTCGTCGAGACGCTCGACAACACCAACATGTACACGCCGACGATCTCGCGCATCGCCGCCCTCGTCGTCATCGACATCCTGTCGACGGGCGTCGCCCTGCGCCGTTCGCCGGAGGAGCAGGAGCGGGTGCGGCGGATGAAGAAGACGCTTTCCGACATGCGCCGGACGCAGCCGATCTGAGCCTGCCCGCCTCTTTTCGCCAGGCCCCTTGTCGCCAGGCCCCTTGTCGCGAGACCCCTTTTCGCCGGGCCCCTCGCTGCGCCTAGGTCATCCGCCGCCGGAAAGCCGCGCGCCGGTCAGCAGCCGGGCGAGCCAGTCGACGAAGACCCGCACCTTGTTGGAGAGGTGCCGGTTCGGCGGATAGACGATGTAGAGCGGGATCGGCTCGGTCGTCCAGTCGGCCAGCACCTCGACGAGGGCGCCGCGCTCCAGCGCCTCGGCCGCCATGAAGCGCGGCAGGGGCGCGACGCCGAGCCCGGCAAGTGCTGCGGCGAGATAGCTGCGGGCGTCGTTGACGGAGACGCGGTAGCGGCCGTTGACCTCGATGCGCTCCTCCTGCCGGGCGAAGACGAAGGGCATGATCCGGTTGGCGGGTGCGAGAAAGTAGTTGACGCAGTGGTGGCCGGTCTCCAGCTCCGAGGGATGCATCGGCACGCCGTGGCGCGCGGCATAGCCGGGGGCCGCGCAGGTCACCATGGCGATCTCGGCGATCCGGCGGGCGATCAGCGACTGGTCCGCCGGCTCGCCGCCCCTGACCGCGCAGTCGACATTCTCCGCCAGGTAGTCGACGGTGCGGTCGCCGACGCCGAGGTCGATGCGGATGTCGGGATAGCGCCCGTGGAAATCGTCGAGCGCCGGGATGATCAGCAGATCGGCGAAGGCGCCGGCCATCTCGACGCGAAGCCGGCCGCTCGGGCTGGCGCGGGCATGGGAGAGGCTCGTATCGAGTTCGTCGATCTCGGTGAGGATGCGCAGCGCCCGCTCGTAATAGAGCGCGCCGTCGGTCGTCACCACGACGCGCCGCGTCGTCCGGTTGAGAAGCTTGGTCGCCAGATGGGCCTCGAGATTCTGCACGAGATTGGTCAGCGTCGCCTTGGGCAGGCCGAGCGCGGCGGCGGCGCGGGTGAAGTTCCCCGTCTCCACCACGCGGAGAAAGGCGCGCATGGCTGATAGCTGGTCCATGATGCTCCATGTTGCATTGCGTCATTATTCGAGATTTCGAACAGTGATATCAGATTTGCGTGACTTATGCGATGGATATGAATTCCGATATCAATGATGAGGGACCTACAGTAATTCCGGCCTGCGCGCCTTGCAAGGTCCCGAGGGAAAGCGACGAGCGATGACGGTCGAGATCAGCGACATGACATTCGACAAGGTGGCGATCGGCCCCGTGTCCGTGCGTGTCTACAAGGGCGCCGACTTCATGAAGGGCGCGCCCGTGCTTCTCTATTTCCAGGGCGGCGCCTTCCTCGATGCCGGCCTCAGGCACTGCCCGCTTGCCGAATGCCTGGCCGGCACCGGCGCCATCGTCGTCGTGCCGGATTATCTCAGCCCGATGGGCGGGGTTTTCCCGAAGCCGCTGGAAGTGGGCTTCTCGCTCTTCTCCTATCTGGCGAAGAAGCGGGCCGGGCTCGGCGACCGGCGGTCGCAGCTCATCATCGGCGGCGAGGAATCGGGCGGCAACGTCGCCGCCGGCGTCGCGCTGAAGGCGCGCGACCACTATGCCGAGGAACTGGACGGACAGGTGCTGTTCTCGCCCCTGCTCGATCCCTTCATGGGCACCGCCTCCTTTCGCGGCGCCGAGGCGATCGGCATGCGCGGCCGCTGGTCGGACGGGTGGAGCCATTATCTGAGCGGCGGCGTCTGCCATCCCTATGCCGCGCCGTCGCTCTGCTCGCGGCTCGCCGGACTGGCGCCGGCGCTGCTCGTCTCCTCGCAGGACGATCCGCTGCGCGACGAAACGCTTGCCTATGCCGAAAGCCTGAAGGCGGCCGGCGTGGCCGTCCGCCCGCATCTTCTTCCCGAGGGCCTCGGCTGGCCGTCGATCCATCACGGGGCGCTCGCCGACACCGGCGCCTGGCAGGCGCCGGTCCAGGCGCAGTTTTCAAGCTTCCTGCAAGGGGCGGGCCACGACATGCAGACGACCTGACATCGCAGGACGAGACAAGACCGACACAGAGCGTGCCCGCCGGGCACCAAGGAGAACCACAATGCCGTTGAAAAGCACGCGCCGGGCCCTTGCGGGCGCCGGCCTGGGACTGGCTGCGTCCCTTTCCGCCGCAGCCCTCTTCGTCGACCTGCCGGTCGGCACCGCCGCCGCCGAGGCGAGCGCGCCGGCGGCAAGCCCCGCCATTCCCGTGACGGTCGCGGTGGTCGAGAGCCGCGACGTCGTCACCTGGCAGGAGTTTTCCGGCCGGCTGGAGGCGATCGAGCGGGTGCAGATCCGCTCGCGCGTCGCCGGCGCCATCCAGTCGGTGCATTTCCGCGAGGGCGCGCTGGTCAAGGCCGGCGATCTGCTCTTCACCATCGATCCCGAGCCCTACCAGGCCGCCGTCAACCAGGCGGAGGGCCAGTGCGCCTCGGCCGAGGCGCGGGTTCACCTGGCGACGACCGAACTCGAACGCGGCGTCCGGCTCGTCAAGACCAGCAGCATCTCGCAGAGCGACCTCGACCAGCGCCGCAACACGCTGGCGGAGGCCCGCGCGGCCCTCAAGACGGCGCAGGCCGCCCTCGACGCCGCCCAGATCGAGCTCAACCATACCCGTGTCCGTGCGCCGGTCGACGGCCGGGTCGGCCGGGTGGAAATCACCACGGGCAATCTCGTGGCGGCCGGCTCCGCCTCGCCGGCGCTGACGACGCTCGTCTCCGTCGATCCGATCTATGCCGGCTTCAGCGTCAGCGAGGAGACGGTGGCGGCAGCGCTCGCGGCCCTTCCGGCCTCGGACAGCGCCCTGCCGCCGATCGAGGAGATCCCCGTCGAGATCGGCACGCTCGCCGACAGCGGCACGCCGGTCCGCGGCCGGCTGCAGCTCATCGGCAACGAGGTGGATGCGGCGAGCGGCACGATCGCCGTGCGCGCCGTCATCGACAATCCGGGCGGGCGGCTGATCCCCGGCCAGTTCGTCAGGGTCAGGATGGGCGAGCCGCGCGCGGCGGCAAAGATCCTCGTCAGCGAGCGGGCGATCGGCACCGACCAGGACAAGAAATTCGTCTTCGTCGTCGAGGGCGACAACACGGTCGCCTATCGCCCGGTCGTCATCGGCAGCGGCAGTGGCGGCGAGCGCATCGTCGAAAGCGGCCTTGCCGCCGGCGACCGCATCGTCGTCAACGGCTTGCAGCGCATCCGCCCGGGCGCCGTCGTCGATCCGCAGATCGAGGACAAGGTCGCCTCGGCGAAATAGCCGGCAAAGGGGGAGCGGCCTGGCCGCTCCCCTTCGAAAATTCCATCCCGACAGGTCACCGGCGAGGCACGCGTCCCGCCGGAAGGCCCCGTTCGTCCCGTATTTGCATCAAGCGTTCCCGGCGAAACCGGGATGACCCGATGTGCTCTGTCTTTTGTTTTCACCGCATTGTCCGACGCCGAAGCGAACGCACTCCGGCTGGACATGCTCCAGCGAAAGGGTGTTGACATGAACATCTCCCGTTTCTTCGTCGATCGCCCGGTCTTTGCCGCCGTGCTGTCGATCCTCATCGTCGTCGCCGGCCTCATCGGCATGCGGGCGCTGCCGATCTCGGAATATCCCGAGGTCGTGCCGCCCTCGATTGTCGTGCGCGCCGTCTATCCGGGCGCCAACCCCGTCGTCATCTCCGAGACCGTCGCGACGCCGCTCGAAGAGCAGATCAACGGCGTCGAGGACATGCTCTACATGAACAGCCAGGCGACCTCGGACGGCGTGCTGACGCTGACGGTCACCTTCAAGCTCGGCACCGATCCCGACAAGGCGCAGCAGCTGGTGCAGAACCGCGTGTCGCAGGCCGAACCCCGCCTGCCGGCCGAGGTTCGCGCCCTCGGCGTCACCACGGTCAAGAGCTCGCCGGACTTCATCATGGTGGTCAACCTCGTCTCGACGACGGATCGCTACGACGTCACCTATCTGCGCAACTACGCGACGCTCAACATCAAGGACCGCCTCGCCCGCATCGAGGGCGCAGGCCAGGTCCAGGTCTTCGGCGCCGGCGACTATGCCATGCGCGTCTGGATCGATCCGCAGAAGGCGGCCGAGCACGGGCTTGCCGCGAGCGACATCTCCAATGCGATCCGCGCGCAGAACGTCCAGGCCGCCGCCGGCATCATCGGCGCCTCGCCGACGCCGTCCGGCGTCAACCTCCAGCTCAACGTCAACGCGCAAGGCAGGCTGCGCACGCCGGAGGAGTTCGGCGACATCATCGTCAAGACCGGCGCCGGCGGCGCGATCACCCGCCTGAAGGACGTCGCCCGCGTCGAGATGGGCGCGGCCGACTACACGCTGCGCTCGCTGCTCGACGGCCAGCCGGCCGTCGCCATCGCCGTCCTGCAGGCGCCGGGCTCGAACGCCATCGAGATCGCCGACACGGTGCGCGCCACCATGGACCAGCTCCAGCTCGCCATGCCGGATGGGGTGAAATACGAGATCGTCTACGACACGACGCAGTTCGTCCGCGCCTCCATCGAAAAGGTGGTCGACACGCTGCTCGAAGCCATCGCGCTGGTCGTGCTCGTGGTCATCCTGTTCCTGCAGACCTGGCGCGCCTCGATCATCCCGCTGCTCGCGGTCCCCGTCTCGATCATCGGCACCTTCGGCGTGATGTATGCCTTCGGCTTCTCGATCAACGCGCTGACGCTTTTTGGCCTGGTGCTGGCGATCGGCATCGTCGTCGACGACGCGATCGTCGTGGTGGAAAACGTCGAGCGCAACATCGAGAACGGCCTGACGCCGCGCGAGGCGACCTACCGCGCCATGCGCGAGGTCTCCGGCCCGATCATCGCCATCGCCCTCGTCCTCGTCGCCGTCTTCGTGCCGCTCGCCTTCATCAGCGGCTTGTCCGGCCAGTTCTACCGCCAGTTCGCGCTGACGATCGCCATCTCGACGGTGATCTCGGCGGTCAACTCGCTGACGCTCTCGCCGGCGCTCGCCGCCCTTTTGCTAAAGGACCATCACGCGCCAAAAGACTGGCTGACGCGGGGGATGGACGCGCTGTTCGGCTGGTTCTTCCGCGGCTTCAACCGCGCCTTCGGCGCCGCCTCGAACGGCTACGGGCGCGGCGTCGGAGGGCTTGTGTCGCGCAAGTCGCTGGTGATGGCCGTCTATCTGGCGCTGGTCGGCGCCACCTATGCCGTCTTCAACGCCGTGCCGGGCGGCTTCGTCCCGGCGCAGGACAAGCAGTATCTGATCGGCTTCGCCCAGCTTCCGGACGGCGCGACGCTCGACCGCACGGAAGAGGTGATCAAGCGGATGAGCGACATCGCGCTCGACCAGCCGGGGGTTGCCCATGCGATCGCCTTCCCCGGCCTGTCGATCAACGGTTTCACCATCGGCTCCAATTCCGGCATCGTCTTCGCCGTGCTCGACGATTTCGAGGCGCGCACGACGCCGGAGCTTTCCGGCGGCGCCATCGCCATGCAGCTGAACCAGAAGTTCGCCGGCATCCAGGACGCCTTCATCGCCATGTTCCCGCCGCCGCCTGTCAACGGGCTCGGCTCGACCGGCGGTTTCAAGCTGCAGATCGAGGACCGCGCCGGCCTCGGCTATGGCGCGCTCGACGAGGCGACCAAGGCCTTCCTCGGAAAGGCCTACCAGACGCCGGAACTCGCCGGCCTGTTCTCCTCGTTCCAGATCAACGTGCCGCAGCTCTATGCCGATCTCGACCGGGCCAAGGCCCAGCAGCTCGGCGTCAGCGTCACCGACGTGTTCGAGACGCTGCAGATTTATTTAGGATCGCTCTATGTCAACGATTTCAATGCCTTCGGCCGCACCTACAGCGTGCGTGTGCAGGCGGACTCCGCTTTCAGAGCCAAGCCGGAGGATATCGGCCAGCTGAAGGTCCGCGCGCAATCGGGGGAGATGATCCCGCTCGCCGCCCTGCTCAAGGTCGAGGGCACGACCGGGCCGGAGCGCACGACGCGCTACAACGGCTTCCTCGCCGCCGACATCAACGGCGCGCCGGCGCCGGGCTTCTCCTCCGGCCAGGCCCAGGCCGCGATCGAGCGGATCGCCGCCGAAACCCTGCCGCAGGGCATCGATTTCGAATGGACGGACCTGACCTACCAGCAGATCCTTGCCGGCAATTCCAGCATCGTCGTCTTCCCGCTGGCGCTGCTCCTCGTCTATCTGGTGCTCGCCGCGCAGTATGAAAGCCTGACGCTGCCGATCGCGATCATCCTGATCGTGCCGATGGGCGTGCTCGCGGCGTTGGCCGGCGTCTGGTACACGGGCGGCGACAACAACATCTTCACCCAGATCGGCCTCGTCGTGCTCGTCGGCCTGTCGGCGAAGAACGCGATCCTGATCGTCGAATTCGCCCGCGAGCTCGAATTCGAGGGCCGCACGCCTGTCCAGGCGGCGATCGAGGCGAGCCGGCTGAGGCTCCGCCCGATCCTGATGACGTCGATGGCTTTCATCATGGGCGTCGTGCCGCTGGTGCTGTCGACCGGGGCGGGGGCGGAGATGCGCGCCGCCATGGGCCTCGCCGTCTTCTCGGGCATGATCGGCGTCACTGTCTTCGGCATCTTCATGACGCCGGTCTTCTACGTGCTGCTGCGCCGCCTCGCCGGCAACCGCCCGCTGGTCCAGCACGGAAAGGCGGCGGGGCCGCACGCCACGCCCGAGGCTCTGTCGGCCGCCCATCCCTGAAGAAGCCTCCCCGGCGAGGACGGGCCGAAAACGGCCCGTCCTCGCGGCCACCACGGACCACCGGTCACCCAGGCGGGAGCCCGAAGGCTCCCGCCTTCGGCTCTTCCATCCTTTCCGTCAATCCCATCAAACCCATGGATGCAGGCGCGCCGGCGGCCCGCCCCCCCCTTGGGCATTCAGCCTGCCGAAAAGGGCACTCTGCCCGCGGAATACCTCGCGTCATAGAGGATGAATGTGCGGATAATGGCACGCTCACTTCTCAAAGAGCACGAGCAGGAAAGGGCGTATAACGTTTGATAAAGTTGCATTATCGTAGATCACATTTACTTGAGGGGGCAGTGGTACAGTACGTAGCAACGCTCGCGACGATCGCACGGTCTCAAGCGCAAGATGCGTCTTTTCACAACATTCCACGGGACGCAGGGTGTGGAAACCGCGCCCTCAGCCGGTCATGCCTTAGGCGATGAGGAAATCGAGGTGGTTGACGATGGCCTTGTTGGTAAGCCTACGGGAGTGCCGCCTTGTTCGGCTGATCGCGCCGGGCGGTTTCAGTCCAGGACATAGTAGGCTCCACCAAGTCTCGCAAAATGACGGAATAATAACCTTCTGAAACCGCCCAGCTCTTTTCAGATTGTGACGTTGCC
This sequence comes from Ensifer soli, assembly GCF_041928815.1. Lineage (NCBI taxonomy): Bacteria > Pseudomonadati > Pseudomonadota > Alphaproteobacteria > Hyphomicrobiales > Rhizobiaceae > Ensifer > Ensifer soli. Next base: position 153,769 of record NZ_JBHFEI010000009.1, on the reverse strand, counting down.
CCTACTTTATCCAGCGTATGCGAGCCTCTGGGTTTGAGTTTTGCCTGTTTTGCGGGTTGAGCAACGGGGGCTGGCACGGAGCTTTTCGGGTTGCTGAGCGTCAGGCCCGGTTGCTGGGTGAAGGTCTGGGCGAACTCGGCAGGTGTCTGCCAGCCAAGGCGAGAGTGCGGGCTTTCGATGTTGTATGAGACCTGTGCGCGGGCCTGGGACAGGGACGGGAACGGCGTTTCGTTCAACAGATCATCACGCAGTCGGCCGTTCAAGCTCTCGATGAAGGTGTTCTGGGTCGACTTGGCCGTTAGAATGTGATGCCAGTCGATCTTGCGTTTATCGGAGAAGGTGAGGAGAGCGTTCGAGGTGAACTCGGTCCCGTTATCGCTGACCACTGCCGCCGGCTTGCCCCCGCGCCTCGAACAGCGTCGCCAGTTCCCGCGCCACCCTTGCGCCGGACAGGGAGGTGTCGGCGATCAGGGCGAGCATTCCCGCGTGCCGTCGTCCACCACTGTCATGACCCGGAAGCGACGGCCATTGGTCGGCTGGTCTGGAACAAAACCGAGCGATCAGCGTTGGTTCGGAGCCAAAGGCGGCGTCATCGGTGCGCGGCCCGCTTGCGCCCGCCGCGACGGCGGACGTGCAACCGTTCCTCGCGTTAAATGCGGAACAGGCTTTGTGGTTCACCTCATCCCCTTCGCGCCGCAGGAACACATGCAGTCTGCGTTAGCCAAACCGGCGGCGGACCCGTGCCCGTTCCTTCAGCCGCTCCCGCAGCACGGGGCCTTCATGCCGAACCACCTCGTAACGCATGGTCATCCGACAACAGCCGGTGACTCGGCGCGCCCGCCGCTCGCTCATCCCGTGGCCCGCGACCAGATTGCGTGACAGCTTGCCGCTTCGCGGCGGGCGTCACCATTTTTTCCAAGGAGGTTGTTCAGCGCTGCATTGTCCAGCAGCGCACCGGCGAATAGCCGCTTCAGGCGGGCGTTCTCGTCCTCGATCCCCTTCGGTCGCTTGGCCTCGCTGACATCCATGCCGCCATACTTGGCTTTCCACTTGTCGACGTAGCATTGCTGACACCGTACTCGCGACAGAGATCGGCGACGGAAACGCCAGCGTCGTGCTCTTTTAGCATGCCAATGATCTGGCCAGAGATGAACCTGCCTGCTTCATCTCTAGCCCTCTCAGTTGGGCCAGAGTCTATCTCAAACTGGATTAGCCGTAGGGGGCAACGTCAATTTGTGTAGAAGACCGTCTGCGCTTCGGCGACGGACGTCTCCTCGACCGGTCCAATCAGTGAGACGCCGGCATTATTGATCAGGACATCGATCCTCATCACGCACCTTAATCTTTCAACACAAGGGGTCGAATCATAAAGAAACGAAGCCGTTAAATTTTAATGGGCCTTAGCGCATCAAGCGATCAGCCATGCTTCCTCAAACGCCGCCGTATTCAGAAGTGTGATGACCATCTCCACCGTCGATAGATTGCTGTCCGTGTTGAAGCTGAGGACCGTGGATCCCTTGCTCGTATGCATTCGGACTTGACCGGCCGCGGTGAAGGCATTGGTACTGACGAACGCAAAGGCGTCGTCCGCAGCCGTCGACGTGACCGCGTCGATGGCTGTTACGTCGATACGGTCACCGTCGGCTCCGATGAAATCCGTGACGGCGTCTCCGGAGCCGGTGCTCTCCCGCGTGGCACGCCAGACAAAGATGTCGGCGCCGGCATTTCCGGTGAGGGTATCCTTGCCGAGACCCCCGATCAGCACGTTGTTGCCCGCATTTCCGGAAATCGCGTTATCGAGATGGTTTCCGGTTGCGTTGAGGGCAGCGGTTCCGAGGAGGATGAGGTTCTCGACGGCCGGGTCGAGGGTCCAGGAGACGCTGGCGCGCACCGTGTCGGTGCCGGCGCCGGGCGCCTCCACGATCACGTCGGCGACGTCGTCCACCGTATAGGTGTCATTGCCCAGGCCGCCCACCAGAATGTCGGACCCGCCACCGCCGTCCAGACTGTTGTTGCCGCTATTGCCCGTCAGCCGGTTGCCAAGGCCATTGCCCTGTCCGTCGACATGGGCGCTGCCTGTCAGTTCCAGGTTCTCGACATGGGTGCCGAGAATGTAGGAAATCCCGGCAATAACCGTGTCGATACCGCCATTGGTCGCCTCGACCACCACGTCGGCCGCGCTGTTGACGACATAGGTGTCATCGCCCGTGCCCCCCGTCATCCGGTCGTCGCCAAGGCCGCCATCGAGGATGTCGTTGCCGCTACCGCCGTCGAGAACATCGTTGCCCGAGAGACCGTAAAGCGTGTCGTCGCCGGTCAGCCCGCTCAGCGTGTTGGCGCCGTTGTTGCCGGTCAGCACATTGGCCAGTGCGTTGCCGGTGCCCGAGCGGGCGACATTGTCCGGCGAACTGCCCGTATAGAGCTGCAGGTTCTCCACGGTGCTGCCAAGCGTGTAGCGGGCAAGCGAGGTGACGATCGTGTCGGTGCCGCGGTTCCTGCCCTCCGACACCACGTCATCCACATGATCGACGACGTAGGTATCGTCACCGGCACCGCCCGCCATAACGTCCGCGCCGCCGCCGCCGTCGAGCCGGTTGTCGCCGGCATTGCCGGTCAGTGTGTTCGCCAGGCCGTTCCCGGTCCCGTTAATGTCGCTGCCGCCGGTCAGCACCAGACGTTCGACGTGATTGGCCAGCGTGTGGCTGATCGATGCCTCCACCGTGTCGATGCCGCCATTGGCCACCTCGACGACACGATCCGCGGAATGGTCGACGACATAGGTGTCGTCGCCGGCAAGGCCGGTCATCGTGTCGGCACCGCCGCGTCCGTCCAGCCGGTTGCCGGCGGCATTGCCGGTCAGGCTGTTGGCAAGATCGTTCCCATAGCCGTTGAGCGCCGCCGAGCCGAGCAGGACGAGGTTCTCAAGCTTCGTGCCGAGAACCAAGGCTATATGGCTCTTCACCGTATCGATGTCGCTCCCGGTCTCGACAATCCGGTCGCCGCTGCTGTCGACGATATAGGTATCGGCGCCGGTGCCGCCCTCCATCGTGTCGTTGCCGGCGCCTCCGTCGAGCGTGTCGTTGCCGCCAAGACCCTTCAGTACGTTGTTGCCGTCATTGCCGGTCAGGACATTGGCGCCGGCGTTTCCGGTTGCGTTGAGGGCAGCGGTTCCGAGGAGGATGAGGTTCTCGACGGCCGGGTCGAGGGTCCAGGAGACGCTGGCGCGCACCGTGTCGGTGCCGGCGCCGGGCGCCTCCACGATCACGTCGGCGACGTCGTCCACCGTATAGGTGTCATTGCCCAGGCCGCCCACCAGAATGTCGGACCCGCCACCGCCGTCCAGCCAGTCGGCTCCGGCACCCGCCTGCAGAACGTCCGAACCGGCACCCCCATCCAAAAGGTGCCGAACGTCCGTCGCAGGGTTGCTGACCGTCAGCCGGTCGTTCCCGTCCTCGCCGAACACTGCCTGACGGGTACCCGCGAGATAAGCCGTGTCGTCGCCGGATGTCAGGGCGAAGGCGCCGCCGGCATCCAGGATCTCGGATACCGGAAGGACGGTTCGCGCAACGCCGTTCGACAGCGTATCGATGACGATATTCAACCCGAAGGGTCGCAATGTCTCGATCACGAGATCGCGCCATGCCGTCGTGGTCGTGTCGATGCCGACATCATGGGAGATGCTGACGGCCATGGGCAGAGCGGCAGCCCAGTAGTCCGCAATGTCCAGTGTCGTCGCTTCGGCAGGGATGGCGGCGGCCAGGTCGGCAAGAATGGCTTCCGGCGTCACGATCGACGCGAGACGATCCAGGTCCGGCATGTATCCCGCAGTGTCAGCGACGATCGCACCGAGTGATCCCGCCAGCATCAGCCGGCCGAGCAGGCCGGTGACCAACGCGTTCCAGGCGCTTTGCAGATCATTGACGGCGGCAGGCAGCGGATTGGCATTGCCGCGCACCAAGAAATCCGTCCCGAGGAATGCTTCGATCGCCGCGAGTTTGCGCCCATCGAAATTCGGTCCCCGCGAGTCGGTTGCGACGTCGGTGACATCCGCCCAGCGATAAAGAATCTGCTCGACCGCAAGACGCGCGCCATCGAGTTGCAGCGGCGCACGGTTCACCAAATCCGAAACGAGCGACGCCAGAGCGCCATCGGCGAGCATGGCCGACCGCAGCGATTCGACATTGCCGTAGCCCTGGATATCCGGCAGCGCGTCGATCGTTGCATTGCCCGTCTCGCCCACGCCGGCATTGGTGACGACATTCGACACGTCGAACCAGGCATCCACCACGGTTCCCGTCCGGCCGTCGCTCCATTCGAAGGTCGACTGCTCATGGATGCGGTTGCCCTCGGCGGTAAAACTGACGGTCGTATAGCGCAGATCGATCGAACGGATGCCCGCTTCCGCGACGCTCTTCATCTCGCCGCCGTCGACCCTTCCATTGCTGTTCGCATCCCGCCAGATCTTCAGCTTGGCGTAGATCGCATCCTTGCTGTCGATGATCTTGTCCTTGTTGAGGTCGTATGTCGCCAATTCGGCAAAGCCGGAGCGCGAGAGGTCACCGATCAGTTCCTGAATCGAATCGACATTGCCGTTGTCGTTTTCATCGATGGCCAAGAGCGCATCGTCGGGGCCGACCCAGCCGGTCAGTTCCTTCAGCCCGTCGCCGTCCATGTCGAAATAAACGTTGGACGCCTCGCGTCCGATCAGTTCCACGCCATCACCGTCCATATCAAGGACGATCGGGTCAAGCAGACGACGAAGTTGCGCCTGAGTGGCATCGATGAACTCCCGACCCGTGTCGATGATCCACTTTCCAGTGTCCTTGTAAAATTGGTCGATCGCGCCGCTGACATCCTCGCCGAATGCATCCTTGATACCGTCGACAACGAATTTCTTGGCCTGGCCACCTGCCCATTTCGCCGCCGGCAGCAGAAGAGGTGACAGAGCCGCGAGGCGGGCAGCCGTCAGCGTCAGCCCGATCGTTGTGCCGATGGCGATGCTCGGCGGCGCCAGCAGGAAAAAGGCGCCGACCGCAGCCGCACCGAGGGCGGCGCCGAGGAGCGCGTCGGTTCCAAACTCGACCGCCGCCGCCGCCATCGCCTCGGGGGTTGTATTGAAGGGCGTGCTGTTGAATTCACCGTCGATCAGAGACTGGCCAGTCCAGCGAAGGGCTTCCTTCAAAAAATCCGCCTGCGGACCGCCACTCTTGCTCTTGTTCGACCAGTAGAGTAAAGATTCTCCCGCCAGCTCTCGTGCATCGACGGCCAAATTATTGGAGGCCGCAGAAAAGTCCTTGGCAAAATTCTCAAAATTGACATCAGGATAGTTGAAATAACGATAGTCAAACATGGCTTATACCTTTTTATAAGAAATTTTCTGAGAATGTTCTATTATTCTACGTCGCGTCTCTCTCGACATTCTAACGGTATCATATGCGAAATAAATGAAAAACGCCGCGGATGCAACGATCGAAGCGTAGAAAAATGCATACCGCACAAGAAATATCAATAAAATTGCGTATAAAAAAAGTATCAATATGAATTTCAATGTATATACAACAATATGCTGGAAAATGATCCACCTCATTATTTCGATCCAATCCAGGTTAGAGTGAAATTGGGAGAAGGTGGGGCAATTCGCGTGATGGGACCGGCAATCGAGCGGTGATCACGTGTGACGGGGACTGGCAGTTCTGTGCCTTCCGCCACGGTGCGATCCGTTTGGAATGTTAGTGCATGCTCGGTCTGCTGACCACCGCCTGTGTGGACGCTGGGCCGTCTTGGCGAGGGCACAGGCGGCGGCTTCAGGTGCCGGTGGCTTGTAGCCCAGCGACGAGGGGCCCGCACGGTGTTGTCGTGGCGTCGCCAGTGTTCGATGACGATCTCTGCCTCCTCGAGCATGTAGAAGATTTCACCGTCGAGCGGTTCGTCACGGAGCTTCGGAGTTGACCCTTCGCGACAGCCGTTTTCCCACGGACTGCCCGGCATGACGGAGGCGGTCCTGGCTCCCGCCGCCGCGATCCACTCCCCGTAGCGCCGTGGCGGTGACGTCGGGGCCGTTGTCGGAGCGAATGTATGTGGGCATCCCACCGCCGGGCGATGCGGTGCGGCGATGATCTCCCCGCCCCGTCATGCGCAGGAGGTGCTATGCGGCCTCTGTGCGGGATTGCGCCGAAAGCACGGCGTCCAGCGTGTCGGGACGGCCGAAATAGTAGCCCTGGAACAGGTTGCAGCCCGCGGTCGTCAGGATCTGGACCTGCGTCTGCGTCTCCACGCCTTCCGCCAGGATCGGAACGTCGAGGCTCTGGCCGAGGGCGACGATCGCGTGAACGAAGGCTTTGGCCTGCCGGTCGGTCATCAGGTCGGACACGAAGCTGCGGTCGAGCTTGATCTTGTCGAAGGGGAAGCTGCGCAGCATGTCGAGCGAGGAATAGCCGGTTCCGAAGTCATCGATGGCGACGGTGATGCCCATCGCCTTGATGTTCTGCAGAATGAGCTTCGCCCTCGCCTTGTCGCCGATGATCGCCGACTCCGTCACCTCCAGTTCCAGTCTTTCGGCCGGAAGCCCGGTGTCCGTAAGGATCGCCGCGACCTTGTCGACGAGCTGGACGTTCGCGAGCTGCAGCGGCGAGAGGTTGACCGCGACCCTGCCGAGCGCGGGATGATCCGCCGCCATCCGGCATGCCTTGCGCAGCACCCATTCGCCGAGCGCGGCGATCGCGCCGCACTGCTCGGCCACCGGAATGAAGACGCCCGGCGGGATCATGCCCTTTTCAGGGTGAGGCCACCGGATCAGGACTTCATATCCCCTGACCTCGTGGGTCGTCGCCGCGCACTGGACCTGGAAATGCAGGGTGAACTGCTCCTCCTCGATCGCCTTCCAGATGTCCTGGCCCAGGGCCCGTCTCGCACGCTCTGCCTCGTCCATCGACGGTTCATAGAAACAGACGGCCTCGCCCATGCTCTCCTTGGCGCGGTACATCGCCATGTCGGCATTGGTCAGAAGCCGCTCGCGGTCGATGCCGTCCGTGGGGTAGACGGCGATGCCGAGGCTTCCGCTCGGAAAAATCTCCGCGACGTCGAGGTCGATCTTCCGGGTCAGGCATGCCGTCAGCCGCGCGGCGAAGTCCAGCAGGTCCGTCTGGTTCGAGTAGGTCTTCAGCGCGGTGAATTCGTCCCCCCCGGCGCGCCCCACCAGTTCCCCCTCGACCAGCCCGGCCTGCATCCGGTCGGAGAGGGCGCACAGCACCTTGTCGCCGACCGCGTGGCCGAATGTATCGTTGATCTCCTTGAAACGATCGAGATCGATGCCGATCACCGCGACGTGCCTGCCGCGCGGGCCGGCCTGCTGGATCATGCGGTCGAGGGCGTCGGTCAGATGGCGGCGGTTCGGCAGTCCGGTCAGGGCGTCGTGACCGGCCATGTAGGCGACCTGCTGCTCGGAACGGACCCTTTCCGTGACGTCTTCGAGCGTTATCACGCGGGAGCCGTCCGCGACCGGCGCATGGAAGACGCGGAGCGTCCTCCCGTCGGAAAGCTCCACCACCATGTCCGCCGGCCGGCGGCTTTCGAGGAGCGTCCTGTAGAGGCGGTGCCGTTTCGCGCTGTCGGCCCCGGCACGGCTGCAGACCTCCCACAGCGTCTGTCCCCGAAGGTCCTCGTCCGGATCGAGGCCGAGGATCTCGGCCAGTCTCTGGTTGTGCAGCACCAGGCAGCCGCTCGGATCGTAGAGCGACAGGCCGTTCGCCATATGGGACATCGCCAGATCGAGGTCGTGCAGGGCGGCCTCGAGTTTCGACGCCGCGAGCATCTGCTTCGTACAGTCGCGCGTGATCACCGCGAAGCCGAGGAAGCGATCCTCGACGAAGAGCGTCTGTATGATGACATGGGCCCGGAACCTGGACCCGTCCTTCCGCACGCGCCACGCTTCCGTCTCGAACTTGCCGTCCGAGAGCGCCCGCGACAGGTCCTGGCCGGGCAGCCCGCGCTCGCGGTCCTCGGCGCTGTAGACCCGCTCGACATGCGTGCCGATGATCTCGAAGGGGCGGTAGCCCTTGGATCGTTCCGCTCCGGTGTTCCAGCTTTTGACCCGTCCCGAGGGATCGAGCGTATAGATGGCGTAATCCTCGATCCCGTCCACGACCAGACGGAGCGTCTCCTCGCCTTCCTTGCCCGAACGCTCGACGCTGACCGCATAGGCGGCCGCGAAGGCGCCGCTGAAGAGCAGGGCGAAGGCGATGCAGGCGACGACGACACTCATGAGTGCGGGGGAGATCTCCGCCGCGCCGGGAAGGTCTTCCCCGCCCGGCACGATCGAAATCGCGCCCATCGCGGTGAAATGCATCACCAGTATCGCCGATGCGAGGAGAACGGCGCAAGCCAGGGCGGACCGGAACGTTCCCTTCAGACGGCGCGCCAGGACGAAGGCGGGCACGGAGAGGCAGACGGCGAAACACACGGCGAGGAACACGAGCGAGGGTTCCCACGCGGTATCGTGGGCGGGGATGGAGAGGGCGGCCATGCCGATGAAGTGCATGACCGAGATGCCGAGGCCGAACAGCGTTCCCGAGACGATGTCGCCGTGCCATGGGCTCAGCGACAGCGAGCTTGCGACGGCGCCCGAGATCGCGACGATGGCCACGAACAGCGAGATGAATGTCGGAACCGCCTGGTAGGCCACGCCCAGGCCGGGATCATAGGCCAGCATGGCGACGAAATGCGTCGCCCAGATGCCGAAACCGCCCGCAACGCCGCTGGAGATCATCCAGACGACACGGGCCGTTCCCTCCGTGCGCCGGGACCGCTGGAGAAGCGTCAGCGAGACGAATGTCGAGACGAGGCAGAGCAGCAGGGCGACGGAGAGCTGCCACACGTTGTGCTCATAGGCAAGACAGGTCAGAATCCGATACATGCCATCCCTCGTCTGCCGGTGTCGTCGCCCGCGCATTCCGGGGGGGTACCAGTCCCGGAGAACGCCTTTCAGAGGAGACTTCAGCACCCGACGCGCGCGTCAAAGTCCGGATGTCCTGGCACCCGTCCTCCCGCCGGCCGCGACGGCCCGGCCGGAGATCCGCGTTTCCGTCTCGGCGGTCGAGGCGCGCGTCCGGCCGGCGGCGGCAGTCTTCGCTCCGGCGCCGATGTCGAACTGGCCGAGCAGGGCGAAGAGATCCGCGGCCTCCCGGGCCAGGCTGTGCGCCGCCGCGGTGGTCTCCTCCACCATCGCGGCATTCTGCTGCGTTCCCTGGTCGATGGTGTTGACCGCGACGTTGATCTCCTTAAGGCCGATCGACTGCTCGCGCGCGGCCTCGACGATTGCCTTGACGTTGTCGTTGACGAGGACCACCTGGTCGACGATCTGCCGCAGGGCCTGGCCGGTCGTGCCGACCAGACCGACGCCGCTCCTGACATGGTCGTTCGAGGCGTGGATCAGCGTCTTGATTTCCTTCGCGGCCTTGGCGGAGCGCTGCGCCAGCTCCCGGACCTCCTGCGCGACCACCGCGAAGCCCTTGCCGGCGTCGCCGGCGCGCGCGGCCTCGACGCCGGCGTTCAAGGCCAGCAGGTTGGTCTGGAATGCGATCTCGTCGATCACGCCGATGATGCTCGCGATCTCCCGCGCCGACTGCTCGATCTTGTCCATGGCATCGACGGCCTCACCCACCACGCCTCCCGACCTCTCGGCATGCTCCTTCGTCTTGCGGGCGAGCTGGCCCGCTTCCTGCGCGCGCTGGCTCGAATCGGCGATGTTGGTGGTGATCTCCTCCAGCGCGGCGGCGGTCTCCTCGACGGATGCGGCCTGCTGCTCCGTTCGCTTCGACAGGTCGTGGGACGCAGCCTGGACCTGCCGCGACGCGGCCGCGATCGCCTCGGCGTTCTGCAGGATGATCGCGATCGTGGACCGCAGCTTCGCGGACGACTCGTTGAAATCCGTCCGCAAGGCGTCGAGCGCCGGCAGGAAGGGGTGCGGTATCGTCCGCGAGAAGTCGCCGGCGGACATGGCCTGCAGAGCGACGGCCAGCTCCTCGACATTGCTGACCCGCTCCGACACGTCGGTGGCGAACTTGACCACCTTGAAGACCTTGCCGTTCATGTCGAAGATCGGATTGTAGGAGGCCTGGATGTGAACCCGCCTGCCGCCCTTGCCGAGGCGCGTGAATTCGCTGGAGACGAATTCCCCCGCCGCAAGCCGTGCCCAGAACTGCCGATAGTCCTCGCTTCCGGCATAGTCGGGCGTGCAGAACATCGCATGGTGCTGGCCGCGCACCTCCGCGAGGCTGTAGCCGAACGCGCGAAGGAAATTGTCGTTCGCCGCGAGGATCTCGCCGCCGAGGCTGAACTCGATGATCGCCTGCGCCCTCGAAATCGCCGCGATCTTCCCGGCATCCTCCGCGGCCTTCAGCCTGTGGCCGGTGATGTCCGTGGCGAGCTTGATCACCTTGTAGGGTTTTCCCCCTTTGAGGACGGGCGTGTAGGACGCCTCGATCCAGACCTCGCGGCCGCCCTTGGCGATACGCTTGTACTGGCGGCGGTCGCATTCTCCCCGGGAAAGCTTCTGCCAGAACGCCGTGTAGTCGGCAGCGTTCGCCTCGGCGGGATCGACGAGGATGCGATGATGCTTCCCGACGATCTCCTCGGGCTGATAGTCGAAGGTCCTGCAGAAATTCTCGTTTGCCGACAGGACGGTGCCGTCCATCCTGAACTCGATGATCGCCTGCGAGCCGTTGAGGGCCAGGAAGACGGACTTCAAGTCTGCGCTGCCAAATCCGATCATATCCCTCTCCTGAACATGTCCGCCCGCATTCGCCGGGACGCACGGCCGTGACGGCTGCCACAGGTCACGGATAGATGTGCGCGTTCGCAAATTTAGGTAAGGTTAAAGTTCGGCCACGATCTGTTTTACCTGCGTCAAAAGGATACGTCTGCAGGAAAACGACAATTCAGAGCGTCAAAAATACGCGCCAGGATTGTATTTCTACCATTCCCGCCGTGATGTCATTTTTTTACATCGATGCCGCCACCTTCGTGACAGTCTCGTTCGGTGTCGTTTCTGGTCCAGCGCGGGACAGCCGGCGCGGCAGGGCCTCCACGAAAGGCGTCGCTTGCATGACGGCGCGCCATGGCCGCAGGCCTCGATTTCCCGGGGTACTGCCGCCCCGGTCGGAGCCGGAGTCGCGCGCGACATATTTAAAATCGCGCCACCGCCCCTATGTGGCACGCCATCGCCTCCGCCCGATGGGAGAACCGACACCGGCATCCCGGCATCGTGGGAGGAGGGAACCCGAAGCACATTTGAAGAAAAACCTCGATTTTCGACCCATGAACCGCCGATGACGTCAGATTTTTTCAAGACAATCTCGTTCCTGTCCCCTGCCGTTGACGCGGTGGAGAATTTCATCTCGCAGTCTTACGCACCGGTCTCGGTGAAGCCGCTCGGATATTCTCCCATCTATGGGCTCGAGGGCGTCACATGCACGCTCGGAGACGTGTTCCTCGAATGGTCGACCACGATCGGCTCGATCGAGATCACCCCGGAAACGTCATTCGACGCCGTCCTCTTCAACTTCTTGAGAAGCGGCGGGAGCACATACACGTTTCCGCAAGGCGAGGTCGAGGTCGGCGGCGGACAGGTCATCGGCTATCGCCATGCGAGCACCATCAACATTCTCGACACCAGTCGCCACGACACGGTCGTCATTCCCGACGCTCTCCTGACGCGACGGCTCGCGCTGCTCCTCGATCGCCCGGTGACGAAGGCGCTGGAGTTCCATCGCGAGGCGCTCGACGACGCCATCGTCTCACCGCTCTCGACCTTCGCCGCGAGCATGCAGGCGCCGCTGTTCGGCGATCTGGCCCACATCCTCGTCGGACGGTCGGACAGCCTGACCGACGTGATCATCGACAGTTTCCTCCTGGGGTTCCCGAGCAACTTCAGCGCCAGCCTCGGCGGCGAGGTGCCGGCCGTGATGCCGAGGCAGGTCAAGCGCGCCATCGATTTCATCGAGGCCCATCCGAACCTGCGTTCGTCTCCCGAAACGCTGGCCGCGCTGAGTTCGGTCAGCGTGCGGTCGCTTCAATATTCCTTCACGCGGTTCACGGGCCAGACCATCGGCGGCTATCAGCTCGCGCTCCGGCTGCGGCTGGCCCATGACGATGTCGTGAACCGGCCGGACCTGTCGTTGAAACACATCGCCGAATATTGGGGGTTCGGGACGCAGAGCGTCTTCACGCAATCGTTCAAGAAGGCCTTCGGCGCCACCCCGTCCCAACTGAGGAAAGACAGAAAGATCCCCTGAAACCTACCGCTGCGCAGGGTCGCGGGAGATTGTTCTGTGACGCCATGTCGCGGCTCCCGCCCCGGTCTTTCCGCGCCGTCATTAACCCGGAACCTCGGTGAGCGGAGAGACGCCGCGCCGCGCGAGGCGCAAGAGAAGCCGGACACCGGACGCGCGTCAGACCTTCACGCTCCGGCGTTTTGGCGGAAACGACGCGGCGACGCCGCGGCCATCCTCTCCGCGCAAGCCGCGTCTGCGTCCCGGCGTCTCTGCCACGTCCCCGCCACGCGCCCGGACGTGAAGCATTAACGGGTGATTAACCACGTTTGTTTACACATGGACAAGAGTGTGGAGGGAGCCGATTGCGCAGCCGTTCGATCATTCTGGCCGCCCTCGGAGCGGTGCTCGTGTCGGTGTCGGGATGCGCATCGGGCAAGCGCGTGCACAGCGATGCGGCCTGCTTCGGCAGCGATCCCGCCTGCCTGGCGCAGCCTGCGGCGGTGGCAGAGGCGCGCGATCTCGCCTTGCCGCCGAGCGCGCTTGCCTATGCGGTCGAGACGGCGCCGGTGGTGAAGGCGGCCGAGGCGCGCATCGATGCGGCGGGCGCCGAGATCGGCAAGGCGAAGGCGATGTTCCTGCCGGCCGCCTCGCTCGATGCCGGATCGACGCTGAGGGCCAGCCGCCGCCACCCAGCCCTCGCCGACGCGCCCGACAATCCCTATTCCTATGCGCTGAACGTGCGCGTGCCGATCTACCAGGGCGGCCGGGCGCAGTCGGCGCTGAAGGTGGCGGAAGCCGCGCAACGCGTCGCCGTCGCCGGCGCCCGCGACGTGACGCTCGCCACGGCCTACGAGGCGGCGCTCGCCGTGGCCGAAGTCGAGGAGCATCGCAGGGCGCTGGAGATCCTGAAGCGGCACGAAGGCAGGCTGGCGACGCTTGCCGCCGATATCGCCTCCGAGCGGACGGCGGGGGCGGCGACCAGCGTCGACACCGGCGATGTCGCCCGCCAGCGCGCCGCCATCGCCGTCAACCGCCAGACGGTGGCGATGGCGATGGCACGCGCCGAGGAGGCACTGCTCCGCCTCGGGCTGACGCGCGGAAGCGTCGGCATCGAGACGCTGTCCGGCCTGTCGCGCCGCCTGCCGGCCGACGAGGCCGGGCTCCTCGCGCTGGCGCGGGCGAACAATCCGCGGCTCGGCGAGCGCGCGCGCCGCATCGAGGTGGCGCAGGCGCGCGTCGAGCAGGCGGCCGCCGCCTACAATCCGTCGCTGTCGCTCGATCTTTCCGCCGGCGGCAGCGGCCATGAGACGGGCTTTGAGCGGATGCACGAGGCGAGCGCGCGCGTCAGCCTGTCCGTGCCGCTTTATACCGGCGGCGCCCGCGAGGCCGAGATCCGTGGCCGCAAGGACGAACTGCTGGCCACCACGCTCGACCACGACGCGGCGCTTTCCGGCGTGCGCGCGGCGATCCTGTCGGCGAAACAACGCCTTGTCGAGGCGCGCGCCATGCTGTCGGCGGCCGAGACGGAACAGGCGGCGGCGACGCGCCTTCTCGACGGCGTCCGCCAGGAGAGAAGGCTCGGCGAACGCTCCGTCTTCGACGAGATCCGCACGATCGGCGATGTCGCTTCCGCCGATCTCAACCGCAACGCCGCCCGCGCCGGCGTGCTTTCCGCCGAAATCACGCTCGCCGCCGAAACCGGCCTGCTCGGCGACCGTCTCGGAATGTCCACCTGCGCGCAGGAGGGTGTCCGGCCGACGCGGGATCGCTTCGGCGTCGGACAATGCGGCAAAGACGAAAGGAAAGAGCACGTGCGGTGAACCTGTCGCCGCCGAACGTGTCGCAGCGGCCGAAGCGGTATCTCCGGTGAAGCGAGGCGCGCCTGCGGCGTCAGGCGAGGCACCGTCCGCCCTGCGACCCCGGCCGCGGATGTCCGACACGTTCCCAGCCGGCCCGATCCCCCGAGAAAACCCGCTTTGCCCGGCGGCGCCGCGCAAATCCCGCGCTCGGCGCGGCTCCCGGGCTCACTGCCGGAAGGCGCGCTCGAAGCTCTGGATGAACGGCTCGGCGATATAGGCGGCGAAGCTGCGTTCATGGGTGGAGAGATAGGCCTCGCTCGGCATGCCCGGCAGGATCGCCGGCAGTTTCGCCCGTTCCGGCTCCGGCACCGACAGGCGCACCGTGTAGTAGGGTTCCTGGTCCGGCTGGTCCTGCCGCGCATCGGCGCCGACGAAGACGACGGTCGCCGTCACCGCATCGTAGAGATGGCGGTTGAAGGCGGACAGGACGACGCGGGCCGGCTGGCCCGGATAGACGTCGTCGATATCGGACGGCTGCACTCTCGCCTCGATCACCAGCGGCTGGCGGCGGGCGACGATCTCGACCATCGGCGCGAAGGGCTCGACGGCGCTGCCGACCGTGTTGACATGCAGCTTGTTGACGACGCCGTCGACGGGCGCGCGCACCTCGATGCGGGCGACGGCATCGGCCTTGCCGGCCAGCGCCTCGATCGCCTCCAGGCTTTCCGAGCGGACCCGCGACAGCTCGTCGCCGACCTTCTGCAGGAAGGCCGAGCGCTCCGCCGCCATGCGGTTGCCGATTTCGGCGCGCTGATGGTCGAGGGCCGAGATCTGCGCCAGCGCCTTGTCGATGCCGCCCTTCAGCCCGTCGTCCTGCCGCTCCAGCTCGCGCAGCACGCTTTCGCGACCAAGCCCTCGGGCGACCGCCGCGCGACGCAGCCGGATGTCCTCGCCGAGGCTCCTGCGCTGGCTTTCGAGTGCCGCCCGGTCGCTGTCAAGACCGCGCGCCTGTTCCTCGAGCGCGCGCCGCTGCGCGAAAAGCACCGCGAGCGCATCGGCAAGCTGGCGGCGGCGCGAGGCGAATTCGTTCTGCTGGTCGGCGAGGAGCGCCGCGAAGCGCGCGGGCGGCACCGTGCGCGCCGCCTCTGGCAGGTCGCCGCGCGCGATGGAGAACGCCTCCTCCCCCGCCTGTTCGGCGGCGAGCCGCGCCTGCTTGACGGTGAGGCTGGCGACGCGGCTGCGCATCTCCTCGGCCGCCGCCCGGTCCTCGGCGCGCGACAGCGTCGCCAGCACGTCGCCCGCCGCAACCTCCATGCCTTCGCGCGCATCGAGCCTCGCGAGCACGCCGCCGCGCTCGTGGCGCACGACCTGGACGTTCCCGTCGGTCACCACCCGGCCGGGGGCGATGACGGCGCCGGCGAGCGGCACGCCGAAGGCCCAGGCGGAAAAGCCGCCGAGGAACAGCGCGGTGGCGAGCCCGCCGGTCAGGAGCGCGCCGCGGACCGAGGTCAGGCGGGCGATGGTGCGGTCGTCGGTCGGCATCGGGGGTCTCCGGGAAACGGGCGGCTCAGCCGTTGGACAGGGCGGTGGCGATCGGGTGGACCTGGGCCCGGCGGCCCTGCGCCCCCGGCATCGGCATCGGCATCGGCATCGGCGTCAGCCGGCCGCCCTCCATCAGCCAGGCGCTGTCGGCGATCGCCAGCAGGTTGGTGCGGTGCGTCACCACGACGATCGCCCGGCCGCGGGCGCGCTCGGCGGCGAGCGTCTTCAGCAGCGCCTCCTCGCCGAAACTGTCGAGATGGGCGTTCGGCTCGTCGAGGACCAGCACGACGGGGTGGCCGTAGAGCGCCCGCGCCAGCGCCAGCCGCTGGACCTGGCCGCCGGAAAGCCGCACCCCGCCGGGGCCGATGCGGGTGTTGTAGCCGTTCGGCAGCGTGGCGATGAAACCATGGGCCTCGGCGCGCCGGGCGGCGTCGACGACCGCCTCGTCGCCGGCCTCCCTGTCGAAGCGGGCGATGTTGTCCGCCACTGTTCCCTCGAACAGCACCGTCTGCTGCGCCATGTAGCCGGTGGCGCGTCCGCGCGTCCGCGCCGGCCAGTCGGAGAGACGGAAGCCATCGAGCCGCACCTCGCCCGAGGTCGGCGACGCGGCGCCGGCAAGGAGCCGGATCAGGCTCGACTTGCCGGAGCCCGAGGCGCCGACGATGACGGCAAGCTCGCCCGGCCGGACCGCCAGCGTCACGTCGTCGACGAGGACGGGGGCATCCGGCGTCGCGCCGAGCTGAAGGCGCAGATGCCGGGCGGAAAGGTGGCCGGCAGGCGCCGGCAGTTCGACGCGGCCGCGCGCCGCGTCCGCCGCGTCCGCCAGCGCCAGCGCGGCCCCGACATCGCCCTGCGCCCGGCGCGCCTCCGCGATCGCCTTCCATGCGCCGACGACCTGCTCGATCGGCAGAAGCGCCCGCGACGAGACGATCGACGCGGCGAAGATCAGGCTCGCCGCCATGTCGCCATGGATGACGAGGAAGGCGCCCAGTCCGAGCGCGGCCGTCTGCAGCGCCTGGCGGACGAAGCGGGTGAGGCCGAAGAAACGGGCATTGACGGCTCCGGCCCGTTCGCCGGCCAAGGCCGCGTCCAGCGCCTGGCCGCGCCAGCGGCGCGCCATCGCCTCGCCCATGCCCATGGCGCGGACGTCCTCCTGGGCGGAGAGCACGTCCTGGGCGCTGCGGCCGGCGGCGGCCTGCAGGCGTGCCTGCTCCGCGCCCGGCCGGGCGGAGAGCCTCTCGTTCAGCACGGTGACGAGGACGAGCACGACCATGCCCGCGGCCGTCAGCCAGCCGAGCAGCGGGTGGGCGAGGAACATCAGGCCGAGGAAGAGCGGCACGAAGGGCAGATCGAAGAGGTTGACGAAGGCGCCGGAGCCGAGAAAGCGCCGGACCGTCATCGCCTTCGCCGCCGCCCCCGGATCGATCGCTGCGGCGCTGTCATCGGCGGCGGTGATCAGGCGCGGCAGCACGGCCAGTTCGTAGCGCGCGGCGAGCCTGCGGGCGATCGTCTGGCGCAGCGTCTCGATCAGGCCGAACAGCATCAGCGCCGCAATCGCCATCAGGCTCAGATAGGCGAGCGTCTCGATGCTGCGCGTCGGCAGGATGCGGTCGTAGACCTGGGTCATGTAGACCGGCATGACCAGCATCAGGAGATTGGTGACGACGGTGAAACCCGCCAGAACCAGCATCGGTCCGCCCAGCGCTGCCCCTGCCATCCGATCCGCTCCCCCTGCCGCCGGCGCCTGCCGGATCCCGCCCTTGCCGGAGCCTCCGGCGAAGGCGGGATCGTTTCGGCTGATCCCGCCTTCCCCGGACATGCTCCCCGCCTCTCTGCCTCGACACCGCGTCCGGATGCCGAATCCGGTCCGGACCCGGCCGGAGAGGCCCTGTTTTTTGCCACACTGCCCGATGCCGAGGCGATCCCGCTTCGGCTCGGCATGGCCGAAAGCGTGTCGCGATCTTCGAGAGTCGCCCGTACGCTTCAGGTCTTTGTTTTTACGCGTGTCTTTTCGCAAGACCGCTGCACAGCCTTGCGAGACACGCTTTAGCCGTTCACGCGTCGTTAACGCTACGCGTTTCGATCGGAAGCGTTAACGTCCGCCGCCCGAGGCGGGCGGCGAACGAGCGGCGTCACGCCACGACGTTGAAGTCCGCGCTTTGCAGGAGGTTGACCCCGTTCAGCTCCGCGATCCGGATCGCGTCGCTCGCCGAACCGCCATTGGCGTCGAAATAGAGCGTGCCGGCATCGGCGCCGCCGGTGTCGAAGATGAAATAGCCGGTGGACGCGCCGCTGACGAAGGCCGTCGCGACCAGCGTGTTGACGACGGTCACGGCGCCGCCCGCCGAAAGCCCGCCGCCGAAGCCGGAGGCGGAGATCTCGAGCCTGTCGGCGCCCGAGGTGAAGTCGTCGATGCGGTCGGCGCCGTCCGCGGTGCTTTCGAACACGACCGTGTCGCTGCCGCCGCCGGTGCGGATGCGGTCGGCGCCGGCCCCGCCGATGAGCCGGTCGGCGCCGTTGCCGCCGATCAGCAGGTCGTCGCCGCCGGCGCCAGAGAGCGTGTCGGCGCCGATGCCGCCATGCAGCGTCTCGGACGCCGCGGTGCCGATGCGCGTGACGGGCGTGGCGGACGCGCCGAAGGCGCCGCCGAAGAGCACATGGGACGAGCCCGCATTCGATACGCCGGACGGATCGGCGAGGTGGGCGCCGACGATCAGGTCGTCGAAGCCGTCGCCGTTGACGTCGCCGGCCGACGACACCGGATATCCGCTCGAATCGCCCGCCGCGGCGCCATCGATGCGGAACCCGGCGGCGCCGAGATCGGCAAGGTCGATCGTGCCGAAGCCGGACGCCTTGCCGAAGACGACATAGGAGGCGCCGGCATTGGTACGGCCCGAGGGATCGGCGCCATAGGCACCGACGATCACGTCGTCATAGCCGTCGCCGTTGACGTCGCCGGCCGACGACACCGAAAGCCCGCTCTGATCGCCCGCCGCCGCGCCGTCGATGCGGAAGCCGGCGGTGCCGAGATTGGCGAGGTCGACCGTGCCGAAACCGGACGCCTTGCCGAAGAGGACATAGGAGGCGCCGGCATTGATGCGGCCGGAGGGAGCCGCGAAATAGGCGCCGACGAGGATGTCGTCATAGCCGTCGCCGTTGACGTCGCCGGCCGAGGAGACGGCGCGGCCGCTGTAGTCGCCCGCCGCCGCGCCCTCGATGCGGAAACCGGCGGCGCCGAGATCGGCGAGGTCGACCGTGCCGAAGCCGGACGCCTTGCCGAAGACGACATAGGAGGCGCCGGCATTGCTGCGGCCGGAGGGATCGTGGTCGCGGGAACCGACGATCACGTCGTCGTAGCCGTCGCCGTTGACGTCGCCGGCCGAGGAGACGGCAAGGCCGTTGTAATCGGCCGCCGCGGCGCCGTCGATGCGGAAACCGCCGGTGCCGAGCGTGGCGAGGTCGACCGTGCCGAAGCCGGACGCCTTGCCGAAGACGACATAGGAGCTTCCGGCATTGGTGCGGCCGCTGGGATCGGCGCCATAGGCTCCGATGATGACGTCGTCATAGCCGTCGCCGTTGACGTCGCCGGCCGATGAACTCCACCAGCCGGACGCGTGGTCCGCCCCGGCGCCCTCGATGCGGAAGCCGCCGGTGCCGAGCGTGGCGAGGTCGACCGTGCCGAAGCCGGACGCCTTGCCGAAGACGACATAGGAACTTCCGGCGCCGCCCCGGCCCGAGGGGCTGGCCGTCCAGGCGCTGACCAACAGATCGGCAAACCCGTCGCCGTTGACGTCTCCCGCCTCGGAGACGGAGAAGCCGCTGGAATCGCCGGCCGCGGCGCCGTCGATGCGGAAGCCCCCGGTTCCGAGATCGGCAAGGTTCACCGTACCGAAGCCGGAGGCCTTGCCGAAGACGACATAGGAGCTTCCGGCATTGGCGCGGCCGCCGGGATCGGCACCAGGGGCGCCGATGATCACGTCGTCATACCCGTCGCCGTTGATGTCGCCCGCGCCGGAGGCCGAATAGCCGCTGCGATCTTCAAACGCCACCCCGTCGATGCGGAAGCCGGCGCTGCCGGGATCGGCAAGGTCGATCGCCGGCAGGCTCTCCGCCGTTCCGGTGATCGTCACGGTGATGACCTGCGGCGTCCCGTCGGCGGTCGTCACGGTGATGCTGTCCGTGTAGACCTCGCCCTCGACGAAGGCGTCATGCGCGGAAAACGCCACCCAGGACCAGACGCCGCCCGCATCGATCGAGAAGGTGCCGTAGCCGTTCGATCCGGCAACGCCCGTCTGTGGGACGAAGGTCGCGGGACCATCGACATCGACGGCGCCGAGCGCGCCGCCGGCTGTCAGGACGGCATTCGTCTCGATGAGGCTGACCGAGGTCGTGCCGCTGATCACGGCGGCGTCATTGGTGCCGGTGACGGTCCAGCGGGCCGAGGCCGGCGTCGTCGCGGTGCCGTCCGAGACGCCGTAAGCGACGGTCACGATCGTCGATTCGCCGTCTGCCAGCGACTGGTAGGCGGGATGGGAGGGGTCGAGCGTGAAGCTCCGGGTCGCCGCATCATAGGTGACGCCGGCCGGCAGCACCGAGGGAACATCAACGACGGACAGAACCGCGCCGCCGTCGACGTCGTCGGCATTCGCCAGTGCGGACAGCGTGAGCGGCGTGCCGTCCTCCACGGTCGCGCCGTCGACGGCACCGGAGACCACCGGCGCGTCATTGGTGCCGGTGACGGTCCAGCGGGCCGAGGCCGGGGTCGTCGCGGTGCCGTCCGAGACGCCGTAGCCGACCGTCACGATCGTCGATTCGCCGTCCGCCAGCGACTGGTAGGCGGGATGGGAGGGGTCGAGCGTGAAGCTCTGGGTCGCCGCATCATAGGTGACGCCCGCCGGCAGCACCGAGGGAACATCAACGACGGACAGAACCGCGCCGCCGTCGACGTCGTCGGCATTCGCCAGCGCGGACAGCGTGAGCGGCGTGCCGTCCTCCACGGTCGCGCCGTCGACGGCACCGGAGACGACCGGCGCGTCGTTGGTGCCGGTGACGGTCACGGTGATGGTCCTCGTCGCCGTGCCGTCGCGCGAGGTTACGGTCAGCGTCTCCGTCGCCTCCTCGCCCTCCGCGAGGGCCTGGGTGGCGGCGCGGGTGTTGTCGAGCGTATAGCTCCAGGCCCCGGTGGCCTCGTCGAAGGTGAAGCGGCCATGGGTCTGCTGCAGGTCGATGACGTCGACGGGCCGGAACGCCGCCTCGCCGCGATCGGCGTCGGCGACCAGCAGCCCGCCCTCGACGGTATCGGATGGCGCGTCCTCCGTCACCGCGCCGGCCGCGCTGCCGGTGATCGTGGCGGCGTCGTTGCGGCCCTCGACGAGGAGGGTCGCGGTGTTGGCAACCGTGCCGCCCCTGCCGTCGCCGATCGTGTAGTAGACGGTGACGGTCTCGCTCTCGCCGGCGGCGAGATCGCCGAACTGGGACGGATCGAGCACCAGCCGGCCGGCCGCATCGACGGACGCGGCAACGACGCGGGCATCGTTGGACGACACCACGGAGAGGTCCACGACGGCCAGCACGTCGCCGCTGTCGCGGTCGCTCGACGTCGACAGAAGGTCGATCGTCACCGGCGCCGCATCCTCGTCGGTATCAGGCGCCGCGATCACGGACGCGACCGGTGCGTCGTTCGTCCCGGTGACCGTCCAGGCGACGGTCGCCGGCACGCTCGCCCGGCCGTCGGAGAGAGCATAGGAGACGCTGACGACGGTCGTCGCGCCCGCTCCGAGCGACTGGTAGACCGCATGCGCGGGATCCAGGGTGAAGCTTTGCGTCGCCGCGTCGTAGGTGACGCCGGCCGGCAGGCTCGCCGGAAGGTCGACGACCGACAGCGTGTCGCCGTCGCGATCGGAAGCGCCGGCAAGCGCCGACAGCGTCGAGGCCGTGCCGTCCTCGACCGCCGTGCCGGCGACCGGGCCGGAGACGACCGGCGCGTCGTTGGTGCCGGTGACGGTCACCGTGATCGTCCTCGTCGCCGTGCCGTCGAGCGAGCGCACGGTCAGCGTTTCCGTCGCCTGCTCGCCATGGGCCAGCGCCTGGGTGGCGGCGCGGCCGTTGTCCAGCGTGTAGCGCCAGCCGCCGGTCGACGGGTTGAAGGTGAAGCTGCCATAGGTCTTCTGCAGATCCCCCGACGGCACCGCCTGGAAGACCGCCTCGCCCTGGTCGACGTCCTGCACCGACAGGGTCCCGGCGACGAAGGCGGTTGCCGCATCCTCGAGAACCGCGCCGGTCGCCATGCCGGTGATCGTCGCGGCGTCGTTGCTGCCGTTGATGGTGACCGTCACCGTCGCCGTGTCGCTGTCGCCATCGGCGTCCACCACCTTGTAGGTGAAGCTCACGGTCGTCGTCTGGCCGGCGCGCAGCCATTCGAACGCCGTTCCGGCCGAATAGGTGAAGCTCCCGTCCGCGTTGAGCGTCAGGCTGCCGGCCGGGACGCCGGAGACAAGGGAGACGGACTTCACCAGGTCCGGCACGCTGTCATTGGCAAGCACCTGGCCGGCGACCTGTCCGCCTTCGGCGACGGACACCGCGTCATTGCGCGCATCGACGGCCGCGTCGCGCGCGTCGAGTTCCACGCCGTCGACGAAGACCTTCAGGCTCTCGATCGTCTCCACCTTCAGATTGAAGGCGGAAAACTGGAATTTCGCCGGAAGCAGGCACTGCCAGAAGGAGGGCTGCTGCACGGCGCTCGCGAGAAAACGGGCGATGTCGGCCTGCACCGCCGCCGTCAGCCATTCGGCGCGGGTGAGTTGCAGCGCCAGCGTATCCTGGCCGCCGGCACCGACATAGCTGTCGGCGGCGCCGGCATTCTCGGCGACGCGGTGGAGGAAGACATCGTCGCCGGACGATCCGAGCGCAGTGTCCGAGCCGGCGCCGGCATCGAGGAGATCGTCGCCCGCGCCGCCTTGAAGCGTGTCGTTGCCCGCGCCCCCGACCAGATGATCGTCGCCGGCACCGCCATCGAGAAGATCGTTGCCGTCGCCGCCGTCGAGCACGTCGTCGCCCTGGTTGCCGGTCAGCGTGTCATGGCCGCCGAGCCCGCGAAGACTGTCGTCGCCGCGCCCGCCGATGATGATGTCGTTGCGCGTCTGGCTTCCGGTCAGCGTGTCGCCGCTGCGCGTGCCGATCGTCACGTTGCCGGCGATGTTGCGCAGGACCCATTCGAGCGTGCTGAGAAAATTGATGGCCATCGCTGTTCCCCCCGGCAGTGCAGGCGTGGGTGCACTGCTTTAAAATTCAGAAATAAACGAAGAACTGTATATCAATCCGGGAGACGAGCGGGAACAGGGTCGTTAACATCTGGTTAATACAGAGAATTTTAACCAATTCCCCGGATGCCGAAGAGAGCGACCGACAGCACGCTGATCACCGAACCGCCCGCCTGTCGAAGCCGCCCCGACAGAAGGACCGGCATGGATGTTAGCAGCCTCTCCGGCCGGCCGTCTTCACCCGACAGGGTGAGGCCGGCATGCGGATGAACCCCGGGACGATGGTCGGATAGGGCGATGAGGTCGGGCGCACGGCGCCGAGGTCTCCAGCCCATGTCCAGCAGAAGCGGCAAGAACAGAAGGGTAAGAGCACGTCGGTGAGCCGCTGTTCACCGACGTGCTTGCGCCGCCGCTGCCGTGCTGCGGGCGGCCGCGGCCTTGCCGGACGCCGCCCGGGCATCGGGGCCGCAGGCCGCGTTGCGTCTTCCGCGTCGCCCGGAGCATTTCCCGTTGGATCCGGACACCGCGTCGAAACAGGGAGACGGGCTCCGGCGAAGGCCTGCGAGCCTCGCGCGGCGGATCCTCAATCGTCGCTTCGGCCCGCGCCCCTCATCGCAGCGCGCCCGTCACGGCAGCCGGCCGGTGTCCCTCAGATAGGACAGGATGGCGAGTGCGGCGGCCTCGGGCGTGCGGCCCACCGCCTCGATGCGCAGCTCCGGCGCCGGGGGTCGGTCGTAGGCGGCGCTGATGCCGGTGAAGTTCTTCAGTTCCCCGGCGATCGCGCGGCGGTAGAGGCCTTTGTGGTCGCGCTCGATGCAGACCGCGAGCGGCGTGTCGACGAAGACCTCGACGAATTCGTCCGGCGCCACCAGGGCGCGCGCGGCATCGCGCTCCGCCTGGCCGGGCGAGATGGTCGAGACGATCGCGATCAGCCCGGCATCGACCATCAGCCGCGCCACCTCGCCGACGCGGCGGATGTTTTCCGCCCGGTCCGCGGCCGTGAAGCCGAGGTCGCGGTTGAGCCCGTGGCGGACATTGTCGCCGTCGATGAGCACGGCATGGTGGCCGGCGGCCAGCAGCAGCTTGTCGAGCGCATTCGCGGTCGTCGACTTGCCGGAGCCGGAAAGGCCCGTGAGCCAGACGACGCAGGGCTTCTGGCGCTTCAGCGCCGCGCGCTCGGCCTTGCCGATCTCGAAATGCTGCTGGTGGATGTTGGTCGACAGGCGCAGCGCCCGCTCGATCATGCCGAGGCCGACGGTGCGGCCGCTGGCGGGCTCGACGAGGCGAAACCGGCCGGTCGCCCGGATCACGGCATGGGGGTCGAAGGCGATCGGCGCCTGCAGGCGCAGTTCCGCCGCGCCGATCTCGCCCTGCGACAGCGCCGTCGCCGGCAGGCTTTCCCCGGTCGAGGGATCGCGCCTTGCGCGGATCGCCGTGACGACCGCGAGCGTGGCGTCGACCTCCGTCTCGAGGCGGAAGCTGCGTCCGGGCGAGAGCGGGTCGGCGTCGGTCCAGACCAGCATCGCCTCCAGCTCGCCGGCGACCTCGGGTCGCGCCGCGACCGCCGCGAGCATGCTGCCGCGCACAACTGCGACGGTCTCCGAAAGGCGCAGCACGACGGCGTCGCCGGCGCTTGCCGAGCGCCGGGGCACGCCGGCGACGAGGATCTCCGCCACCCGCGCGATCTGTCCCGACTGCGCCACGACCACCGCGTCGCCGACTGCGACCGCGCCCGCCGCCACCGTGCCGGCGAAGGCCTGCATGTCCGGGCGCGGCGCAAGCACGAGCTGGACCGGGAGGCGGAAGGGCGCACCGCCGGCGTCGACGGCCGGCGGCAGGCCGTCGAGCCAGTCGCGGACGTCCTGCCCGTCCTGCCAGGCCGGTCCGCCGTCAGAGGCGGGAAGAGCGGTGACGCTGCAAAAGCCGAGCGTCCCGGCAAGCCTGCCGGCCTCGTCGCGCGCGCGGCGGAGATGGTCGGCGCTGGTGCCGCCGATGCCCGTCACCGCGAGAAGCAGGTGGCGCACGCCGAGGAGGGCGGCAAGGCCCGCCCGTCGGCGCCCCTCGGGCCCGAGCCCGCGCGCGGCATCGAGGCTGAGGAGAAGCGCGTCGGCGTCGGCCGCCGCCACGGCGAAGTCCGCCGTGGAGACGGATCCCCCGGGGAGACCGGCGACGAGGGCGATGCGCCGCGCGCCGGTGACGACGACCGCCGCGCCGAGCGGACCGGCCGCGCCGGGCGCACCGGCGGGAAGGATCGGCGGATCGCCGCCGCAGGCGAGGATCCGGACGAGGTCCCGCCCGTCCCGTTCCGCCGCTGCGAACGTGTCCGGCCGGAAGGAAAACAGTTCGACTCTCATGGGACGGGCCCTCCTCTGTCCTGACGTTGCGGAAAATGGCGCGCCTCGCGGATCTCGCGCAGGAGGCTCGCGGCGTCGCCGGCCGTCGACGGGATCGCGCCGGTTCGTCCCGCCGCGCCGAGGGAGGCGATCCGCACGGAGCGCAGCCGCACCGCCTCGCCTGGCCGCACGGCAAAGTGCGTGTCGTCGACGAGCAGCAGCAGGCCGGCGCGCTCGACGACGAGGCGCGGCCGGGCGAGGTAGAGCGGCATGACCGCAACCCCCTCGCGCGCGATATACTCCCAGAGGTCGAGCGTGGCCCAGCGGCCGAGCGGACGCACCGGCACGGCCTCGCCGGCGCGGGGCGCCGGCGGGTCGGCCCAGCCCCGGCCAAAGGGCCCGGCGCCAAGCGGCGGAGGGCGTTCGAAACGGCGTGCGGGATCGCGCCCGCCGTCCGGTCCCTCCGCCTGCGGCGCTGCTGCGTGACCTTCGACCGTGTCTCCGCCGATCGCCGCGTCGAAACCGCCCGGCACCGTCGCGCGCGCCGCAGCCGATCCGCCCAGGCCGTCCGGCAGCGGGTGGACCGTCATCCGCACGTCGGGGCCGGCCGCGACCGTCTCGCGGAAGCGGAGCATCTCCCTGAGGCCGCAGCCCGTGTCGAGATGGAGGAGGGGGAAGGGCAGCGGCGCCGGACGAAACGCCTTTCGCGCCAGATGCAGGAGAACCGAGCCGCTCTTGCCGGCCGAAAACAGCAGCACCGGGCGCTCGAAACGGGCCGCGACCTCGCGCAGCGCATGGATCGCCTCCGCTTCCAGCGCGTGCAGACAGGGCGAGGGCGTCACGGGCTCCAACGGCAACGAACCGCTCCAAGGGTGAACGGCCGGGCGCCGTCCCGGCGACGACGGCATCACCGGAGGGCGCGGGTCTGGCCGCAGGGTCCTGCGCCGGGGCGGTGGCGCCCCGGCCGGACATGCCCTAGCATGCGGGGATTGCCCGGGGGTTGCGCATCGGGGCGGAGCCGCCTCGCGCCGGCCGGCCGTCAGAGCCTCGGCGTCGCCATGTCGAAGCGGTCGCGGATCGTCGCGCAGGTGTCGCCGCCGAGCCGGGCGATCGCGTCGATGCCGGACGGATCGACATGCAGCGCCTCGTCGACGATGCCCTCGGTATAATGGGCGAAGAGGATCTCGCCCAGGATGATCTGGCGCGAGCGGCCGAGCTCGAGCGTGACATGCCGCCGGCATTCGAAGGCGGCGGGTGCCTCCCTGATATAGGGCGCGGCGATCCTGGTCCCCGGCACCGCCGTCAGGCCGGCCTCCTTCAGCTCGTCGACGCCGCGCGGAAATTTCGCCGCGCAGACATGCATCGCCTCGGCGATCGCGAAGGAGACGATGTTGACGGTGAACACCTCCGTCATGCGGATGTTGTGGCCGGTGTGCTTGAACGACATGTCCGGATTGTTCTCGACGCCGAGCGCCAGGATCGGCGGATCGGCGGAAAGGCAGTTGAAGAAGCTGAAGGGCGCGGCATTGACGCGGCCCTCCTCGTCGACGGTCGTCACCAGCGCGATCGGCCTCGGGATGATCGTTCCGATCATCAGCTTGTAGCGCTCGCGCGCACCCAGCGCGGAAAAGTCGAAGGCGGTGCGGTCGCCGGCGGCGGGCCGGGGGAGAGAGGCGGTCATTCGCTCATTCCTTTGACGCGGGCGGCGTAAGGGGCGAGCAGCTCGCGGATGTCGTGCTCGGTGCGCGCCTCGAGCATCGCCCGCCCGGCGACGGATTCGAGGTGATGATCCATCAGGTGCGAGGCGCGGGCCGCGTCGCCGCGTTCGAGCGCGGCGATGATTTCGGCATGCTCGTCGACGCCGCAGTCGGCCGAATGCGGCCGGCCGTACATGGCGAGGATCAGCGAGCAGCGCGAGACGACCTCGGTGACGTAGCGGATCAGCAGCTGGTTGCCTGTCATGCGGGCGAGCACGAGGTGGAACTCGCCGGCGAGCCGGATCGATTCCCGCTCGTCGATACCGGAGACCGAGCGCTCCTTCTCGTTGAAGGCCTTCAACTGCGCGACCTGCTCCGGCTTCAGCCGGCCGGCGAGCAGGGAGGTGACGGTCTGTTCGAGGCCGCGGCGGACGAGGAAGATGTCGCGCCCTTCCTCCAGCGTCGGATTGGCGACGAAGGCGCCCTTGTTCGGTTTCAAGTCGACCAGTCCTTCCACGGCGAGGCGGCCCAGCGCCTCCCGTGCAATGGTGCGGCTGGTGCCGAAGGTTTCGCCCAGCGCATCCTCGGGAAGACGGGCGCCGGGCCTGAGCTTCTGCTCGATGATCGCCTGGCGCAGCGCCTCCTGCACGGCTTCCGTGCGCGACGACGGCGCGGGCCTGGCGGTGATGTCGTCGTCGGCGGGCGGGCCCTTGCCCTTGGCGGTCGGGTCGTTGACGGAGCGCGACGTCGCCCCGCTCTGCGCATTCTTCATCGTCACTGGCCTTTCTTCATGCGGACCCAGGCGTCGAGGATCTCCGTCGCCGCCCCGGCGAGATGCTGCTCCGAGGGCATGTCGCGATCGCCGACGAGGGCGCCGGCGGCCGCGCGCAGCCTGTCGACGTCGATCGGATGGCGCTCCGCCGTCGTCAGGGTCTGAAACGCGCGTCCCGCCTCTTCCATCGACGAGGCGTAGTAGAGCCGCGACAGGCCCGCAACGCCCATCGTCGCCACGCACATGGCGCAGGGTTCGCAGGATGTGTACATGTCGGCGCCCGTAAGGTCGACGGTTTCGAGCCTGCGGCAGGCATCGCGGATCGCCTCGACCTCGCCATGGGACGTCGGATCGAAACGGGCGGCCGAATGGTTCAGCCCCTCGCCGACGATCCGCCCGTCGCGCACGACGACGGCGCCGAAGGGCTCGGTGCCGGGTTCGCTGAGCGCGCGGCGCGAGATCTCGACCGCGCGTTTCATGAAATCCTCGTTATAGGTCATGGATGGGCCTCCTTCTGTTCATGTGTTCTGCGGCAGCACCCAGGCATGGGCGGGCTGCCAGGAGAGATGGACGGCGCGGCCGGGCGCGAGATCGAGCGCGTCGATCTCGTGCTGCTGCTTCTGCACGCGGAACTCCGCGCCGCCGGCCTCGACGAACACCGTCTGGACCGAGCCGACGAACTCGATGCCGATGACGGTGCCGGCGAGCCGGTTGTCGGCCTCCGGCGCCGGCGCGGCGGAGAGCGCGATGCGGTCGGCGGCGACGACGAAGCGCGCCGGCCCCGAGGAGGGGAGCGCGCCCGCCGGAATGCGGAACCGCCCGGCACCGGTGTCGATCCGCGCGAAGGCGCCGTCGCGGCCGCAAAGCGTGCCGGAGAGGATGTTGTTCATCCCCATGAACTCGGCGACGAAGGCATTGGCCGGCTCGCGATAGACGTCCTGCGGCCGGCCGGACTGCTGGATCGCCCCGTCGCTCATCAGCACGATGCGGTCGGCGAGCGCGAAGGCCTCCGACTGGGCGTGGGTGACGTAGATGAAGGTGATGCCGAGTTCCTTGTGCAGGCGCGACAGCTCGGTCTGCATGCGCACCCGCAGATGGGCGTCGAGGGCGGAGAGCGGCTCGTCGAGGAGCAGCACCGGCGGCTGGGTGACGAGCGCGCGGGCGATCGCGACGCGCTGGCGCTGGCCGCCGGAAAGCTGGGCGATGTCGCGCCCGGCCATGGCGGAAAGCCCCATGCGGTCGAGCCATTCCATCGCGCGCCGGCGCCGCTCGACCGGGCCGATCCTCTTCATCCGGAGCGGGAATTCGACGTTCTCGACGACGGAGAGGAAGGGAAAGAGCGCGAGGCTCTGCCAGACCATCGGCGTGTCGCGCTGGAAGGCCGGCACGTCGTTCATCCGCCGGCCGCCGATCCGCACTTCGCCGGAGGTCGGCGTGTCGAGGCCGGCGATCAGCCGCAGCGTCGTCGACTTGCCGCAGCCGGACGGGCCCATCAGCGCGACGAACTCGCCCGTCCGGATGTCGAGGTCGATGCCGCGCACGGCATGGTGGCCGGGATACTGCTTGTCGAGCTTTTTCAGGGATACGAAGGCATCGGTCACGGCGTCATCCTTCCGTCTTTTTCGGGCGGGCGGCGGCGCTGACGCCGACGAAGCGTTGGGCGAGAAGCACCAGGGTGATGCTGATGGCGAGGACGACCGTGCCGATCGCGTTGATCTTCGGGTTCACCTGGCCCTGCAACAGGTTGAGGATGCGCACCGGCAGCGTTTCCACCGTGCCGCCGACGAACCAGGCGATGAGGAACTCGTCGAAGGAGACGGCGGCGGTCAGGAAGAAGGAGGCGACGAGCGCCGGCTTGCAGAAGGGCACGACGACGCGCATCAGCGTGACGAAGGGCGGCGCGCCCAGGTTCCAGGCGGCCGGCTCCAGGTCGCGCGGGAAGTCGCGCAGCCGCAAGCGTATGATCGCCATCGCAAACGAGGTGGCGATCGCGACATGGCAGGCGACGATGGCGCCGACGCTGCCGAAGAGGCCGAGCCGCGACAGGAAGGCGAGCATCGCCATGCCGAGGATGCTCGCCGGAACCGCCGGCGGGATCGCGACCATGAGCCCGAACAGCGCCTTGCCGCGAAAGACGTAGCGGTAGTCGAGATAGGCGGCGCAGAAGCCGAGGATCGTCGAGACGATGGCGGTCGACAGCGCCACCGTCAGGCTGTTGGCGAAGGCGGTGCGGATCATCGTGTCGCCGAGCGCGGCCACATGCCAGTCCAGGCTGAAGCCGCCCCAGGGGATCGTGGGGAAGCGGTTGGCGTCGAAGGAAAAGACGGCGATCACCAGCATCGGCGTGGCGATGAAGCCGAAGAGAAGGACGAGCAGCGCGTATTGCGCCGCGCGCGAGAGACGTGTTGCGGACCGGGCCATGGTCATGCCTCCTTTCGCCCGCGGCGCCCGCGGCGCTCGCGCCCGAGCCGGTTGAAGGCGAGGAGGACGACGGTGAGGATCGCCAGCATGCTGACGCCGATCACCGAGGCGCGCGGCCATTGCGAGCCGGACTTCACCGTGTCGACGATCAGGATCGACAGCGTCGGCGGCTTGCTGCCGGTGAGGAAGACCGGGCTGATATAGTCGCCGAAGGCCATGAGGAAGGCGGTCGAGGCGGCAAGCAGGATGGCGTTGCGCACCGAGGGCAGCAGCACGTGCCAGACGATGCGGGCGCGCCGGCAGCCGAGATTGGCGGCGGCCTCGATCAGGCTGCGGTCGATGCCGGAGAAGGCGAGCACCAGGATCAGCACCGCGACCGGCAGCGTCAGCGTGAGGAAGCCGACCTGCAGCGAGAAGGCGCCGCCGAGCAGCGCCAGGTCGAGGCCGAAAAGAGGCCGCGTCACGCTGTTGACGATGCCGCCGGGGCTGAGCACGATCTGCCAGGCGTAGATGCGCAGCAGGTAGCTCGAAAAGACCGGGACGACGAGCGCCGCGACGGCGAGCGCCCGCAGCCGCGGCGAGAGGCGGAACGCGATGGTGTAGGCCGCCGGCAGGGCGACGGCGAGCGTCAGCACGGCGCAGAGCGCCGAGACCTCGACCGTGTGGACCAGCGCCTTCTGGAACGGCGTCGAGGCGAGCACCTTCTGCCAGTTGTCGAAAGAGAAGGCCGGCGACAGCTTGAAGGACCGTACGGTCCAGAAGGTGACGACGAGGAGGAAGACGAGCGGGGCCGCGAAGAACACGGCCTGCCAGAGAAGGACGGGAGCGCCCAGGATGACGGGCACGGCTGCCGGCGATCCGGCGGTGCGCCGGCTGAGGAAAAATCCCCTGACCGGCGCGCCGGCCGCATCGGCGTAGGAATGGTCGGCCTGTGTCATGCGAAACGCTCCCCTCGCCCTCACGCGGACTTGAACTCGCTCCAGACGTCGTTCCAGTCCTCGATCGACTGCTGGACGGGAAGCTGGCGCAGCGCGATCTTGCCGGCCTTGTATTCGTCCATGACGTTCGGCCTGTCGAACTGCAGGCGCAGGATCTCGGCCTCCTGCGGCATCGTCTTGTTGAGCAGTTCCCAGCCCTTGACCGAGGGGATCGATTTCTTGTTGTCGACCTTGGTCGCCATCTTCACCTGGCCTTCCGGCGCGGTCGTGTACTGGATGAACTTGCGGGCGAGATCGACCTTGGGCGAGCCCTTGACGATCGAGAGCGATTCCGTCCACTGCAGCCCGCCCTCGTCGGGGATGATCGTGTCGACGGGCACGCCGCTCTGGCGCAGGCCGAGCGTGATCCATTCGCCGATGCCGGGGATGAGCTGGGCGCGGCCGTTCGTCAGCGAGGAGAAGATGTCGGCGATCGTGTAGAAGCCGGACGCCTGCGGCTTCAGCGAGAAGAGCTTCTCCTTCAGCATGTCGAAATGCGCGCCGTCGATGTCGAAGGGCGGGCGGCTGCCGTTCGACAGGCTGATCGCGCCCATCGAGGTCAGGTACCAGTCGAAGAAGCCGACCTTGCCCTTGGCCTTGTCCGTCCACATCGAGGCATAGGACTTCACCTCGTCGGCGGTGAATTCCTTGGTGTTGTAGGAGAGGCCGAGATAGCCGAAATCGGTCATCACGCCATAGAGCCTGTCGTCGAACCAGTGCAGCGGGAATTTCTGGAATTCGGGGAAGAAGTCGGCGAGCGGATAGTCGGCCGGATCGAGCTCCTCGAGGAAATCGGCCTCGTGCAGCAGGTGCATGTATTCGGCATCGGCGAGCACGACGTCGAAGGAGCCGGGCGGTGACTGGTTGATGACGGCGAGCATCTGGTCGCCGCCGACATATTCCTTGATCTGCACCTTGACGTTGTTCGCCTTCTCGAAGTCGGCGATGAGATAGGGATCGGCATTGCCGGGCCAGGACAGGTAGTTCAGCACCTGCGGATCGTCGGCGCGGGCCGGCGACCATGACGAGGCGGCCGACAGCGCCACGCCCGCGGCACCGGCCTTGAGGAAACCGCGGCGGCTGATGTCGCGCGCCATGAAGGGAAGTTTGCGCATGTCCGTCTCTCCTATTGTATGCGATCATCGCATGCAATAGTAAAAGCAAGCACCGTGCCAGATCGTGGTTACGTTGAAAAATCCCGCCTTTCCGTGAGCTTAGACCACACGCACCGTTCGGCAAGAGAAGTTGCGCGCTTCTGCATGCATAAAGCTTGAGCATTCGCCCGCATGTAACGTCACAAAAGCATGCAATAATCGCATGCAATTTCGAAAGGTCTCGCCGCGAAGCGCCTTGCTCAATGACCACCGTCGGCGGGCGGGCGGTCTCAAGCAGCCTCGGACCGGAGCGAAGCGGGGGCCGGCACGGTGATGCTTCGAGAGGAAGCGCGGGAGCGCCCGTCGGAAGGGGTTGCGTCGCCTGCGCTCCGGCATCGCCGGTGCGTCTCCTGGTCCGGTGAGCGCGTCATCCGGTGGTCTGGTCGGCGCGCCCCCGACATGGCCATGCGACGCCGGGGAAATCGGGTGGCGATGCGCCGGGCGTCCCGGACGGGTCCTACCGATCGGGTCCTGACGGTCGGCATCCACTGTCTTTTTCGAGGCGTCATGTCGCGGGCGGTCTTGGACCACCGTCACCATGGCGAAAGCGCGCTATGTTCGAGGATCTCAAGACCGGACCGAAGGGGTCGCATCCGACCGTTCCGCGTAAAGAACAGGAGGCGACCGCCGTCCGGGCGACGCTGAATCGTGTGCTTTCCGAGCGTCTGCCTGATGCCCATCGGCTCGACGGGAGCCGCGCCTGCCTCGACAGTGCGAGTGCCGCGGCCGGGCGGCGCGCCGGGGCCATGTGCGCCCGCGTTACCCGAAGACCGCCCGACGCGCTCGGCCTGCCGTGCCTACCAGGGCACCGGCGTGCCGTCATAGGCGAGGAACGAGCCGCTGTCCTCGTTGCGCAAGCCATCGGCGACGGCGAGCATCGCCTTGGCGCTTTCGTCCGGCCGCATCCGGGCGTGGTTTCCGGCATAGGCCTCGGTGAGCGCGGTCGCCACCGTACCGGGATGGAGGGCGGCGACCACGGCGTCGGGGCGGCTGCGGGCGATCTCGATCGCCGCCGTATGGACGATCTGGTTCAGCGCCGCCTTGGCCGCGCGGTAGGAGATCCAGCCGCCGAGGCGATTGTCGCCGATCGATCCGACCCGCGCGGAGAGAAAGAGCATCAGCGCGCGCTGCTGCCGCGCGAGCTTCGGCGCGAAATGCTTGAGGACCAGCGCCGGCCCGAGCGCGTTCAGCGCGAACTGCTCCATCATCGCGGCGGGAGAGATCTCGCGGATCGCCTTTTCCGGGCGGGAGCCGGCGATCGAAAGCGCGCCGGTGGCGCAGAAGACGAGATCCAGATCGTGGTCGATGGCGCGGGCGGCGCCGGCGACGGTCTCCTCGTCGGTCAGGTCCAGCCCGTCGCCGCTGCGCGACAACCGCGTGAGGCCGCCACAGCGCGGATCGGCCGAGAGCGCATCCGCCACCGCCGCGCCGATCCCGCCGCTGGCGCCGATCACGAGCGCCCTGTAGCCCGGCGCAAGGGACATCATCGACATGCCATCCTCCTTCAAAGACGTCCGCCGGAGCCTGATCGCCCGGGCCGGACATAGCCTGTTGTCTCTCTCCAACGCCGGGAAGAACCCGCTCCGGCGCGGCATGGTCTGGGGCATTGCGCGCCCGGGCCGCATCGGATGCCATCTGCGGGCAGGGCGTGGGAGCGGAGAGCGTCTCTCCGGTGAAGCCGTGTCCGCCGGACATGCCGTCCGCTCCTTTGTTGTCCGTGTGTCTCCGGAATGACCGGAGTCCACCTGATCCCTGACGGACCTTCTCTCCTTTTGTTTCTGCCGGATTGTCCGGCGCCAACGCGGTCCCGCTTCGGCTGGACAGGCCCTATACGTTCTCTCCCGCATCGAGCCGGGCGAGAAAATCGCGGGCGCTGTCGCGGCAGGCGGTCCGGTCGGCCTCCGTCATCCGCCGCCAGGTCGACAGCGTCTGCGCCATGCGCCGGTTGCCGGAAAGCAGCGCCTCGTTCCGGCCGATGAAATCCCAGTAGAGCGCGTTGAAGGGACAGGCGCCCTCGCCGGTCCTGCGGCGCACGTCATAGGCGCAGCCCTCGCAATAGTCCGACATGCGCGAGATATAGGCGCCGCCCGCCGCATAGGGCTTGGAGCCGAGCAGGCCGCCATCGGCGAACTGGCTCATGCCGATGACGTTCGGCAGTTCCACCCATTCGACCGCGTCGGCATAGACCTCCAGGTACCACACATGCACCGCCTTCGGATCGAGCGCGGCGAGAAGGGCGAAATTGCCGGTGATCATCAGCCGCTGGATGTGGTGGGCATAGGCGTTGCGGATCGTCGCGCCGATGACGGTGGCAAGGCAGGCCATCCGCGTGCGGCCGGTCCAGAAGAAATCGGGCAGCGGCCGTCGCGCGCCGAAATGGTTGCCCTCGGCATAGGCCGGCATGAAGCGCCAGTAGATGCCGCGCATGTATTCGCGCCAGCCGATGATCTGGCGGATGAAACCCTCGACGGCGTTGAGCGGCGCGTCGCCCTGCTCATAGGCGCGCTCCGCACTGCGGCAGAGCGACAGCGGATCGAGGAGCCCGACATTGAGATAGGGCGAGAGCAGGGCGTGGTTGAGGAAGGGATCGTCGCGCAGCATCGCGTCCTGGGTGTCGCCGAAGGCGGGCAGGAAATCGGCGATGAAATCGTCGGCCGCCCGTTCCGCCTCCGCCCGCGTCACCGCGAGGCCGAACCCCCGCGCGTCGCCCATATGGCCGGGGAACCGCGCCTCGACGAGGGCGATCACCGCGCGGGTGATCGCATCCGGTGCGAACGGCCGGCGGGGCGGCCTGAAGAGATCGGGGCGGGCGGGCTTGCGGTTCTCGCTGTCGAAGTTCCATCGTCCGCCGGCCGGCCGGTCGCCCTGCATCAGAAGGCCGGTCCTGCGCCGCATCTCGCGGTAGAAGAACTCCATGACGAGGCTGCGCCGCCCGTCTGCGAAGCGGGCGAAATCGGCGCGCGAACAGAGGAAGCGGTCGTCCTCGCGCATCTCGACGGTGGCATCCCCGAGGTCGACGGCCGAAAGCGCCTGCTCGACCCGCCATTCGCCGGGCTCGGTGATGACGATCCGCTCAGGGTTCAGCGCCGCCGCCGCGCGCCGCAGCTCGCCGGTAAGCGCGCCCGTGTTTTCCGGATCGTCGAGCCGGACGTAGCGGACCCGGAAGCCTGCGGCTGTGAGCTCGTCGGCGAAATGGCGCATGGCGGAGAAGAAGAACACCAGCTTCTGGGCGTGATGGGCGACATAGGTCGCCTCCTCGGCGACCTCGCAGATCAGAACGACATCGCGCGCCGGGTCGGCCTCACGCAGGCTGGACATCGCCGGCGAAAGCTGGTCGCCGAGGAGGAAAATGAGATGGCGGCAACGGGTCACGGCGGGACGCTTCTTCGCTTGTCTTTTGTGCGTGTCTTCGCCCCTGTTACGCTCCGGGCGGCGGATCGGATCTGGAGCCAGGGCGACGAGGTGGCCGGGCGGCCGCGCGCAGCCGAGGCGGGACAGGGCGACGGCTCCTGTGCCGCCGGGAGCATGTCCGGATGTGTCGGGAAAGGCTCCGGCCCGCGAGGCGCCGCCTGCCGGGCGCCGGACGGTCCGGCTGCGGCGCGGCGCGTCGGCATCCGCCATCCCCGGGGCCGCCGGGCGAGCCTGCTCGACACCGCGACGGGAGCGGAGGATCGCAGGCGGGAGGAGGCCGGCAGGGCATCCCGGCCCGTGCCGGGGGCGGCGCGAGGCCCGTGAAGGAGGGATCGCTGCCGATCCGGCCGTCTCTCGACCGGGGCATGCGCCCGCAATCGCCGATGCAGCGCGGAACAATCCGGTGTCCCGGCCTGTTTCAGGACTTGGGGCATCGCGCGAAGGTCGAGGATCGTGGAACCCGTGAAGGCTCGCACGCGTCCCGCCGTCGCCGTGGCAGCCTTTGCCGGGCACGATCCGCGCCCCATGCGGCCGGAACGGATCCGTGAGACCCGCGGCGGCCGCGATGCAGACTGTTCTTCGAGGGAGCCAGCATGACGATCACCATCACCGCCGTCCTCATCGCTCTTCTCGGCCTGGTGCTCGGCGGAGGCGGTCTCTGGCTCGTGATGCTGGGCGGGACGCCGTTCTATCTCGCCGCCGGGGTCCTGTCGCTCGCGACCGCGTTCCTGCTTCTGCGCCGCTCGGCCGCCGCCCTCTGGGTCCATGCCGCCCTTATCCTCGGCGCCCTCGGCTGGGCGCTCCTCGAGGTCGGCTTCGACTGGTGGCAGCTTGGCCCGCGCGGCGGCCTGCTGATCGTCATCGGCCTGTGGCTCCTGACACCGTTCGTCCGGCGGCGTCTTTCCGGCGGACGAACGGCCCGGGCCGGCGCCGCCGCGCTCGGCCTTTCGGTCGGCCTCTCGGTTCTCGTCGCCGGCTATGCGATGACGGTCGACACGCATGAGGTCGCCGGCAGCCTGCCGGCCGAGCGGGTGGCGCAGGCCCCCTCCGCCGGCGTTCCCGATGGGGAATGGCACCAGTATGGCCGCACCCCGCTCGGCCAGCGCTTCTCGCCGCTCGACCGCATCACGCCGCAGAACGTGGCGACGCTGAAGGTCGCCTGGCAGTACCGGACCGGGGACGTCAAGCTGCCGGAGGATGTCGGCGAGACCACCTATCAGGTGACGCCGCTGAAGGTCGGCAACACGCTCTATCTCTGCACGCCCCACAATCTGGCGATCGCGCTCGATGCGACCACGGGCAAGGAAACGTGGCGCTACGCCCCCAATGCGGGCCTCAACCCGGACCGCCAGCACCAGACCTGCCGCGGCGTCTCCTATTTCGAGGACGAGGCGACGCCCGCCGGCGCGCCCTGTGCGCAGCGCGTCTACCTGCCGACCTCGGATGCCCGCCTGATCGCGCTCGACGCCCGGACCGGTGCCGTCTGCACCGGCTTCGCCGATCGCGGCACGCTCGATCTCGGGGCGGGCATGCGCTACAATCCGGCCGGCTACTACTACTCCACCTCGCCACCCGTGATCACCGACGGCCGGATCATCATCGGCGGCGCGGTCAACGACAATTACTCCACCAAATCCCAGTCCGGCGTCATCCGCGCCTTCGACGTGCGCAGCGGCGCGCTCCTCTGGAACTGGGATTCGGGCAATCCGGATCAGACCGCTCCGCTCGGTCCGGGTGAATTCTACACCACCAATTCGCCGAACAGCTGGTCGGTCTTCAGCTACGATCCGGGCCTTGGCCTCGTCTACATCCCGCTCGGCAACCAGGTCCCCGACCAGCTTGGCATGGGCCGCAGCCCCGCCGTCGAACGTTTTTCCTCGTCGATCGTCGCGCTCGACATCGCGTCCGGTCAGGTGCGCTGGGTGCGCCAGACCGTCCATCACGACCTCTGGGACATGGACGTGCCGGCCCAACCGGTGCTGCTCGACCTGGCGCGGCCGGACGGCAGCACGGTTCCCGCGCTGGTCGGGCCGACGAAGCAGGGCGACATCTACGTCCTCGACCGCCGCACCGGCGAGCCGGTCATCCCCGTGCGCGAGGTCCCGGCGCCGGGCGGCGCCATCCCGGAGGATTTCACCGCGCCGACCCAGCCGGTCTCCGACCTTTCCTTCGAGCCGCCGAGGCTGCGCGAGAGCGACATGTGGGGCATCACGCTGATCGACCAGCTCGCCTGCCGCATCCAGTTCCACCGCCTGCGCTACGACGGCCGCTATACCCCGCCCTCGCTGCAGGGCACGATCGTCTATCCCGGCAATTTCGGCACGTTCAACTGGGGCAGCGTCGCGGTCGATCCGGAGCGGCAGATCCTGTTCTCGATGCCGACCTATCTCGCCTTCACCTCGCGGCTGGTGCCGCGCGACGAGATCCCGCCCAAGGGCGAGGACGAGACGGCGAGCGAGCAGGGCCTGAACCGCAATGACGGCGCCCCCTACGGCGTCTTCATGGGTCCCTTCCTCGGGCCGCTCGGCATTCCCTGCCAGGCGCCGCCCTGGGGCTATGTCGCCGGCGTCGACCTGAGGACCGGCGACATCGCCTACAAGCGCCGCAACGGCACCGTCTACGACATGACACCGCTGCCGCTGCCCTTCCGGCTCGGCGTTCCCGGCATCGGCGGACCGATCGTCACGCGCGGCGGCGTCGCCTTCCTCGCGGCCGCCGTCGACGACTACCTGCGCGCCTACGACGTCACCGACGGCCGTCAGCTCTGGGAGGCGCGCCTGCCCGCCGGCGGCCAGGCCACGCCGATGACCTACGCGACCGACGACGGCCGGCAGTTCGTCGTCATCGTCGCGGGCGGCCACGGATCGATCGGCACGAGGGCCGGCGACTATGTCATCGCCTATACCCTGCCATGAGGGAGAAGACCGTTGAGCTGGATCCGGCAGGCTGGAAGGACGCCGCGCCTTCCGCCGGCCGGTTCGGCGCCCGCGGCGATGCCGGCCGCCGGTGTCCGACGCCAGGCTGCCGTCGTATCGCGGCGGCGTCCCGCACTCCGCGTGGCACTCCGGGCGCCGGCAAGATCGGGACGAAGGCCGGGCCTCCGGAAGGATCTCTGGAAACCGGGGCATGTCCAGCCGACGCGGGACCGCTTCGGCATCGGGCAATGCGACAAGGACAAAAGGCTTGAGCCCATCCGGTGAACCGGTCTTCGCCGGTGAGGCCCCGGAGGCGGTTCCGGCGAGTCGTCGGGACGCCGGGTCGGGCGGCGCGTAGACGCCCGGTCGTCCTCAGAGCGTGACGCCCAGGGTCCGCACCCAGTCGAGCCCGGGGTCGGTTCCGGCGCGGGGCCTGTATTCGCAGCCGACCCAGCCGGCATAGCCGAGCCGGTCGAGGGTGTCGAAGACATGCCGGTAGTCGACCTCGCCCTCGTCCGGCTCGGCGCGGCTCGGCACCGCCGCGATCTGCACATGGCCGACGAGCGGCAGGTAGCGTTCGAGGCGGCCGAGGACGTCGCCCTCGGAGAGGCCGACATGGTAGGCGTCGAACAGGATCCGGACATTCGCCGCGCCGGTTTCGGCAAGAACGCCCGCCTTCGCCTCGAGGGTCGAATAGAAATAGCCCGGCCTGTCCGTCTGGTTGATGCCTTCGAGGAGAAGCGTCATCTCCGGGGCCATTCCTGCCGCGCGGCGGAGATTGTCGATGAGGGTCGCGCGCGCGGCGTCCCGAGCCCCGGGCGGAACGACGCCCGCCATCACATGGATGGCGCCGGCGCCGGCGCGCCTTGCCCAGTCGAGCGTTACGGAAAACCCGTCGAGAAACTCCGACTCCCGGCCCGGCAGGGCGCCGAGGCCGAATTCGCCGAGCTCGGTGCGCCCGGGCGGCGTGTTGATGCCGAGAAGCCGGAGCCCCTGCGCCGCGCAGCGCGCGCGAACCGCATCCGGCGCCACGTCCTGCGGCCAGTGCAGCTCGACAGCGCGGAAGCCGGCGGCCCCGGCGGCGTCGATGCGCTCGAGAAGCGGGCGATCCGGCCAGAGAAAGCCGAGATTGGCGGAGAAGCGCGGCATGGTCTCTCCCGGTTCTGGAATTTGTCGGGGACAGGGGAAATCCGGTTATACCGAAAAGACAGGCGACGACAAAAGAGCAAAGCCCGTCCGGTTCGGGATGCCCCCGACAGGCTCCCGCGTGGCGGCGCGGTCGTGACCGATACCGGTGGGCCGCAGCGATGCCGAACGGTGCCGGGACGGCTCAGGATCCGGAGGCCGAAAGGCCGGGGCGGCCCTCGACATAGGCGGCGGCCAGCGCCACCGTGTCGTCGAGCGGTGTCGTCATGTCGAGGCGCAGATGCGGCACGGCGAGCGGCTCGAAGGCGCCGTGGATCCGCTCGGCCTTCTGCGGTGTGCGCTCGGCCCGCTGGTTGACCGGTTGCGCCAGTCCCCGCGCCAGCCGCTCGCGGATCACGTCGAGCGGCGCGTCGCAATGGAGCACGCGCACCGCCGCGCCGTGCTCGGCCGCAAGCGACAGGATGGTCTCCACCTCGCGGGCGCGCGAGAAGGGCTTGCCGTCGATGATGAGGAAGGGCGGCCGGTGCCGCTTCAGGAGATAGCCGAGCACCGCCATCAGCGCGTCGGTGCCGACCTGGTTCTGCTCCGGCGAATAGTCAAGCCAGCGATCCGGGAAGATCGCGTCGCGGATCAGGTCGCGGCTGAGGATCTCGGCGCCGAGGCGGGCGGCGAGCGCCGTGGCGAGCGTGGTCTTTCCGACGCCGGGCAGGCCCACCAGCAGGATGACGTTGGAGTGCGGCATGACCGGCATGGACGATCCTTACTCCGCGCGTCCGTCCGCGCCGAACAGTCTCAGGCGGTGATCGACGGCCGCTTCGGCGAGCCTGCGCGCCTCGGCAAGGGGGGCGCGGGTGTCGACGACGGGATCGGCGACGCCGTAGGCCTTGATGAAGGCCTCGCGGAAGCCGCCCTTGACCGCCGCGTCGATATTGACCTTGGCGATGCCCGCCTTGATCACCGCCGCCACCGTCTCGGCCGGCACGCTGGTACCGCCATGCAGGACGAGCGGCATCTCCAGCGCCGCCGACAGGGCCTCGACCAGCGGCACGTCGATCGCGGCACCGCTGCCGAGCACGCCCGGCGTGTTGCCGATCGAAACGGCGAGGTAGTCGACGCCGGTGTCGCGGACGAAGGCGACCGCTTCCTCGACCGTCGTCTTGCGCTCGACGACCGCGTCGCCTTCCTCGGCCAGCGTCTCGCCGATCTGCGCCTCGACGCCGACGCCGTGGCGACGGGCCAGCTTGACCACCTTGCTGACCAGCGCGACATTCTCGTCGTAGGAGGCGCTCGACGCATCGATCATGACGGAATCGAAGCCGGCCTCGATGCACATGGCGACGGTGTCGTAGTCGGCGCCGTGGTCGAGATGCAGGATCAGCGGCACGGCGACGCGCCGGCGCGCCACCTCGGCCATGGCGACGAAATAGTCGAGGCCGACATGCCGGATGCCACCCATCGTCGTGCTCAGCATCAGCGGCGCCTTCGCCCTTTCGGCGGCGGACGCGATCGCCTGCACGGCCTCCAGGTGATGGGCGTTGAACATGCCGATCGCCCAGCCTTCGCGATAGGCCCTGCCGATCCAGTGGGTGGCGCTTTCTCTGATCATGATGTCTCCAGCGAGAGGATGAGGGCGCCGCAAAGGTTCGGCTCGGCCGCCTTGGAGCGGACGAAGCGCGGCTTGCGGGCCGCGGGATAGGAAAAGGACGAAACGAGATCGGCGAGCGCGACGAGGTCGAACCAGGGCTGGTTCAGCGCGCCGCCGGAGAGGATGATGCATTCCGGCTCGATGAGCGTGACGGCGTTGCCGACGGCGAGCGCCAGCATTTCGAGCGGCCGGGCATCGGCGGGCTTTCCCGCCTGCGCCCGTCCGGAGGCGACGGTGCAGAGGCAGCCGCGATGGCCGCAGTAGCAGGCCTCGCCGTCGGGTTCGACCACCAGATGGCCGAAGGCGTTGGCGCCGCGCCGCGACCCGCGCCAGACGCGGCCGTTCAGGATGAAGGCGTGGCCGATGCCGGTGCCGATACCGAGATAGAGCGCCGATCCGGCCCCCTTCGCCGCGCCGGCCGTCGCCTCGAACGTGGCGCCGCAGACGACGTCGGTCTCGACGGTGACCGGGCAGGCGAAGGCGTCCTTGAGCAGGCGCCCGAGCGGCACGTCCTTCCAGCCGAGGTTCTCGGCGGCAAGCAGCAGCCCGCCCTCGCCGACCACGGCGGCGGCGGAGACGCCGATCGAGCGGGGCATGCCAGTTCCCCATGCGTCGGCGAGGCCGGACAGCAGCGTGACGAAATCGCCGGGCGTCATGCCGGCGGGGCGGCGCGAGCGGTGCTCGTGGCGAAAGTCGCAGCCGTTCTCTGCGGTGGCGACGCGCACATGGGTTCCGCCGAGATCGACCGCGTATCTCATTTGACCCCCGAGGCGACGGCGCCTTCGACGAAATAGCGCTGCAGGCAGAGGAAGAAGATCGCCGTCGGCAGCGCGCCGAAGACGGACACGGCCATCACCTCGCCATACTGGGTGTTGAAGCCGGCCTGGAAGGCGGCCATGCCGAGCGGCAGCGTGCGCAGGCTGTCGTCGGAGGCGACGATCAGCGGCCAGAGATAGCTGTTCCAGGTGAGGTTGAAGGTGAGGATCGCGACGACGCCGGCGGTCGGCAGCACCATCGGCAGGATCACCGAGAGAAGGATGCGCAGCTCGCCGGCGCCGTCGATGCGCGCCGCCTCGATATAGGCATCCGGGATCGAGACCATCGCCTGGCGGAAGATGAAGATGCCGACCACGTTGAAGGCCGTCGGCAGGATCAGCCCGGCATAGGTGTTGGTCCAGCCGAAGGCATGCACCTCGAGGAAGAGCGGGATGACGATCGCCTCCAGCGGGATCATGACGGAAACGAGCACGACGATCCAGAAGAGCGGCGCCAGCCGGTGCGGGAATTTCGCGAAGCCGTAGCCGGCGAGCGCGCTCAGCACCAGCGTCAGGAGGACGGAGATGCCCGAGGCGAGCACGGAATTGAACAGATAGAGGAAGAAGGGCCGCTGGCCGAAGGCGGAGAGGTAGTTTTTGAAGCCTGCGGTGCCGAGGGAAAAGAGCGAGGTGGAGAAGATCTCGCGGCTCTGCTTCAGCGAGGCCGACAGCATCCAGGCGACCGGGTAGAGCGTCAGCGCGACGGCGACGGCGAGGATGGCGAGCGCGGCGATCCGGTGGGCGGCGTTAGACATTGCGCTCCCTCAGGAACCAGATCTGCACCAGGCTGATCAGCAGGATGCCGCCGAACAGCACGACGGAATAGGCGCTCGCCCGTCCCATGTCGAGATAGCTGA
This sequence comes from Ensifer soli, assembly GCF_041928815.1. Taxonomy (NCBI): domain Bacteria; kingdom Pseudomonadati; phylum Pseudomonadota; class Alphaproteobacteria; order Hyphomicrobiales; family Rhizobiaceae; genus Ensifer; species Ensifer soli. Next base: position 110,757 of record NZ_JBHFEI010000009.1, on the reverse strand, counting down.
AGGAGGTCTTGTAGATCAACAGCGTCAGGATCTGCGTCGAATTGGCCGGCCCGCCATCGGTGACGATCTGCTGGAAGGCGAAGGTCTTCAGCCCGTTGACGGTGGCAAGCACCACGGCGAGCGCGATCGTCGGCTGCATCGCCGGCAGCGTGATGTGCCGGAGCACCTGGAGGCCCTGCGCCCCGTCGATCGCCGCCGCCTCGTAATGGTCGCGCGGGATGGCGAGGAAGCCGGCGAGGAAGATGATCATGTAGTAGCTCGCCGCATGCCACCAACTCATGATGACGAGCGCCAGCGGCGCGTAGCCGCTGCTGTTCAGCCAGGGGATCCGCGAGCCGCCGAGAAAGGCGACCGCGTCGTTCAGCGGGCCGTTGACGTTGAAGATCAGCTTCCACACCAGCGCCACCGTGACGATCGGCAGCACCGAGGGGACGAAGAGGAGCGTGCGCCAGAGTGCGCGCGAGGTCCGCACCTGGGTCAGCGCCCAGGCGAGCAGGAAGGACAGGCCGAGCACCGGCACCACGGTGTAGACCACATAGGCGACGGTGATCCAGAGCGAGGAGACGAAGGCCCGGTCCTGGGGAAGGGCCGCGAAATGCTTGAACCCGACGAAGACGGGATCGGAGAGCAGGTCGTAGTCGTGCAGGCTGATATAGAAGGAAAAGAGGATCGGATAGAGCTGGAACAGCAGGATATAGGCGAGCGCGGGGAGCGCGAAGATCGCCCCCCACAAAGCCCGATGATGCCGGCCGAAGCCGCCCCGTCCGATCCCCATGCCCCGTCCGCCTATTTCTGGCGCACGCTGTCGATGTCGGCCGCCGCCTGGTCGAGCGCCTCCTTGACCGGAACGCCTTGGGCGAACTGCTCGATCGCCGCCTTGATGGCGTTGCCTTCCTGCGTCCAGGTCTTGGAGCGCCAGACGAAGGAGCCGTGCTTCTGGCCCTCGGCGAAGATCTGGGCGCCCTTGGTGTTCTTCGCCGTTTCCGACTCGTTCCAGCCCTTGCGGCCGGTGACGTAGCCGGTCGCGGCCAGATAGCCGGCGCTGTCGGAGGTGAGGAAGCTGACGAATTCGAAGGCTTCCTTCTTGTGCTTCGAGCCGGCGGTCACCGCGAGCGCATAGGAGTTCAACAGCGTCTTCGGATTGGCGGGATCGAGCTGCGGCAGCGGCGCCACCACATATTGCGCCTTGACCTCCTCGGAATAGAGCGGCGGCGCCCAGATGCCGGCGATCGCCATCGACTGGCGCCCCTCGCTGAAATCCTGCAGCGCGTTGACCGGGTTGACCGTCGCAAGGGTCGGGCCGCCGATCTTCTTGTCGATCAGCACTTGCCACGTCTCCGTGAAGGCCTTGACGCAGGCGTCCGAATTGATCGTCGCCTTGCCGGCGGCATCGACGACGTCGCAGCCATATTGCTGCAGGATCGGCCAGTATTGCTGGGCATACCAGTAGGGATCGAGGTTCCAGACCCAGTTGAAGCCGAGGCGCGAACCGTCCTCCTTGGTCAGCTTCGTCGAGACGTCGATCAGGTCGTTCCAGGTCTTCGGCCAGGTCGCCTGGTCCTCGGCATCGAGGCCGATCTCCTTGAAATGCGCCTTGTTGATGAAGAGCGCCAGCGTGTTGAACTCCTCCGGCACGCCGTAGACCTTGCCGTCGATGGTCAGACCCGACAGCGCCTGCGGCTGGTAGAGCGCCTCGAGCTCGGCCGCCGAGGCGACGCCGAAGGCGGCGTTGTCGACTTCGGCGAGGATGCCGCGGCCGGCATATTGCGGGAAGAGGTAGTCGAGCACGTTGACGATGTCGGGGGCGTTGCCGGCGGCGATCGCGGCGAGCAGCTTGACCTCGTAGTCGCCATGCGGATCGTCATGCAGCTTGATGGTGATGTCGGGATGCCGGGCGGTGAACTCGGCCGCCTTCTTCTCGATGAAGTCGCGCGCCGGCGGATAGGTGTGGTGCCAGAACGTCAGCTCGACGGCCGAGGCGACGCCGCCGGTCGCCAGCATGGTGGCGGCCGAAAGGGCCGCGATCCACGCGCTTTTCTTCGCGAAATTCATGTGCTTCCTCCGTTTGAAACCGGACGCGCTCCCGAGCGCCCTTTGAACAGGGTCGTATCGGTACATGACAATTTATGTTTCGCAAAACATTTTTTTATGCAATTCATGACGCAAATTGCTTCATTTTCAGGAGGTTTTCATGGCCGAAACCGGCGATTCCCTGCTGCATCGCGTCTCGCGCATGAGTTTTTCGGCGGCGGAGAAGCGGGTGATCGAGCTGTTGCTGTCGATCGCCGAATATGACGTCGCCGGCCTTCCCTCCTCGGCGATCGCGGAGAAGACCGGCACGAGCCGCTCCACCGTCGACCGGCTGTGCCGGCGGCTCGGCTATGGGGGGCTGAAGGAGCTGCGCCGGGCGCTTTTGCAGGAAAGCCGCAGCATGCAGGGCCCGGTCTCGGCCGGCAGCGTGTCCGGGACGATCGCCCATTCCGACAGTTTTTCCGAGATCGCCTACAAGGTGTTCCACAGCGCCTCGGTGCGGGCGCTGCGCTTCGCCGATCTCCTGTCCCATTCGAGCGAGCTCGACCGGCTGGTCATGGCCATCCGCGAGGCCAAGTCCATCCAGGTCTTCGGCGTCGGCGCGTCCGCCGTGGTGGCGCTCGACATGCACCAGCGGCTGATGCGGCTCGGCATCCGCATCAGCTTTTCCGACGACCACCACAACCAGATCGCCGGGGCCTCTCTGATGGAGCCGGGCGACCTCGCCATCGCCATCTCCTATTCCGGCCGCACGCGCCAGACCGTGCATGCGGCGACGATCGCCAGGGCGCGCGGCGCCACGATCGCCGCCATTCTCGGCGTGCCCGGTTCCGCGCTCGAGGAGATCGTCGACATCCCGATCATCACGCCGCCCGGCATCAACCTGTTCGGCGCGGACGCGGTGATGACGCGGGCGCTGGAGATCATGTTCAACGAGGTGCTGTTCCACTGCCTCGCCTTCGGCGATGCGCGCATGATGCAGAATGTGTCACGGATCGAGGAGGATCTGCGCGGCGAGCGGGCCTGACGGCTGCAATTTTTTCTCGACGGGCGGGCGAGGGGCGGCCGGTCGCCCGATCACTTTGCTGCCGGACCGGCCCGTCGCGGCTTGTCTTGCGGCCGCGGCCCATGGCATGGAGAGGGCCTCATCCCCTGGGAGACGGCCCATGATCACTGCGCACGGCACGGGACGACGCCTTCGACGAGGGCTTTCGGCGGTCCTTCTTCTTCTCGCCGCCACGGCGCCCGCCGCGGCGACGCCGGTGCTCGTCGTCGATGCCGACAGCCACCGGGTGCTCTACGAGGAGGAGGCCGGCCTGCCCTGGTATCCGGCCTCGACGGCCAAGCTGATGTCGGCCTTCGTCGCCTTCGAGGCGCTGCGGGCCGGCAGCGTGACGCTGTCGACGCCGGTCACCATGACGCGCAACGCGGTGCGGCAGGCCTTCACCGACTCCGGCCTAGCGGTCGGGCGGGCGATGACGATGGAGGACGCGCTCTACGCCATGATCGTCGCCTCGGCCAACGACGTCGCCGTGGCGCTCGCCGAAACGGTCGCCGGCGACGAGGCCTCCTTCGTCCGGCGAATGAACGCGGCCGCCGAACGCCTCGGCCTCACCGGCACGCATTTCGCCAATCCGAACGGCCTCTTTAACCGGGAGACGCGGACGACGGCGCGCGATCTGGCGCTGCTCGGCCTGGCGATCGACCGGATGTTCGCGGAGCACCGCCGTTTCTTCCGGGCGACGGCGGTCACGATCGACGGCAAGGAGATCCGCTCGAACAACCTGCTCCTGACGCGCTTTGCCGGCACGAGCGGAATGAAGACCGGTTTCCTCTGCGCCTCCGGCCGCAACCTCGTCGCGCTCGCCGAGCGCAACGGCCGGCGCGTGATGGTCGTCATCCTCGGCGCGACGACGGAGCGGGAACGCAACGAGCGCTCGGCGCTTTACCTGACCGAGGCGTTCGAGGGCCGCCTGCCGCCCGCCGCCGGCCTGGTGGAAGGCCTTGCGAACCGCGCCGATCGCCCGCCCGAGGACATGCGCCTGCGGCTCTGCACCGACCAGAGCGCGGCCTACGAGGCGCGCCGCGACGCGCTCTACCCGATGGGCCTGCCGGGCCAGCCGACCTACCTGCGCGACGCGCTCGCGCCCGAGGTCCACGCGATCGGCACCTGGCGCGACGACAGCGCGGCGGACGTGCCGGTCCCGACGCCACGGCCGTCTTGAGGCACGGCCGGGCCGCGCCATCCGGTTGTTTCGACCGCTTCGCCCCGGATGGGTCCGCCTGCCCGGACGGTGGCGGCTATTTTCGCCGGTTGGCGCCCGCCGGCATGAAACGTTCCATGCGGAGCGGGCATCCTATTCCCCGAAACTCGGGAATCCCGGATCCCCACGGGCTCCAGGGTCACTTGATCGTCAGGCCGCGCTGGGAGGCCATGGTGAAGATGGCGGCGATGACGATGACGGCACCCTTGATCATGATCTGGGCGAAATCCTGTACGCCGAGCTGGTTGAGCCCGTTGACGAGAACGGTGATGATCAGCACGCCGAGGAAGGTGCGGTGAACGCCGCCGACGCCGCCCGACAGCGCCGTGCCGCCGATGACGATTGCCGCGAGCGAGTCGAGCAGCGACGTCGAGCCGAGCGACGGACCGCTCGAGGACAGCTGCGCGGTGATCAGCAGTCCTGACAGCGCCGCCGTGATGCCGGAGAGCACGAAGGCGAGGATCTTGTAGCGCCGGAGCGGCACGCCGGACAGCGCCACCACCCGTTCATTGCCGCCGATGGCGTAAAGATAGAGGCCGAAGCGGGTGAAACGGGCAAGTCCGTAGACGACGACAAAGGCAGTGATGCCGATGATGGCGCTGTTCTGGATGTTCGGAATCCACTGGCCGATCGCGAGCTCCAGCACGCCGGGCGCATCGAAATTGATCGAGCGGCCGCCATTGATGGTGAGGCCGAGGCCGCTGAAGAAGGAGAGCGTGCCAAGCGTGGCGATGAAGGAGGGAACCCGGCCGAAGGTGAAGATCGCGCCGTTCAGGAGGCCTGCGAGGGCGACGATGGCGATGGCGGCAAGAAGCACCAGCACGGTCGACTCGTGGCCGGCGACGATCAGTCGCGACAGGATGGCGCCGGTCAGGAGGATCACCGACCCGACGGACAGATCGATGCTGCCGGCGACGATGACCAGCGTCGCCCCGAGCGAGACGAGCAGCAGAATGCCGACCTGACCGCTGATGACGAGAAGATTGCGGCTGCCGAGAAAGGAGTCCGCCTGGGTCGCGAAGAAGACGACGAGGCCGACGAGAACGAGGACGGGGAGGACGTCGAGGAGCTTCATGCGCTGGAGAAACGCCAGCGGCGGCGCGGCGGCGACCGGGGCGACGGGCGGCAGGGCGGCGGATCGTTCGGGCATGGTGTCTTCCTGGCTTTTGACGCCCTATCTTGAAACACACAAGATCAGTGATGAATTGGAATGGCCAGCGATGCACATCTCGGCGAAATCGGACTATGCGGTGCGGGCGATGATCGAGCTCGCCGCATCCAGCGGGGAGCCGCAAAAATGCGAGGCGATCGCCCGCGCCCAGGCGATCCCGCTGAATTTCCTCGTCAACATCCTGTCCGACCTCAGGCGTGACGGGATCGTCAACAGCCAGAGGGGAGCGGACGGCGGTTACTGGCTGGCGCGCTCGCCCGCGACGATTTCGGTCGGCGAGATCATCCGCGCCGTGGAAGGGGAACTGGTGCTCATCCGGGGAACGACGCCGCAGGCGCTCGACTACAATGCGACCGCCTCGGCACTGCGCGATGTCTGGGTGGCCTACCGGGCAGGCATCGTCCGGGTTCTCGATGGCGTCAGCCTCGCGCAGATTGTGGCGGGCGCGCTGCCGGATGTCGTTCGCGACCTCGCCGCGCCCCCCTCCGCCTGGCGGCTGACCTGACGGCGGCGCAGCGCCGGCGCGTGTCGACGGGACGCGAAACGGCGGCTCGACGCCGTTCAGGTGACACGGGCCGACCGCGCGGGATGTCCAGCGGAGCGGATCGTGCAGGGTGTGCGTCGGGCATCGCGCCAGGAACAGTCGAGAGGGTGGCGGCTATCCTCTGCATTCCGTTCCCCCGGTCGCTTGACACGGTCGCCCTTCGGGCGGTCGCATCCGGACTGCCGCCGATGGTCTCTACCGTCCGTCACACCTGTCGACCGGACCATGGTTCCCTGCGCCGCCAACAGGCCAAGCTGCCGCAGTTTCGCAACGATCTCTTCGGTCTCGTGTCTCCAATCCAGCTGTTTCAAGTCCCTGCCCGATTCATGAACCATACGCCATGACCGATCCCCTTCCAGGGCGGCGGACCGTGCGGCTCCCCCGCCAGCATCGGGCGATCCGACACCCGCGCCCGGAGCACGCGGATCCGCAGCCGCCTTTGATTTTGAACAAGATGTCGCGTCGAACGTTGGATTTGGGCAAACCATGCCGTGCAATCCGCGACGATGAAAAATAATCTATAAAAATACTAGATTATTTTGTCCCGGCCCCTAGCTGATGATCAGCGGGCCGGTCGCGCTCCAGGGTGAAGAGACATGAACATCGGAAAGCAGGTCATCGAATATGCGGGCATTCCGGTCGGCATCGTCATTCCGGAGGCAGGCATGCTGCGCTTTCTCGCGGTCAAGCTCCATGTGATCGATCTGGATGGACGGATCTATGCCTCGACGGGCGACGTCGTGGCATCGATCCACCAGCTGATGGCGGGAGCCGGAGGCAAGGCGCCGTCCTCGCTGGCGGCATAGATATCAATCGAAAGGAAACACCCATGAGTGACCATGTCTACAAAAAGGTCGAACTTGTCGGCAGTTCGGAAACCTCGATCGAGGACGCCATAAAGGGCGCGATCGGCAAGGCTTCCCAAAGCCTGCGCAATCTCGACTGGTTCGAGGTCGGCGAGATCCGCGGTCATATCGTCGACGGAGCCGTTGCCCACTATCAGGTGACCCTGAAGGCAGGCCTGCGCATCGAGGACTGACGGGCCGTCGCCCGACCGGCGACAGGACCCATTGCGCGTCGAGGGCAACGCCTTGTGCTGATGATGAAGGCGAGACGGCCGACCGACGATGCCCTCGGACATGCTTGCCGCGACAGTCGAACCCGGATGTCGCGGCAGCGTTACGGGATCGCGACCGTCCACGATCCGCGACAGCCCGGCAGGAATGGACAGCCGCCTGGAACTCAGGGGTCTCCACGCCGGCCCTGCACCATGCGGTCGAGCACGATGGCGCAGACGAGGATGGCGAGGCCGGCGAGCAGTCCCTGTCCCTGCGCCGCATATTGCAGGGCATGCAGCACGTCCTCCCCCAGCCCCTTGGCGCCGATCAGCGCCGCGATCACCACCATCGACAGGCACATCAGGATCGTCTGGCTGATGCCGGCCATGATCGAGGGTGCTGCGCTCGGCAGGTCGACCTTGAACAGAAGGAACGTGCGCGTGGCGCCGAAGGCGACCGCGGCCTCGCGCACCGATGGCGGCACGGAGGCGATGCCGAGCGCCGTCAGCCGCACCACCGGCGGCACGCCGAAGATCACCGTGGCGATGATGCCCGACGTCTTGCCGATGCCGAACAGCGCGATCACCGGGATGAGATAGACGAAGGCCGGCATGGTCTGCATGAAATCGAGGAGCGGCCGCACCACCGCCATCGCCCGGCGCCTGTAGCCGCAGAGAATGCCGAGCGGAATGCCGATGAGGATCGAGATCAGCGCCGCCGTGCCGAGCAGGGCGACCGTCTGCATGCTCTTTTCCCAATAGCCGAGAATGGCGAGATAGCTGATCCCGACCGCCGTCAGCAGGAAGACCCGGAAACCCGCGAGCTGCCAGGCAAGCGCCAGGATGATCGCCATCACCACCGGCCAGGGCGTCCGGGTCAGCGCCGCCTCCATCAGATCGAGCAGGCCGCCGATGCCCGAGGTCAGCGCGGAGGCCGCCGGCGCGACGCCGCGGCTGATCGCGCCGATGGTGCCGTCGAGCCAGGCGGCGGCGGCGGAATTCCACTCGGGATTGGCGGGAACGGCGGCAAACAGCGTCCGGTCGGCGAAGCTCAGAACAATGGTCGGCACAAGCGCCACGACCAGCAGGAGCGCACCCAGTGCATGCGGCAGGCTGACATCCGCCGTCCCCACCGTAGCCTCCAGCCGCCAGGCGCGAAAACGCCGCTCCGCCAGATGGTTGGCGATCAGACCCGTCAGGACGTGGGCGGCAAGCAGCAGGGCGAGACCGAGCGAGGCGACCCGCCATGCGCCGGATTGCGCCGCGTCCGCGGCCTCCCGCGCCTCGCGTGCCGCCTGTTCGAGCGCGGTCGCGGACCGGGACAGCGACCGTGTCATCGCGGACTCCGGCTCCCGCGCGGCTGCGGCGCTCGCCTCGGCCGATCGGGTGGCGGCCAGCCCCTCCAGCCGGTCGGCCCGCGCGCCGAGATCGGCGCCCGCCCCGCCGCTCAGCGCAAAGGAAAGGAGCACGACGGCCAGGAGATCGGCGATGAGAAAGGCCCAGAAGGCGGACCAGAGCCTCCGTCCGGCAAGCCAGACCGGCCCGAACACGCCGGCGGCGATGTTGAAGGAGGCGACATAGCCGCGTTGCTTCCCGATCGCCTCGAAGGCGCTCAGATAATAGGGCGCGCTGCGCCCGGCAAAACGCGAAATCGCGTCCTCGCGCGTCGATGCGTCGGTCATGCGATCGCCTTTTCTCGGGCTGGGGCGGTTGGCGCCAGATGGCGTGCGGCGCCGGCGACGAAACGGCGGACATAATCGTCCGCGGGGTGATCGACGAGATCGCGCGGCGTGCCGATCTGGACGATGCGGCCGAAGCGCATCAGCACGACGCGATCGGCCATGCGGAAGGCCTCCTCGACATCATGGGTGACGAAGACCGTGGTCTTCTTCAGGTCCTGCGACAGGGCGATGAACTGCGTCTGCAGGTCGTGCCGGATCAGCGGGTCGAGCGCGCTGAACGGCTCGTCCATCAGCAGGATGTCCGGGTCGGCCGCAAGCGCGCGGGCGAGGCCGACACGCTGCTGCATGCCGCCCGAAAGCGCCGAGACGCGCCGGTCGCCAAGCCCGGAAAGGCCGACGCGGGCGAGCAGTTCCTCGGCGCGATCCTCGCGCGCGGTGCGCGCCACGCCGCAGATTTCCAGCGGCAGCGCGACATTGTCGCGGATCGACAGATGGCCGATCAGCGCATGGGACTGGAACACCATGCCGATCCGCCGGGCCCGAAGGCGGCGCAGGGCTTTCGCGTCGAGCGTCAGGATATCCTCGCCATCGATCAGCACGCGGCCCGCATTCGGCTCCAGGAGCCGGTTGATCAGCCGCACGAGCGTCGACTTGCCGCTGCCCGACAGGCCCATCAGGCAGACGAGTTCGCCCCGCCCGATGGTGAGCGAGGCGCCGGCGACGCCGATCACGCCGGAGAGCCGCTTGAGGGCGTCCGCATCCGGCGTCTCGCTGCGGGCGAGCCGCAGAACCGCGGCCTCGTCGGCGCCAAAGACCTTCCAGACGTCCTCAAGCGTGATCATCGGCTTCAGTTCCCGGTCCAGCCGGCAATGGTCTCCGGGTTGGCGGCGATCCATTCCTTCGCCGCCGCCTCCGGCGTCTTGCCCTCGACGGCGATGGCGAAGGCGAGCTTGCTCACCGCATCCGTGGTGAACGTCACCTTTTCGAGGATCGCGGCCACCTCCGGCGCGGACTTCGCCAGCGTGTTCGAATAGGCGATGTGGATCGCGGCATCCTTGTAGGCCGTCGCAATCTTCGATTTTTCCAGCCAGTTCGGATCGGACGGCTCGACGAAGGTCCATTTCGCCGGATCGTTGGCGGGCTCCTTCAGCACTTCAAGGTCGTAGCGGGCAAAATTCTGGTGCGGACCGTAGCAATAGCCGACCCATCCGGTGCCGGCCTTCACCGCCGCATCGAGATCCGCCGTCGCCACGGCCTCGTCGGTCGTCTGCAGCTCGAAGAAATCGGCAAAGCCGTAGTCGCGGGCGCGCACGGTCTCGATATTGGTGGACAGCCAGCCGGCGGCGCCGAGCCAGATGCGGCCCTTGCCCTTGCCATCGGCCGAGAAGACCGCCGCCTTCGCCGGATCGGAGAGATCGTAGACCGAGTGAATGTCGTATTTGTCGGCGATCGCCTTCGTCGTGCAATAGCCCTGCGTGCCCGGATAGGAATGGGCGGCGAGCGTCACGGTGCCGCCGGCCTTGGCATACTGGTCGACCAGCGCCTGCTGGTTCGGCAGCCAGACATCCGTCCAGATGTCGACTTCGCCGGCGTTGCGGTTCAGCGCTTCCCAGATGACCGGCACGGAGCCGGCCTTGACGGCCTCCACGTCCTTGCCGAGCTGCTCTTCGAGCAGCACCTTGACGACATAGGCGGTCCCTTGCGCCGTCGCGTAGCCGGGATCGGCGATGGTGATCGGCGCGGCGCCGGCGAAGGCCGGGAAGAGCGTGCCGAGAAGCGCCGAGGTGGCGAGAAGCGTCTTGATCAGGGATTGCATGAGAGATCCGTTCGTTGAAGGAGCGATGGGGATCAGGCGCGTTCGCGCCGGTGATGGGGAAAGGCGGCGTCGACGGGCGGCAGGGCGAGCCGCTCGCGCACCGTGCCGGAGGCATCGGGTGCCGCGATGAGCCCGCGTTGCCGCAGCAGCGGCACGACATGGCGGATGAAATCGGTCTGTCCATCCGGGAAGGTCGGCGGCAGCAGCATGAAGCCATCGGCGGCACCGCCGGCCACCCAGTCCTCGATGGCGCCGGCGACATCCTCGGCCGTGCCGATCAGCTGGAAATGGCCGCGCGCCCCGGCGATACGGCGGGCAAGGCCGAGAACGGTCAGGTTTTCGCGCCGGGCGATATCGACGAGCAGCGACTGGCGGCTGCGGATGGAATTGGAGACGGGGAGATCCGGCAAGGGACCATCCGGGTCGACGGCCGAGAGTTCGACATCGCCGAGATAGGTTTCGAGCAGCGACAGGGCCACATCGGTCTGGATCAGGTGCTGAAGCTCGGCGTAGCGATCCTCGGCGTCGGCCCTCGTTGCACCGATCACCGGAAAAATGCCGGGGAGAACACGCAGATCGTCTGCGTTGCGGCCGGCGGCCACCACGCGCCTCTTCACATCCTGGTAGAAGCCGCGCGCGGCGACGAGATCGGGCTGGGCGGTGAAGACGACATCGGCAGTGCGCGCGGCCAGCGCCTTGCCGGCCTCCGACGATCCCGCCTGCACGAGCAGCGGCCGCCCCTGGCGCGAGGGGATGACATTGAGCGGCCCGCGGGTGCGAAAATGCGGGCCCGCATGGCCGGCCTCGTTCACCGTGCCCGGCTCGAAGAAGACGCCGCTTTCCTTGTCGCGGACAAAGCCGTCCGGCTTCCAGCTTCGCCACAGCGCCGTCACCGCATCGACGAACTCGTCCGCCCGCCGGTAGCGGTCGCCATTGTCGAAGCTCGGCACGGGATTGAAATTCTCGCTTTCCTGCTCGAGCGAGGAGGTGACGATGTTCCAGCCGATGCGGCCGTCGCTGATCAGATCGAGGGAGGCGAGCTGCCGGGCGAGATTGAACGGCTCGTTGAAGGTGGTGGACGCGGTGGCGACGACGCCGATGCGGGTGGTGGAGACAGCAACGGCGGAGGCCAGCGTCAGCGCCTCGAAACCATGCGACCACTCGTCGACCCGCCGGAGCGCCTCTTCCCGCGCCTTCGGCACGCCGAGCCGGTCGGAGATGAAGGCGATCTCGAAACCGGCATCCTCGGCTTCACGCGCCGCACGGATATAGTGGCCGGCATCGATATTCGCCGTCACCGAGGTCGCGGGATGCCGCCAGGCCGCCACATGATGGCCGCTGGGATAGAGGATGGTGCCGAGGGCGATGGTCTGGCGAGATATGAAAGCAGGAGCGCCTTTGAAGGAATGTACCCGATCATAAGGGCGAGGACCCGTCCTCACAGAAATGCTAATCTTTTTTATGGATTAACTCTGAAATATCTTTTTTGAGGGATATTTCCGTTCGACCGCCGATCAGGCCGTGTTTCGGTGTGGACTATCGACCCGTCCGGCGGGACGGCCGGCGAAGGGGATCATCCGGAAGCTGCATGTGTCGCACAACACGAGACCCGTTTGCGACGGGCGATCCCTCCCAATCCACATCGTCGACGACGGTCGGGCCGCGGGTCTGCCTCGCGCCGTCGCGCGACCAGCCAGGCGAACGCGACCCCTCGGGCGGGATCGCCAGAGCGGGGACGTCCGCCTGCGCGGCGCGCTGTGCCAGGCTGCAGCCGTCATCACGCATCGTGGCCGCCCGGTATGGCCGGGACACGGGCCGCGCAGGTCGCTCGCCGCCGCGCCGACCATGGGGCGAAGCATGCAGCCGAAGGATCCCAGACGAAGGCGGCGGCGCCAGCGCGCGGCGCTCAGGGTCACGCGACAGCCGAGGAGAGGCGAGCCTGCGGACCGAAGGCGACGGGAACCGCTGAATTCCCCCGTCGAGCAACCGCAATGGCCGGCGCCGTGCAAGCAGACGTCGAATGATCATGCGGATCGCCGGCAATCTCCCTGACATCCTGCCGGTGGATGTTCCGGCCGGGACGAGATCTTGCTTCAGGAATATCACGACAGTGTGATGACGGGGAATGCCGTTGCCAGAACGATCTCATGTTGAGTGAATCTATAGAATATCATTTCTTTCTGTGGCTTTGAAATTCCATGAAGCTTCAACCGTATCAACACAGGATCCGGAGGAATTTCATGGCAAGGATTTGGGCCGCAACGACATTTCTGGCACTGGCGACGTCTGCCCTGTCGTTTTCAGGCGCCGCGCAGGCATCCGAGGCGCTGGTGGATGCGGCATGGTTGCAGGAGAATCTGGCAAATCCGAAGGTGCGGATTTTCGAGGTGAGTGTCGACACGGGCGTCTATGAGCGGGGCCACATTCCGGGCGCGGCGCATCTCGACTGGCATACCGATCTCGTCGATCCGACCCGGCGCGACATCGCCAGCCGCGAGGCATTCGAAAAGGTGCTGCGCGATGCCGGGGTCGAGAAAGACACGACGATCGTGCTTTACGGCGACAACAACAACTGGTTTGCGGCCTGGGGCGCCTGGGTGTTCGAAGTCTATGGGCTCGGCGGCCAGGTCAAGCTGCTTGACGGCGGGCGGAAGCTCTGGGAAGCCGAGGGTCTTCCGCTCGACACCGCGCTGCCGGACCACGCGGATTCCAGCCTGACGCTGGCGGAGCGCGACACTTCCGTTCGCGCGCGCTTTGTCGATGTGGTTGCCGTCGCCGAAGGCAAGCACGACGTCAAGCTGGTCGATATCCGCTCGGCGGACGAGTATGCCGGCAAGATCTTCGCGCCCGACGGCGTCAAGGAGCTGTCGGTGCGCGCCGGCCATATTCCCGGGGCGGTCAATGTTCCCTGGGGCAAGATCGTCAACGAGGACGGCACGTTCAAGAGTGAGGCGGACATCAGGGCCATCTATGCCGCGCAGGGCATCGACGGGTCGACGCCGGTCATCACCTATTGCCGCATCGGCGAGCGCTCGAGCCATACATGGTTCGCCCTCAAGAAGATCCTCGGCTATGACGTGCGCAACTATGACGGGTCGTGGACCGAGTACGGAAATGCGGTCGGCGTGCCCGTGACGAACCTCGCCGGCACGATCTGGACCGGGAAATAGGCCGTCCCGGCCTTGACCGTCCGCCCCGTGCCGGGCGTCTGCCGGGGCAGGTGCCACCAGGCGCCTGCCCCTTGCCGTTCCGCGATCGAGCCGCCATGCCCCTTCTCCTTCCACGCGTCCTGTCCCTCGCCGTCATCGGCGCCATCCTGATCTGGAGCCTGTGGCTTTCACAGGATGCCGCCGGTCGAACCCTCTCCTTCTCCCTCCTTGCCGGCGCGGCATTCGGGATCGTGCTGCAGCGGGGCCGCTTCTGCTTTCTCTGCAATCTGCGCGATTTCGTCGAGCGCCGGGAGGCCTCGGGGCTGATCGCGATCCTGGTCGCGCTGGGCGCCGGCGTCATCCTCTATCAATCCGTCTTCGGCGCCTGGGTGCCGGTGCCACAGGCCGATCGCCTGCCGCCGGGGGCCCATATCGGTCCCGTCGGCTGGGTGCTCGCCTTGGCCGCCACGGCTTTCGGCGTCGGAATGGCCCTTTCGGGTTCGTGCCTCTCGGCGCATCTCTACCGTCTGGGTGAAGGCGCCTTCGGATCGCTGGCGGCACTCCTCGGGTCCGCCGTCGGCTTCCTCCTGGGCTTCCTCAGCTGGAACCGGCTTTATACAGTCACGGTCTATAATGACCGCCCCTTATGGCTTCCCTCCATCTTCGGTCATGCGGGCGCGACCGGTCTGGCGCTCGTCGTGATCTCGCTCCTGGCCTGGCTTGTCCTGCGCAAGGCGAAAAGCACCGGGGCGGCATCTGCGACGGCTCCCGCATTCGAGCAGATGTTCATCCGGCGCTGGCCGCCGGTCGTCACGGGGCTTGTCGTTGCCGTGATCGGCGCCGTTTCCTATCTGCGCGTCGCGCCACTGGGCGTGACGGCGGAACTGGGCAGCCTGACGCGAACGGCCGGCCTTGCCGCAGGTCTCGTGCCGGAAACGCTGGTCGGGCTGGAGACGGTGCGCGGCTGCATCAGCGCGCTCAAGACATCGGTCTTGTCTGCGAACGGGGTCTTCGTCATCGGCCTCGTCTCCGCGAGCTTCGCGGCCGCGCTTGCGGGCGGCCAGTTCAAACCGTCCTGGCCGGATCCGCGCGGCCTCTGCGCGCGCTTTGCCGGGGGCGTTCTGATGGGATGGGGCGCGATGACCGGGCTCGGCTGCACCGTCGGCGTCCTGCTGTCGGGCATTCAGGCCGGAGCCCTGTCGGGATGGCTCTTCCTCGCTTTCATGCTTCCCGCCGCCGTCGTCACCCTGCGCGCAATCGACCGTTTTGAACGTGCCTTCCGTGCATGAACGGAGACGGCGTCGCTTCGACCCGAAGCGCATTCCGGACGAAAATGACCGTCTTGCGGCTCTCTTTCGGGGATTTCGCTCAGACTGCGGCGAGGGCGCTCAGGATATCCTCGGGTTCGGTCCGTCGCGTGAAATCCGCGTCGGCATCGATGAAACGCACGACGCCGTCCCGGTCGACGATCAAGGTGGCAGGCAGCGGCAGTTCATGGCTCTCGTCGCCGTTCCAGACGGGGAGGTCGATTCCGATCTGGCGATAGAGCGGACGCAGACCCTCCGGCAGCGCGAACACGATGCCGAGCGAGCGTGCAAATTCATTGTTGGCGTCGACCGCCACAGGAAATCCGAGCGCGTTCTTGCCGGCCGTTGCGAGAGCATTATCAGGCGTTTCCGGCGATATCGCGACGAGCGCCGCTCCCCGTTGCTTCAGATCGTCGGCAATCGCTGACAGGCCGCGCAGTTCGATCGAGCAGTACGGGCACCACCCCCCGCGGTAGAAGGAGATGACCAGGGGACCGTCCGCAGCAAGTCCGGCCAGATCGATGCGTCCGCCATCTGCACCTGTCAGCACCGGCAATGAAATCCGCTCTCCGACCTTCGGAGCCCGGTCTTCTATCCCACTTTGCTTGAGGTCTGCGATCGACTGACCGATCGCGTCAAAGATCGGTGCGGGAAGCGCATTGCGCAGGGTCTCGACGGTCTGCTGCAAAACTGCTGAGAGTGCCATTCGTCACGTCCTCCGTTGATAAGGCACTGAATACCGGCATCCCGCGGAAGGAGACGAGAGAAAATCGTCTTATTCTATGAAGAATATTGAAATTACGTCCTCCGAGGGCGAAGGCCGCGGCGACTGACGGAGCCGTCCGGTATCCTGCCGGTCCTTCGCCTCCTGCGTCCGCCGCAGAACGGGCCGCGATGTGTTTTTTATCCGGCGCTGACCTATATCGGAATTTCATGCCCCGACGGGCGGGGCGATCCGTGATCAAAAAATGACCGGGCCGCACGCGCCGTCGCGAACGTGCATCCGTCAGGCAAAACACACGATGATAGGAAACGGAATATGTCTGGAAAGACGAAGTTGATCGCCGGCGCCTTCCTGCTGCTCCTTGCAGGGACGCAGGCCGAGGCCCAGGTTGTCGTATCCTCCAAGATCGACACGGAGGGCGGCGTCCTCGGCAATATCATTCTTGCCGTGCTGAATGCCAACAACATCGAGACGACCGACCGCGTCCAGCTTGGCGGCACCCCGGTCGTGCGCCAGGCGATCACGGCCGGCGAGATCGACATCTATCCCGAATATACCGGCAATGCCGCCTTCTTCTTCGAAAAGGCCGACGACCCGCTCTGGAAGGATGCTGCCAAGGCCTATGCGGAGGCGAAGAAGCTCGACTATGAGGCCAACAAGATCGTCTGGCTGACGCCGTCGCCCGCCAACAACACCTGGGCCATCGCCCTTCGCAAGGATGTGACGGAGGCGAACAAGCTCGCCACCCTGTCCGACTTCGGCGCGTATGTCGCCAATGGCGGCCAGGTGATCCTGGCGGCCTCGTCGGAATTCGTCAATTCCGCCGCCGCGCTTCCCGCCTTCCAGACAACCTATGCCTTCACGCTGAAGCCCGAACAGCTGATCACGCTGTCCGGCGGCGACACGGCCGCAACGATTGCTGCGGCCGCCAACCAGACCAACGGCGCGAACGCCGCGATGGTCTACGGGACCGATGGCGGCATCGCGCCCTCCGGGCTCGTCGTGCTTGCCGATGATAAGGGCGTGCAGCCGGTCTACCAGCCCGCTCCGATCATTCGCGAGGCCGTGCTGGCCGAGCATCCGGAAATCGAAACCCTGCTGAAGCCGGTCTTCGAGAAGCTCGATCTGGTGACCCTGCAGGAGCTCAACGGTCGCGTCCAGGTCGGCGGCGAGCCTGCAAAGGCCGTGGCCGAGGATTTCCTGAAGAAGAACGGCTTTCTGAAGTAGGAAAGGTCGGCGCCGCCTTCGCGCAAGGCCCGCCGTGGCGCGTACCCGCCGCAGCTCTCCGCAACGCGGGATCGGCTCGCGACGAGCCGCTTCCGGCAGGACGACGCATCTCCCCCGTCGGGGAGATGCTCCCGGACCATGCGGCACAGGGCCTGCCTTGCCTCCCCACGCACATTCATGTCGGAAGTCCGTTTCATGACCGCTCGTTTCGACAAACTTGGCCTGATCGTCGCGCTATGGATCGCCTGCAGCATCGCACTGTCCCCGTTTGCGACATTCAGGGCGAACAGGATCGTCCAGGGGGAACCGCGGTCCATCCTGGAAGCGCTTCCGCAACCCTTGGGATACGCCCTCGTCGTGCTTCTGGTGGCCGTCGCCGCGATGGCGCTTTTCCGGACGCCGATACCGATCCGGCTTGCGGCAAGCCTCGCCGCGCTCCTCGCGCTCTCGGTCTTCATCGGTCTGGCGGCAACGCATCTCACGCCGCCGGACAACAGCTACGCGCGCGTCTCGCCGGCGTCCGGCTTCTGGCAGCTGTCCTTTGCCTTCGCGCTGCTGACGGCGGATTCCGTCACGCGGCTTCGCCCCTCGCCACCCCTGCGCGTCGCGGTTCTCCTCGCGGTTGCCGTCGCCATCGGCGGCATCCTCGTCTCCGGCAGCTGGAACGGCCTGTCTGTCCTGAAGGAATATGCCAGCCGGGCGGAGACGTTCTGGAACGAGGCGGCCACCCATCTGACGCTGGCGCTCGGTTCGCTGCTTGCGGCCGTCCTCGTCGGGCTGCCGCTTGGCGTGCTCTGCCACAGGGTCGAATCCCTGCGCCCCGGTGTCCTGAACGTGCTCAACATCATCCAGACCATTCCGTCGATCGCCCTGTTCGGCCTGTTGATCGCGCCGCTCGGCTGGATCGCGCTCACCATACCGGGTGCATCGGCGATCGGCATTCGCGGCATCGGCGCGGCACCGGCCTTCCTCGCCCTGTTCCTCTATTCGCTGCTGCCGGTCGTCTCCAATACGGTCCTGGGGCTGCGCAACGTTCCGCGCGATGCCAACGAGGCCGCACGCGGCATCGGCATGACGGACACTCAGCGGCTGTTCACCATCGAGTTTCCGCTGGCCCTGCCGGTCATCCTGACCGGCATCCGCATCGTTCTGGTGCAGAATATCGGCCTTGCGACCATCGCGGCGCTGATCGGGGGCGGCGGCTTCGGTGTCTTCGTTTTCCAGGGGATCGGCCAGACGGCGATGGACCTCGTGCTGCTTGGCGCCGTGCCGACCGTCGCCCTGGCCTTTGCCGCGGCGGTCGTCTTTGACGCCATCATCGAAATGACGACGCCAGCCCGGGGCAGGACCGCATGATCGAGATCGAACACGTTACGAAGCGCTACGAGACCACCACCGTCGTCGACGACGTGTCGATGACGATCGAGCCTGGCACGATTACCGTCGTGGTCGGAACGTCAGGCTCCGGCAAGACGACGCTCCTGCGGATGATCAACCGGCTGGTGGAGCCGACATCGGGCATCATCCGGCTCGATGGCGCGGACACTCGCGCAATCCCCGCCTTTCGGCTGCGCCGGCGGATCGGCTATGCCATCCAGGGCCACGGCCTGTTTCCCCATCGCACGGTCGCGCAGAACATTGCCACGGTGCCGGTGCTGCTGGGCTGGGACAGGGCCCGCATCGATGCGCGCGTCCGCGAACTGCTGACACTGTTCCAGCTCGATCCCGAAGCCTTCGGCCCGCGCTTTCCGCATGAATTGTCGGGCGGCCAGCAGCAGCGCGTCGGTGTGGCGCGTGCGCTCGCGGCCGCGCCGAACGTGCTCCTGATGGACGAGCCGTTCGGCGCGCTCGACCCGGTCATCCGGGCGAAGGCGCAGGACGATCTTCTGGCGATCCAGAAACAGTTCGGCACCACGATCGTGCTCGTCACCCATGACATGGAAGAAGCCTTCCATCTCGCCGACAGGATCGCGGTGATGGACAAGGGCCGGCTCGTCCAGTACGCGACGCCGGCCGAAATGCTGGTGCGGCCTGCGACCCCGTTCGTCGAAACGCTGATCGGTACCAGCGAACGGCCGTTCCGCATGCTGTCCATCGAAACCGTCGGTGCCGCCGTCGAGGCGGGCGGCGCCGAGGGCCCCGCCCTGTCCTCCACGCTCAGCCAGCGCGATGCCCTGGCCGCGCTGCTCTGGTCGGGACGCAACGCTCTTCCGGTCGAAGGTCCGGGCGGCGAGCCGCTCGGCCATGTCAGCCTCGAGGGCCTTGCCAGGCGCGCAGCGAGGCCGCGATGACGCCCCGTCTGCCCACTCTCCTGCGACTTGCGGTCTTTTTCGCGCTCGTCGCGTTCCTTCTCAAGCCGGACTGGTTCGCGCCGCTCCTGAAGCCGCTGACGCAGAACAATGCGCCGGTCATCTACAATCAGGGCAGCCTGCTTTCCCTCACCCTGTCTCACCTGCGCACCGTGCTGATCGCGACGGTGGCGGCGACCGCACTGGCGGTGTCGCTCGCCGTCCTCGTCACCCGGCCGTTCGGCGCGGAGTTTCTGGCCCTGTCGCGAAGTCTCGTCAATATCGGCCAGACGTTTCCGCCGGTCGCCGTGCTGGCGCTTGCCGTGCCGGCGGTGGGGTTCGGCGAGAAGCCAACCCTTATCGCGCTGTTTCTCTACGGTCTTCTCCCGATCTTCGAGAATACCGTGACGGGGCTCACGACGCTGCCCAAGCCGGTGATGGAAGCGGCGCGCGGCGTTGGCATGACCGGGTGGCAGAGGCTGCTGACGATCGAGCTCCCGCTGGCGCTGCCGATCATCATCGGCGGCATCCGGCTCTCCGTCGTCATCAGCCTCGCAACCGCGACCATCGGCTCGACGGTGGCGGCAAAGACCTTGGGCGAAGTCATCATTGCCGGGCTGCTGTCGAACAACCTTTCCTTCGTGTTCCAGGGAGGACTGATCGTCGCGGTGCTGGCGGTGCTGATCTACGACGGGCTTTCCGCAGTCGAGCGAATGGCCGCACGGCGCAGCGGCCTGACGGCGTCATGACGGCGCGGCCGAGCCCGAGGTCGCGGCCGCGTTTTTCGAGAGGCCGGTCGAGCCGGCCGACCTCGATCCCGGGCGCCGCGCTCACCAGCCGCTGCGTGTAGGCGTCGAGGGGCGGGGAGAACACGGCATCCCTGTCGCCCTGGCGCACGACCTGTAAGCGATGCAGGATCGTCACCTGTGACGCCGCCGCGCGCACGATGGTGAGGTCGTGGGTGATGAAGAGACAGGCGATGCCGCTGTCGCGCCGCATGATCAGCGAACCCGATCGGCCTCTATCTTCGGTGCCATCTGCCCTAAGCAGGGCAAGGCCGCCGCTCTCGTCATGCCGTGGTGCGACACCCATGCCATGAACCAGCACCTGATCGAGATATCCCGCAACGTCACTGAAAGTACCCACGCGGTCCTCGTCATGGATCAGGCGGGATGGCACATGTCCAACAATCTCTTCGTTCCGGAAAACATCACCATCCTGCCACTGCCGTCCAAGTCGCCCGAGTTGAACCCTGTCGACAATATCTGGCAATGTCAAAAATAAAATTATCCAGATTTACTCTCTATTTTTCAGACATGATCTCCATGCACGCTTCAGCTATGTCCCCGTATAGGCCCAGGTCGTGATACAGTCTTGTATGGGCATCGCCTCTTTTATCTTCCTTGAGGAAATTCCGCACTCGAGAAGATACCCGGTCACAAATGTCGGAATTTCTTTTTCCATCGTCTTCTCAAGAAATAGAAGAGATAAATTGGATCTGCTGCAGTGGCATAGCCGGCACAGCGGAGTCTAGGCGGCGCCGGTGCAGGAATGGTGAATGGCAGGGTCGTGCGCCGTGCCAAGCACCGGTGCGTCCCGCCCAAGGCGGCCATGGCCCGGCCTGACATGTCGCTTTCCGATCCGGGCAAGGACCTCAGCATCAGGCGTGTTCCCCTCTGGAGATAGGCCGGTCCCAGGGGCGGAGGCAGGGATCACGGGAAAGGCGCGCTCGGCCTGACGCAGGATTTCACCTGATCCCGCCGACACCCTGCATGCCTGTCAACAAATATCGACAGGCCCCTTCAAAAACCCGATCGAAAGTGTCAATGTCAATTGACACTTTCTCCATCGAGGTCAGGCCTATGCTGAAGCCCTTTCCCTTTTCGGCCATTGTCGGGCAGGAAGACATGAAGAAGGCGCTTCTGATGGCGGCGGTGGAGCCGCTGCTCGGCGGAGTGCTGATCTTCGGTGACAGGGGCACCGGCAAATCGACCGCCGTCAGGGCGCTCGCGGCGCTGCTGCCGGCGATCGCGACACGGAAAGGGTGCCGCTACAACTGCCTGCCGGATCAGCCGCAGGCGGCCTGCCCCGCATGCACGGCGCCCGAGGCGCAGCGCATCCGCGCGGTGGTCCAGGTGCCGGCGCCGATGGTTGATCTGCCGCTGGGGGCGACCGAGGACCGGGTCTGCGGGGCGCTGGATATCGAGACGGCGCTGATCTCGGGCGAAAAGCGATTCGAGCCGGGCTTGCTGGCCGCCGCCAATCGCGGCTTTCTCTATGTCGACGAGGTCAATCTTCTCGAGGACCATCTGGTCGATCTGCTGCTCGATGCCGCCGCGTCCGGGATCAACGTCGTCGAGCGCGAGGGCATGAGCATCCGCCATGCGGCGCGCTTCGTGCTCGTCGGCAGCGGCAATCCGGAGGAGGGGGATCTTCGCCCGCAGCTGCTCGACCGGTTCGGGCTCGCCGTCGATATCCGCACCCTCGACAATCTCCAGCAGCGCATCGAGGTGATCCGACGCCGTGACGCCTACGAGACCGATCCGGACGCCTTTGCGGCACACTGGAGCAGGAAGGAGGCGGCGGTGCGCAAGACGGTCGTCGCCGCAAGGACGCGCCTGCGCGCCGTCACCCTCTCCGACGCGATCCTGTCGCGGCTCTCGCAGCTGTGCATGCGTCTCGGCATAGACGGGATGCGCGGCGAGCTGACATTGATGCGCGCCGCCCGGGCCGCCGCGGCGCTGGACGGGCGGGAGGCCGTCGGCTGGCCCGATATCGAGCAGATCGCCCCGATGGTGCTCTGCCATCGCCTGCGGCGCGACCCGCTCGACGATGCCGGAAGCGCGCCGCGCATCGAACGGGCGCTCGCAGCCCTCGAGACGGTCCCTGTCCATGGATGAGCGCCATGGATGATGTCGGGGGCAACGCCCGTTTTCAGGACGCCGTCGCCGCGAGCGGCGAAGAGCGCTGGCGCGACGCGCTGCTGGCCGCCGACGTGCTTGCGGCCGGGCGCGGGGCGCTCGGCGGCCTGTGGCTGACGGCGCGCGCCGGGGGCGTGCGCGATGCCTTCGTCGATGGCCTTTTGCACGCCTTCGGCCCGGAGGCGCCGGTGCGTCGCCTGCCGCCCGGCGCCGGCAGCGATGTCCTGCATCCCCGGCTGGACCTCGCCGCGACGGCGCGGACCGGCCGGCCGGTCGCCGCACGGGGCCTTCTCTCGGCCGTCGACGGTGGCCTGATGATCGTGCCCATGGCCGAGCGGCTGGAGCCGGGAACCGCCGCGACCCTCGCCGAGGGCATGGAAGGACGGCGCGTGAGCGTTCTGGCGCTGGATGAGGCCGCCGAGACGGACGCGCCACCCCCGGGCGTGCTCACCGGTCGGCTCGCCCTGCATGTCAGCCTCGAGGGCATTCCCCTTGCGGCGACGCGCGCCGCCCGGCCCGCCCGTGCCGCAGGCGCCGCCGCGCCGCGGGACTGGCGCGCGGTCACCATGCCCGCCGGGCTTCTGGAGCAGATGCTGGCGCTGGCCCTTGCCGCCGGCCATGGCTCGGCCCGCGCCCATCTGCATCTCTTCACCGTCAGCCGGATCCTCGCCATGCTCGCCGGCCAATCGCAGGTGCGGCCGCAGGATGCGGTGAGCGCGCTCGGCCTGTGTCTCGGCATCCGCCTGCTCTCGGCCGAACCGCCCGCCGAGGCGGAGTGCGAACCGCCCGGCGACCCGCTGCCCGGCGACACGCTGCCCGACGCCGCGCCGCCGCACGCATCGCAGGCACACCATGCCCCGGACGAGGCGGACGCATCGCAGGCACAGGCGGCGCCCGCCGATGCGCTGGGCCGCCTCGAGGCGGCCATGGCGGCGGGCATGATCGACGGCCTGTCGCTTCTCGTCAGCGAACGGGCCGCGCGCCAGGCGAAGCGGGCCGGCAAGGCGGGCGCGCAGATGCGCAAGGCGCGGCGCGGACGGCCCTATGCCACCGGCCCGACGCCACCCTTCGTCGATGCGCGGCCGGATCTCTCCGCCACGCTGCGGGCCGCAGCACCCTTCCAGCGCCTGCGCCGGCGCGCCGCCGCAGCGGCCGGGGCGAGCCTGACCGGGGCAGGGGAGGAAGCCCCTGGCGCGCCGCAGATCCGCAAGGACGATTTTCGCTACCACCGCCGCCGCCACGCCGCGCCCTCCACGGCGATTTTCGTCGTCGATGCCTCCGGCTCCACCGCGCTCGACCGGCTGGGCGAGACCAAGGGTGCGATCGAGCAGCTTCTGGCGCGCTGCTACGTGCGCCGCGACGAGGTCGCCCTCATCGCCTTTCGCGCCGAGGGTGCCGATCTCCTGCTGCCGCCGACGCGCTCGCTCGTGGCGGCCAAGCGGCGTCTGGCGGCCCTTCCGGGCGGCGGGCCGACGCCGCTGGCGGCCGGGCTGAAGACGGGACTGGAACTGGCGCTGGCCGTGCGGCGGCGCGGCAACACGCCGATCGTCGTCATCCTCACCGATGGCGCCGGCAATGTCACGCTCGACGGCGAGGCGGACCGTGCACGCGCCGCCCGGCAGGCCGAGGACATTGCCCGCCACTACCGCGCCGAAGCGCTGAAGACGATCTGCGTCGACATCGCCCGGCGCCCGCGCCCGGCCGTGGCGACGCTGGCTGGCCAGCTCGGCGCGGATCTCCATCGGCTGAGCGCCGCCCGCGCCTCCTGCCTCTCCGCCCTTGTCGAGACCGCGATGATGGGGGCACGGCCATGAGCGCCCGCGCCCGGCCGGGCGAGGCCCCCGCCGATCGCTGGCTCGACTGGAGGCGGGACGGGCAGGACTGGCCGCACCGCGCCCACAGCCGCTTCGTGGAGGCCGCCGGCCTCGCCTTTCACGTCCAGGTCGCCGGGCCCGAGGGCGCGCCGCAGCTCCTCATGCTGCACGGCACGGGCGCGGCCAGCCATTCCTGGCGCCACGGGCTGCCGATCCTTGCCCGCCGCTACCGCGTCCTGGTGCCCGATCTCGTCTGCCACGGCTTCACCCGGCCGCTCTCGGCGATGGCGGACCTGTCGCTGGCGGGCATGACGGCGGCGCTGGGGGCGCTGCTTCTTGCCCTGGAGGTACGGCCCCACGCGATCATCGGCCATTCCGCCGGCGCGGCGATCGCCGTGTCGCTCGCAACCGCCCTCGGCGCGGGGGACGGGGGGCGCGGCACGCCCGCCGTCATCAGCATCAACGGCGCCTTCCTGCCGATCCGGGGCGACCGCCTGTTCTCGCCGATCGCCAAGGCGCTGTTTTCAAGCCGCCTGTCGGCGCGCATGTTCTCGCTTCTGGCGCGCACCACGCCCCTTGGCGGCAATCTCCTTTCCGCCACCGGATCGGCCATCGATGCCGAAGGCGCCGTGCTCTATCGCCGGCTTCTCGCAAGCTCCGGCCATGTCCGCGGCGCGCTCGGCATGATGGCGTCCTGGGATCTGCAGCGCTTCGATCGCCTGCTGTCGGCCTTTCCGGCCCCGCTCATCCTGATCGCCGCCGACGACGACCCGATGGTCCCCGCCGGGAACTCCGCGCATGCCGCGCGCCTTGCGCCGAAGGGGCGATGGATGCGCATGCCCTCCGGCGGACACCTCGTGCACGAGACGGCGGCAGAAACGGTCTGCCGGATGATCGAGACCGCGCTCCAGGACGGGCGACCGGCAGGAGCGGATGCAGCATGACCGTGGCGCAGCGCCTTTCCCTCGCCGATCCGGCCCACCGCGACCAGGTTCCCCCCGGCCAGGTTCCCCCCGATCCGGGTCCCCCCGATCCGGCCCGCCCGCATGCGGTCGTCATCGGCGCCGGCGTCGGCGGGCTCTCGGCCGCGGCCCTCCTGGCGGCGCGCGGCTACGGGGTCACCGTCGTCGATCCGCTGGAGGCGCCGGGCGGGCGGGCCTGTGCCCACCGGCAGGACGGTTTCGTCTTCGATGCGGGGCCGACCATCATCACCGCGCCCTGGCTCTTCGAAACGCTCTGGAAGGATTGCGGCGGCACATTCGCCGACGATGTCGATCTGAGGCCCTGCCTGCCCTTCTACCGGGTGCGCTTCGACGACGGGACCTGGTTCGACTATTCCGGCGACCGCGCGGCGATGGAGGCGGAGGTGGCGCGCATCGATCCCGTCCATGGCGTTGCCGGCTATCGCGGCTTCATGGAGGAAAGCCGGCGCATCTACGAGGTCGCCTTCGAAGAGATGGCCGACAAACCCTTCCACAGCCTCGCCGTCACGGCGAAAGCGCTTCTCGGCCTGGTGCGGCTCGGCGGCTATCGCTCGGTGCATTCGGTCGTTGCGCGGCATTTCCGGCATGAGAAGCTGCGCACGCTGTTTTCCTTCCATCCGCTGCTCATCGGCGGCAATCCGTTTTCGGCAACCTCCTTCTATTGCCTGATCGCGCATCTGGAGAGCAAACATGGCGTGCATTACGCCATGGGCGGCACGAATGCGCTGGCCGCCGGCATCGCGAACCTCGTCCGGCGCAATGGTGGCAGGATCCGGCTCGGCGAGACGGTCGAGACGATCCTGACGGAAGGGCGGCGGGCGACCGGCGTGCGGCTCGCCTCGGGCGAGACGATCCCGGCCGACATCGTCGTTTCCAACGCCGATCCCGCCATCACCTATGGCAAGCTGCTGGCCCATCTGCCGCGCCGGCGCTGGACGGACGGGAAGATCGGCCGCGGCGATTATTCCATGGGCCTCTTCGTCTGGTATTTCGGCACCAGCCGCCGCTACGACGCGGTGCATCACCATTCGATGATCTTCGGCCCGCGCTATCGCGGCCTGCTCGACGACATTTTCCACCGCAGGCGTCTGGCCGCCGATTTCAGCCTCTACCTGCATCGGCCGAGCGCCGTGGATCCCGCCGTCGCGCCGGCGGGCTGCGACAGTTTCTATGTCCTGAGCCCCGTGCCCAATCTCGCCGGCAACGCCGACTGGGCAAGCGAGGCGGACATCTACCGCCGGCGCATCGAAAGGCGGCTGGAGGAAACCGTCCTGCCGGACCTCGGCCGCCACATCGTTTCCTCGCGCATCGCGACGCCCATCGATTTTCGCGACCGGCTGCATTCGTTCCAGGGCGCGGCCTTCGCGCTGGAGCCGAAGCTTCTGCAAAGCGCCTGGTTCCGTCCGCACAACCGCTCGGAAGAGCTCGACAATCTCTATCTCTGCGGCGCCGGCACCCATCCCGGCGCGGGCCTGCCCGGCGTGCTCTGCTCGGCCCGCATCGTCGCCGGTCTCGTGCCGGATCCGGTGACACTCAAGGCCCGGGAAGGGCAGGCCCGGGGAGGGCAGACATGAGCGACGTCGTCACGGCTCCGCCCGCCTCCGCCATCTACCGCCCGGCGGCGCTCAACTATGGCTTCAGCGGTGCCGGAACGGACCTCGACCGGTGCTCGGCCTCCATCCGGCGCGGCTCCAAATCCTTCCACATCGCCTCGCTGCTGCTGCCGCGCGGCACGCGGCAGGCGGCGCATGCGCTCTATGCCTTCTGCCGCCATTCCGACGATGCCGTGGATGCGCGGGGACGGCGGGCGGATGTGCTGGAGCGGCTGCGGGAACGGCTCGACCGGCTCTATGCCGGCACGCCTTCCGATCACGCCTGCGACCGCGCCTTCGCGCGGCTGGTGGAGACGCATGCGATCCCCAAGGCCGTGCCGGTGGCGCTGCTCGACGGTTTCGAGATGGACATGACCGAGCGACGCTACCGCACGATCGCCGAGGTCAAGGACTACGCGGCCGGTGTCGCCGCGAGCGTCGGCATCATGATGGCGCTGGTGATGGACACCAGCGAGCCCTGGGCGCTGTCGCGCGCCGCCGATCTCGGGCTTGCGATGCAGCTGACCAACATCGCCCGCGATGTCGGCGAGGATCTCGCGAACGGCCGGCTCTACCTGCCGGAGGACTGGCTGGCGGAGGCGGGCGTCGACATCGCCGCCTTCCGCGCGGCACCCCGCTTCACGCCGGAGATCGGCGCGGTCGTCGCGCGCCTGCTCAGCGAGGCCGACCGGCACTATGCGCTCGCCCATGCCGGGATCGCGGCCCTGCCCGCCGACTGCCGGCACGCGATCCGGACGGCGGCGCTGACCTATCGCGAGATCGGCCGCGAGATCGCGGGCGCCGGTTACGACAGCCTGTCCCGCCGCGCGCGCACCTCCCTTCCCCGCAAGCTCGCGATCATGCTCGCGGCGCGCCGGCCCGTCGCTCTCCCGGAGGGCCTCGCGGCCGCCGCCCGCCTTGCGCCGCCCGATCCCTCCGTCACGGCCCTCGTCGCGGCCGCGGCCGGCCATTCCGGGGCGCGCGCATCGGCACCCCCCGGCGGCGCGGGCGGCCTCGACCGTTTCGCAACGCTGCTGCTCGATCTCGAACGCCGCGCCCGCGCCGATCGTCGCCCGGTCCGGCCTGCGGCGGGCGAAGGGGCACAAGGAGGGATGGCCGGACATGTATGAGACCTATTTCGGCCTCATCGAGGCCCTCTTCGTCTTCGGCCTCGCGCTCGCCTTCTACATCTGGCAGAAGCGCGATCTCGCCCGCTACGACGATCGCAAGCCGGAGACGAAGACGCCGGACGGCGAGGACGGCAACGCCTAGAGCATTTCCGGTGATCACGGGATCACCTTCAATGCTCTCAGTCGTTATTTTTGGCGCATTCTCCGGCGCCGAAGCGATCACGCTTCGGCTGGAAATGCTCTGGAGCACGCTCTTCGGACGCCGGTTCACCGGACGTGCTCCTTCCTTTTGTTTTTGCAGCATCGTCTGACACGGAAGCGATCGGGACCTGGCGTCCGGACGATGCGTTGAAACAGGGCGATAGCGTATCCCCGGTGAACCAGCGATCGCCGGACATGCTCCAGCGCGCCCGGTCGATCCGGTCGTACCAGAACGGCGTTCCCACGCCTCTTCCTGAAGCATCCCCGTGCCGGTCCGCGCTTCACTCCGGTCGGATCATGCTCCAGCCACCCCGCCGCGGCATGCGGAAGGGCAGCATCAGCCGCACCAGCGGATGGGCGAGCCGGCGGCAATCGAGCGTTTCGTGCATGAGGCGCACGCTGCGGCCGGCAAGCCTGACATCGACCAGCGCGCGCGTGTAGAAGGGCGTATCCTCCAGCCGGCGGCGCAGCCCCGGCTGCGTACCGGGATCACAGGCAACCGAGACGGGCACGCCCCAGAAGCCGCGCGGCAGGGACTGGCGGGGGGGCAGCGCGAAGACCTCCGGCGCGGTTGCGGCCATGCCCGCCGGCTGCCGGAGGCCGAAGGCGCGGCGCGTCCCGTCCGCAAGCCGGGCATCGTAGAGGATCAGCGTCTCGCCCGTTTCCGCCACACGGCCGCGCGCCCAGTCCCAGCCGCTGAAATCCTGCTCCAGCGGCCTGCGGCCCATGTTCCAGTCGTGATAGCCATGGCCCTGCCAGCCGCCGCCTGGCAGGAGATCGCAGACGACGGTCGCGCGCCCCGCCGGCATGCGCGGCGCCCAGAGATGATCGCCCGCGCCGTCCAGCGCCACCGCCGGCCCGCCGGCGGCCTCGGGCGCGAGGGTGATCGTCCCGGCGATGCGGCGGGGCAGGAGACGCTGGCCCGGCCAGGGCAGGGCGGTTTCGTCGAACCGGATCGACAGGGTGCCGTCCGCCTCGACCGCCATCCGGCTCTGGCCGATGCCGATCGCGTCGTCGGCGATGTCGAGCGCCGCGGCGCCGCGCTCCGTCATCGCCCAGACATTGCCCTCCGGCGTATAGAGCGCCACGTTGAAGGCGACGTGGTTGTCCGGGCGCCTGCGACCCGACCAGTGGTAATAGGGCGAGAAGACCGAGCCGACGAAGGCGATCACGGTCAGCGCGTAGGCGCCGCAGTCGCTGACGGCATCGGCATACCACCATTGATAGCCACCGGGCGGGACCGGCCGTCCGAACGGTGATCCGCCATCAGGCTTGCCGCCGCGATCTTGCCCGACAGCGCCGCCATCGGCACGCCAGGCCCCGGATGGATGCTGCCGCCCGCGAGATAGAGGCCCTTCAGCGCCGTGCGCGCCGCCGGCCTGCGGAAGGAGGCCGCCCATCCGTGCGAGGCCATGCCGTAGAGCGCCCCGCCCGTTTCCGGAAAGAGCCGGGCGAAGCCGTCCGGCGCCGTCACCGTCGTCCGGCTCCTGTCGAAGCGCAGCGCCGATCCGTTCGCCGCCAGCCGGCCTTCCATCGTGGTCAGACATCGCTCGATCTCGCTTTCGTCATAGGCGCGCCGGTCGCCGTCGGCGGGCATGTTCATGAGGGCGTAGAGACGCTCGGGCGCCTCGACCTCGCCCCCGTCGCGCCGCATCCCCCCGGCGGTGCGGTCGGGCGCGCAGAGATAGACGGTCGGATCGGCCGGCGCCCGGCCATTTCGGAAGATCGCCTCGAACTCGGCGCGGCTGTCGTCGGAAAAATGCACCGTGTGATGGGCAAGGCTTTCGCCCTGCGGCGCCACCAGCCCGCAGGCGACAAGCGCCGAAAGCGAGCGCTCCGGCTGCGCGTCCGGGCGGGGCGGGGGGCGGCCGACAAGGCCTGCCAGCGCTGCCGCATCGCCGTTGAAGATGACGCCGGTTGCCGGCAGGACATGCTCGCGGTCGGTGCGCACGCCCGCCACCGCGCGGCCCGACCGATCGCGCATGATCGCGTCGACCCGCTCGCCATAATGAAACGTGACGCCGAGATCGGCGGCGATCTTCGCAAGCCGCCGGGCCAGCACGGA
Source organism: Ensifer soli (assembly GCF_041928815.1). Lineage (NCBI taxonomy): Bacteria > Pseudomonadati > Pseudomonadota > Alphaproteobacteria > Hyphomicrobiales > Rhizobiaceae > Ensifer > Ensifer soli. The sequence continues at coordinate 80,791 of NZ_JBHFEI010000009.1, read as the reverse complement.
CATGCCGCCCTCGACGATCCAGACGCCTGCCTGCTCCACATGCGCGACCAGCATCAGCGTCGCCGGCGCGCGGAAGGGCGAGGCGCCGCAATAGGTAGCATAGCGGCCGAACAGCTGGCGCAGCCGCGGATCGGTGAAATAGCCCTCCAGCGCCGACCAGAGGGTGGAGAAGGGCCGAAGCGCGAGGAGCGAGGCAGGGCGCAAGAGCCCGATCCGCGCCGAAAGCGACAGCGGATCGGGCCTTTCGGCGTCGATGAAGGTGTCCTTGAGCAGCCTGTAGATGCGGGCGCTGTCGGCGGCGAAGCGCGAAAAGCCCTCGGCCTCGCGCCGGCCGGCGAAATCCGCGATCGCCCGGCGGCTTTCGGCCACCTCCGCGAAGAGGTCGAGGCTTTCGCCGCCGCGCCAGACATGGCGGGCGAGCGTGGTCGCGCGCGTCAGGGCTATCTCGTCTTCGAGGCGCGTGCCGACGAGCGACAGGAGGTCGTCGAAGACCCATGCCATCGTCAGAACGGTCGGGCCCGCATCGATCGCGACTGCGGCGTCGCCGGCCGGCACCTGCCGCAGCTTGCCGCCGGGCGTGTCGCCGATCTCGACGACGCTGACCCTAAAGCCCGCGGCCGCCAGCCGGATCGCCGCGGCAAGGCCGCCCATGCCCGCCCCGACGACCACGACCGGTTCGTGCGCACCCTCCGGCAAAAGAGCCTCCCGACACGTTGACATTCCGTTTCCATCTGTCAATTTATGTTGACACAAGAATTCGTCAACACATTTTGACAGACCTTGGGGGAGGGCGAAGATGGACGTGTCGGACCGCATCGAGACCGGCATGCAGCACGCGCTGCGCATGGCGACGGCAAGCGGCTGTCCGCCCCGCCTTGCCCGCGCATTGCGGCATGCGGTGTTCCCCGGGGGCGCCCGCATCCGTCCCCGCCTGTGTCTGGCGGTCGCCGTCGCCTGCGGCGACCGCGACCCCGTCTCCGCCACGGCTGCCGCGACCGCCATCGAGCTCCTGCACTGCGCCTCGCTGGTGCATGACGACATGCCCTGCTTCGACAATGCCGCCATCCGCCGGGGGCGGGCGTCCGTGCAGGCCGAATTCGGCGAGGCGACGGCGCTGCTCGTCGGCGACGGGCTGATCGTCGCCGCCTTCGAGACGCTGGCGCGCGAGACCGTGCATGCCCCGCGGCTCACCGGGGCGCTCACCGCCCTCATCGCCAAGGCCGTGGGGGCACCCTTCGGCCTCGTCGCGGGCCAGGCCTGGGAAGGCGAGCCCGAGATCAACATCGACCAGTATCACCGCGCCAAGACCGCCTCGCTGTTTGCCGGCGCCGTTTCGACGGGCGCCGTCGCCGCCGGGGGCGAGCCGCAGGCCTGGCTGGCGCTCGCCGACGCGCTGGGCTCGGCCTATCAGGTCGCCGACGATCTCTATGACGCGCTCGGCGACGGCGGCACCGCCGTGGGCAAGCCCGCCCATCAGGACCAGCGGAACGGCCGGCCGAACATCGTCGCGATACGCGGCGTCGCCGGCGCCATGACGCATCTGCGCCACCTCGTGGACACGGCCGCCGACAGCGTGCCGGAATGCGCCGGGGCGGACGGCCTGCGCGGCATGATCCGCAACGAGGCGACGCGCCTGATGCCGAAGAAGCTCGCCGCGAGCGCGGCGTGAGCGCCGCGCCATGGCCGCCGACGCCGCAGTCCCGGAGGAGCGCCGGCGCCCGCCGCTCGCAGTGCGCCTGCGGCTCTGGCGCAACCGCCAGATCGCGAGGCCGGGCTTCCGCCGGCTGATTTCCCGCCTGCCGTTGCTGCGACGCATCGCCGACCGCAACGCCGCCGCCCTCTTCGGCCTTATGAGCGGCTTCGTCCATTCCCAGATCCTTCTCGCCGGCGTCAGGCTCGGTCTTTACCAGGCGCTGCTCGCCCGGCCCGCCGACACGGCGAGCCTTGCCCGTCAACTGGGCTTGACGGCGACGCGGATGCGCCTGCTGCTCGGCATCAACGCGGATCTCGGCCTGACGATCGAGGTGGCGCCGGATCTGTGGACGCTGGACGATGCCGGCGTCGTCCTCGCCAGCGACCAAGGCCTCTCGGCCATGGTGCGCCACCACGATCTCCTCTACCGCGACCTGCTGGAGCCGGACCGGTTGCTGAAGGGGACGGCCGGCGAGACCGCGCTTGGCCGCTACTGGGCCTATGCCCGAAACGCGGAACCCGGCCTGCTTTCCCCGGAGGCGGTCGCGGACTATTCGACGCTGATGCGCGAGAGCCAGGCGATGATGGCAGCCTGCCTGCTCGACGCCCATGACTTCGGCCGGCATCGACGCCTCATGGATGTCGGGGGCGGAGAGGGCGCCTTCCTCATCGCGGCGGGCCGGCGGCATCCGGGCCTCGGCCTGCATCTCTTCGACCTGCCGGCCGTTGCCGACCGGGCGACGGGCCGCCTCGATGCGGCCGGCCTTGCGGCGCGCGCCAGCGTCACCGGCGGCGATTTCGCCCGCGACCGGCTGCCGGGGGAGGCCGACTGCGTCACGCTGATCCGCATCCTCTGCGACCATGACGACGCCCGTGTCGCCGCCATCCTCGCCAATCTCCACCGGTCGCTGGCCCCCGGCACCCGGCTGGTCGTCGCCGAAGCCATGCGCGGGACGGATGCGGGTGCGCGGCTGTCGTCGGCCTACTTCGGCCTCTATTTCCTCGCCATGGGCGCGGGCCGCTGCCGCAGCCCCGGCGAGATCGCCGATTGTCTCGTCGCCGCGGGCTTCCGCGACATCCGTCCCGTGCCCTCGCCGAACCGCCTGATCGCCGGGATTGTCACGGCTGTCCGCTGAAGCCGTCTGACGCGACGGTGCAGCGTGACGGGCACAAAGACATGCGCGAAACCAAAGGCTTAAGGCACCGGCGCAACGTGGAGGGGCGGCGACGCGCTCCGGCCCGGACAGGGCGAAGAACGGAAAAGTGTAAATTCTTGTTGACGATCCATACTGTCAATCTAAGATGACAGTCGGAGTTCGAATGAACCCGAGGCGGGGAGGGACATCATGGAGGCGGCAGGCGTCATCTTCGAAAGACCGGGCAGCGTTGCTGTCCGCCGTCTTGCGCTGACGGCACCCGGCCCGGCCGACGTGGTCGTCGAAACCCTTGTCTCCGGTGTCTCGACCGGCACCGAGAAGCTGCTGTTCACCGGCACGATGCCGGCCTTTCCCGGCCTTACCTATCCGCTGGTCCCCGGCTACGAATCGGTCGGGCGCGTCGTTGAGGCCGGCGAGCGGTCCGGCCGGGACGTCGGCCGCCTCGTCTTCGTGCCCGGCGCGGCCTGCTACACCGAGGCGGCCGGCCTGTTCGGCGCGACAGCGTCCCGCCTCGTCGTGCCGGGCGCGCGCACCGTCGCGATCGACGGGACGATGGGCGAAGAGGCGGTGCTGCTGGCGCTTGCCGCCACCGCCCACCATGCCGTCTCGCGCGCCGGCGGACCGGTCGATCTGGTGGTCGGCCATGGCGTGCTCGGCCGGCTGATCTCGCGGATGCTGCCCGCCCTCGGCAGGCCCGCGCCAATCGTCTGGGAAACCAATCCGGACCGCCGTCGCGGTGGGGCGGGCTGCACGGTCATCGATCCCGCCGAGGACGGGCGCACCGGCCTTGCCGGCGTGATCGACGCCAGCGGCGATGCCGGCCTCATCGACCGCATCGTGCCGCGCCTGACGCGGCCCGGCGATCTCGTGCTGGCCGGCTTCTATGGCGAGCGCATCGATTTCCGGTTCACACCCGCCTTCATGCGCGAGCTGCGTCTGTCGATCGCGGCCGAATTCACGCCCGCCGATGTCGAGGCCGTGCTGACGCTGGTCGCCGCCGGCCGCCTGTCGCTCGCAGGCCTCGTCACCCATCGCGCGGCACCCGCCGCCGCGCAGTCCGCCTACCTGACCGCATTCGAAGATGCCGACTGCCTGAAAATGGTGATCGACTGGAGGACCGCCGCATGACCCTCGACCTCGACAGTCGCGACCTGATGCATGATCAGCTGCGCGAAGAAGCCATGATCGAGCCGGACCTGCCCGCCACCGGTCCGGTGAAAAAGGAAACGCAGATCATCGCCATCTACGGCAAGGGCGGGATCGGCAAGAGCTTCACGCTCGCCAATCTCTCCTACATGCTGGCGCAGCTCGGCAAGAAGGTGCTGCTGATCGGCTGCGACCCCAAAAGCGACACGACGTCGCTGCTCTTCGGCGGGAGGGCCTGCCCGACGATCATCCAGACCGCATCCATGCGCAAGGCGGCGGGGCAGGAGGTCTCGATCTCCGACGTCTGCTTCAAGCGCGACGGCGTCTTCGCCATGGAGCTCGGCGGGCCGGAGGTCGGGCGCGGCTGCGGCGGGCGCGGCATCATCCACGGCTTCGAGACGCTGGAAAAGCTCGGCTTCCACGACTGGGACTTCGACTACGTCCTGCTCGATTTCCTCGGCGACGTCGTCTGCGGCGGCTTCGGCCTGCCGATCGCCCGCGACATGTGCCAGAAGGTGGTGGTCGTCGGCTCGAACGACCTGCAGTCGCTCTATGTCGCCAACAATGTCTGCTCGGCGGTGAAATATTTCCGCAATCTCGGCGGCAATGTCGGCGTGGCCGGCCTCGTCATCAACAAGGATGACGGCACGGGCGAGGCGGCCGCCTTCGCCGAGGCCGTCGGCATTCCCGTGCTCGCCGCCATTCCCCAGGACGAGGATATCCGCCGCAAGAGCGCCAACTACCAGATCATCGGCACGCCGGACAACCGCTGGGGCCCGCTCTTCGAGGCGCTGTCGATCAATCTTGCCGAGGCGCCGCCGGTCCTGCCGCGCCCGCTCGACCAGGACGGCCTGCTCGCCCTTTTCGACGCCAGCGAGACCGGCGCCGACTACCAGCTGCAGCCGGCGTCTGCCGCCGACATGTGCGCGGCCGGCAAGCTGTCGCGCCCCTCCCTCGAAGTCGTCTACGACGCGGTGTGAGGCGGAGCCATGGATGATCTGAAGGCGTTCGACGCCGCCGACACGAGACAGGCCGAGCCGGTCGGCGACCACGCGGCCGTCGGGACAGTCGCCGCCGCAGACGCGGACGGCGCCTGCCACAGCGGGGCCGAGCGGTCGCGGGCTGCGGCGCGCGCCGCCGGCAACGGCGCGCTGCTCGACCGTTTCGAGGCCGACTATCCGAAGGGCCCGCACGACCAGCCGCAGTCCATGTGCCCGGCCTTCGGGTCGCTGCGCGTCGGCCTTCGGATGCGCCGGGTCGCCACCATCCTCTCGGGCTCGGCCTGCTGCGTCTACGGTCTCACCTTCACCTCGCATTTCTACGGCGCCAAGCGCTCCGTCGGCTATGTGCCCTTCAGTTCCGAGACGCTCGTCACCGGCAAGCTCTTCGAGGACATCGTCGAGGCCGTCCACCAGATGGCCGATCCGGAGAAATACGACGCCGTTATCGTCACCAATCTCTGCGTGCCCACCGCCTCCGGCGTGCCGCTGAAGATGCTGCCGCGCGAGATCTCCGGCGTGCGCATCGTCGGCATCGACGTGCCGGGTTTCGGCGTGCCGACCCATGCGGAAGCCAAGGACGTGCTGTCGGCGGCGATGCTCGCCTATGCCCGGCAGGAGGCGCTCGCCGGCCCCGTGCAGCGCCCGCGGCAGCGGACGACCGACCGGCCGAGCGTGACGCTGCTCGGCGAGATGTTCCCGGCCGATCCGATGGTCGTCGGCGCCATGCTGGAGCCGATGGGCCTTGCCGCCGGGCCGACCGTGCCGGTGCGCGAATGGCGCGACCTCTATGGCGCCCTCGACTGCGCGGCGGTCGCCGCCATCCACCCCTTCTATACCGCGAGCATCCGCGAATTCGAGGCCGCCGGCCGGCCCGTTGTCGGCTCCGCGCCCGTCGGGCTCGAGGGAACCGACGCCTGGCTCTCGGCTATCGGCGCGGCCTGCGGCGTCCCCCGCGCCCGCATCGACCAGAGCCGCGACGCCATGCGCGGCGCGATCTCGGCGAGCCTTCAGGCCAAACGCATCGACGGCCGCATCACGCTATCCGGCTATGAGGGCTCCGAACTGATCGTCGGCCGGCTGCTGGTCGAGCTGGGCGCGGACCTGCGCTATGTCGGCACGGCCTGTCCGCGCACGCCGTGGAATGCGGCGGATGCCGAATGGCTGGCGGCGCGCGGCGTCGAGCTCCGCTTCCGCGCCTCGCTGGAGGACGACCTCGCCGCCTTTGCTGAATTCCGCCCCGATCTCGCCATCGGCACCACGCCCGTGGTGCAGAAGGCCAAGGAGACGGCGACGCCGGCGCTCTATTTCACCAACCTCATCTCCGCCCGCCCGCTGATGGGCCCGGCGGGTGCCGGTTCGCTGCCCGACGTCATCAATGCCGCCATCGCCAACAGGGCGCGCTTCGAGGCGATGGATGCCTTCTTTGCCGGTGTCGGCGCCGGCGAGACGGCCGGCATCTGGCAGGAGACGCCGAAGGACCATTCCTCCTTCCGCAAGACCTATGCCGCCAAGATGCGCAAGTCGATGAACGCGGTCGACAACGGGGAGAGCGTCGGATGCTGATCCTCGACCACGACCGGGCCGGCGGCTACTGGGGCAGCGTCTACGCCTTCACGGCGATCAAGGGCCTGCAGGTCATCATCGACGGCCCCGTCGGCTGCGAGAACCTGCCGGTGACCTCGGTGCTGCACTACACGGACGCGCTGCCGCCGCATGAATTGCCGATCGTCGTCAGCGGCCTGTCCGAGGACGAGCTCGGCCAGCACGGCACGGAAGGCGCCATGAAGCGGGCGCGCCGCGCGCTCGATCCGGACCTGCCGGCCGTGGTCGTCACGGGGTCCATCGCCGAGATGATCGGCGGCGGCGTCACGCCGGAAGGCTCCAACATCCTGCGCTTCCTGCCGCGCACCATCGACGAGGACCAGTGGCAGAGCGCCGACCGGGCGCTGCGCTGGCTGTGGACGGAATTCGGCCCTAAGGGCGGCAAGGTGCCGGCGCCGCGCCGCCGGCCGGAGGGGGCCAGGCCCCGCGTCAACATCATCGGCCCGATCTACGGCACCTACAACATGCCCTCCGACCTCGCCGAGATCCGCCGGCTGGTGGAAGGCATCGGCGCCGAGATCAACATGATCTTCCCGCTCGGCAGCCATCTGGAGGATGTCCGCAAGCTGGCGGATGCCGACGTCAACATCTGCCTCTACCGCGAATTCGGCCGCCTGCTCTGCGAGAGCCTCGACCGGCCCTATCTGCAGGCGCCGATCGGCATCCATTCCACCACCGCCTTCCTGCGCAGCCTCGGCGAGCTTCTCGGCCTCGATCCGGAACCCTTCATCACGCGCGAGAAGCACACGACGCTGAAGCCGCTCTGGGATCTCTGGCGCTCGGTGACGCAGGACTTCTTCGCGACCGCGAGCTTTGCCATCGTCGCGACCGACACCTATGCCCGCGGCGTGCGCAATTTCCTCGAGGAGGAAATGGGCCTGCCCTGCACCTTCGCGGTGGCGCGCCGCCCGGGCGAGAAGACCGACAATGCGGCCGTCGCCGATCTCGTGGCGAAGCGCCCGCCGATGATCCTCTTCGGCTCCTTCAACGAGCGCATGTATCTCGTCGAGAGCAATCTGCGGGCGACCTTCGTCCAGCTCTCCTTCCCCGGCGCGGTGGTGCGCCGCCATACCGGCACGCCGGTGATGGGCTATTCGGGCGCGGCCTGGCTGATCCAGGAGGTCTGCAACGCGCTGTTCGACATGCTGTTCTCGATCCTGCCCAAGGCGAGCGAACTCGACGCCATCGAGGCGACGACGGCGCGGCGGGCGGGGGAACTGCCCTGGCAGGCCGAGGCCCAGTCGCTCTTCGACCGGCGCATGGCCGACGAGCCCGTGCTGGTGCGCATCTCCGCCGCCCGGCGGCTGCGCGATGCGGCCGAGCGGGAGGCCGAACGGGCCGACGCCGGCGAAGTCACGCCCGCCCATGTGGAGCGGGCCGCAAGAATGCCGATGCCCGCCTGAGCGCGGACCGGCCGGTCAGACACCATGGCCCGACGGGCCTTTAGGAGGACATGCGATGCCCCAGACGACAACCGTCGGAACGGCCGGACGTTTCCATATCGACCGGCGCGCCGAGCGCCACGAGATGCGGCAGCTCTTCCTGATTTCCTATCCGCTCTGCCTTGCGGCGGCGCTGGCGCGGCGCGGGGCCGCGCTTGCCACCGGCAGGAGCGCAACATCCGGACAATCGGTCTTCGCCGAGGCCAGCGCCTCGGCCTATGCGGCCGTCGGTTATGCGTTTCACGCATGACCTTTCGCTTCGACGGTGTTCTCGACACCGCCGAGACACCGGCACCGGCCGTTCGCGGCATGCCGGAACCCCGCCGCGGGGGTGCCGCGGTATTCGAGGCTAGGAGGTGCGTTTGATGGCTGATCCATCGAGTGTTTCACTTTCGGGTCTGACCGAAAGCGAAGCGCGCGAGTTCCACGGGCTCTTCATCCAGGGTTTCCTGATGTTCACGGCGATTGCCATCGTCGCGCACATCTTGGTCTGGATGTGGCGTCCCTGGATCCCGGGGCCGGAAGGGTATGTGTTCCTTGAACACATGAACCAGTCGGCCCAGGCGCTTCTGCCGATGCTGGCCTGAGGAGAGCGACGATGTGGAGAATCTGGCTGATGTTCGATCCGCGCAAGGCGCTGGTCGCACTGTCCGTCTTCCTGTTCACGCTCGCCATTCTGATCCATTTCATCCTGTTGAGCACGGACCGGTTCAACTGGCTTGAGGGCAAGCCCTTAAAGACCAGCGCGATCGAACACACGCTCGGCAGCGATCAGGATCAGCGGCTCATCGGCTGAACCCGAGAGGGCAGCGGGCGCGGCCGGCCACCATGGCCCCGCCCGCCGCCGGACACAAGGCTGAGACGCCCCGCGATACCGCGGCGGCGACCGCCAAACACCTGCGGACGGCCCGAGGAGGAACCTGATGGCGCTGCTGAGTTTCGAACGCAAATACCGCGTGCGCGGCGGCACGCTGATCGGCGGCGACCTGTTCGACTTCTGGGTCGGGCCCTTCTATGTCGGCTTTTTCGGGGTCACCACGGCCTTCTTCGCCATTCTGGGCACCGCGCTCATCGTCTATGGCGCGGCCATCGGCCCGACCTGGAACATCTGGCAGATCTCGATCGCGCCGCCCGACATTTCCTACGGCCTGGCGCTGGCGCCGCTGAAGGAAGGCGGGCTCTGGCAGATCATCACCGTCTGCGCGCTCGGCGCCTTCTCGTCCTGGGCGCTGCGCGAGGTGGAAATCTGCCGCAAGCTCGGCATGGGCTATCACGTGCCCTTCGCCTTCTCCTTCGCCATTCTCGCCTATACGACGCTGGTCGTCGTCCGCCCGCTGCTGCTCGGCGCCTGGGGTTATGGCTTCCCCTACGGCATCTTCAGCCATCTCGACTGGGTGTCGAACGTCGGCTACCAGTATCTGCACTTCCACTACAATCCGGCCCATATGATCGCGGTGTCGTTCTTCTTCACGACGACATTTGCGCTCTCCCTGCATGGCGGCCTCATCCTGTCGGCGGCCAATCCCGGCGCCTCGCGCGACGCGCCCGGCAAGCAGGCCGAGGTGAAGACGCCGGAATACGAGGACACCTTCTTCCGCGACATCATCGGCTATTCCATCGGCACGCTCGGCATCCACCGCCTCGGCCTGATCCTGGCGCTGAATGCCGGCTTCTGGAGCGCGGTCTGCATCGTCATCAGCGGCCCCTTCTGGAATCGCGGCTGGCCGGAATGGTGGAACTGGTGGCTCGAACTGCCGATCTGGAAGTGAGGGGGAAACCGTCATGGCGCAATATCAGAACATCATCACGCCCATCCAGATCTCAGGCCCGATCGAGGAGGGGATGCCGCTGCCGCGCGGCGACAGTGCGCGCACCGGCAAGGCCTTCTTCGTCCGCCTGTTCGGCATCATCGGCAATGCGCAGATCGGCCCGATCTATCTCGGCTATCTCGGCACGCTCTCGCTGGTCTTCGGCTTCATCGCCTTCGAGATCATCGGCCTCAACATGTGGGCCTCCGTCGGCTGGGATCCGATCCAGTTCGTGCGCCAGCTCTTCTGGCTGGGGCTGGAGCCGCCGCCGGCGAAATACGGGCTGAAGGTGCTCCCGCCGCTGGCCGAAGGCGGCTGGTGGCTGATCGCCGGCTTCTTCCTGACCATGTCCGTCATCCTCTGGTGGGTGCGCATCTACCGCCGCGCCCGGCAGCTGGAACTCGGCATGCACGTCGCCTGGGCCTTCGCCTCCGCCATCTGGCTCTTCCTGGTGCTCGGCTTCATCCGGCCGCTTCTGATGGGCAACTTCTCCGAAGCCGTGCCCTTCGGCATCTTCCCGCATCTCGACTGGACCGCCGCCTTCTCGATCCGCTACGGCAATCTCTACTACAACCCGTTCCACTGCCTCTCGATCGTCTTCCTCTACGGCTCGGTCCTGCTCTTTGCCATGCACGGCGCGACGATCCTCGCCGTCGGCAAATATGGCGGCGAGCGGGAGCTTGAGCAGATCACCGACCGCGGCACGGCCTCGGAGCGCGCCGCCCTCTTCTGGCGCTGGACCATGGGCTTCAACGCCACGATGGAATCCGTGCACCGCTGGGCCTGGTGGTTCGCGATCCTGACCCCGCTGACGGGCGGCATCGGCATCCTGCTCACCGGCACGGTGGTCGACAACTGGTACCTGTGGGGCGTCAATCACGGCCTCGTCTCGCCGCTGCCGCGCCTTTGGCCCGGCGTCGTCGATCCGGCGCTCTAAGGAGAACGACGATGAAACTCTGGATTCCCTTCGCCGTTTCCGCCGGAACGCTTCTGGCCATCGCAAGCTTCGTCGGCGCCGGCTGGGATGCGCCGCCGGTGGAATCGACCCAGCTCGGCTATCGCGGCACGGGCATGGTCATCCACAGGGACATCGAGACCCAGGAGGCGCTGAAGGCCGCGAACGTCGTGCCGGCGGCGCCGTGGGAGCCCGATCCCTCCGGCGAAAAGGCCAAGGACCTCTACCAGAACGTCCAGGTTCTCGGCGAGCTCTCCGATGACCAGTTCAACCAGGTCATGGCCTCCATCACCGCCTGGATCGCACCCGAGGAACAGGGCTGCAACTACTGCCACAATCCCGAGAACATGGCGTCCGACGAGATCTACACCAAGGTCGTGGCGCGGCGCATGATCCAGATGACGCAGGCGATCAACGTGGACTGGACGCCGCATGTCGGCGCCACCGGCGTCACCTGCTACACCTGTCACCGCGGCAATGCGGTTCCGGCCCAGGTCTGGAGTACCAGCCTCGAGCCGAAACCGGCCGGCAACATGACGCAGGACCGCGCCGGCCAGAACGTCGCCTCCGCGCTGGCCGGCAATACCTCGCTGCCGCAGAACGCGCTCGCCTCTTATCTCCTCGGCAGCGAGCCGATCCGCGTCCACGCCACCACGGCGCTGCCGGGCGGCACGACCACCGCGGGCGTGAAGGAGACCGAGAAGACCTGGTCGCTGATGATCCACATGTCGGAATCGCTCGGCGTCAACTGCGTCACCTGCCACAATTCGCGCGCCTTCAACGACTGGGACCAGAGCCCGCCGCAGCGCGTCACCGCCTGGCACGGCATCCGCATGGCCCGCGACATCAACGCCACCTACATCACCGGTCTCGCCCCCGTCTTCCCCGCAAACCGCAAGGGACCGGAAGGCGACGTGCTGAAGGTCGGCTGCGGCACCTGCCACAACGGCGTGCAGAAGCCGCTCTACGGCGTCTCCATGCTGAAGGATTACGTCGATGCGCTCGGCAAGAAGGGCGGCACCGCCGTGCCCGACTATACCACATACGAGCCCGGCAAGACCCAGGTCATGGGCGTCGACGCCGTAACGACGCCCCCGGCGCCGGCAGCGACGAACTGACGGGGCGGCCGCGCGCCGCAACGGATCTGTCGGCGGCGCCTGCCATGGCAGGCGCGGCCGACGTTTCGTCTTTCGGTTTCGCAAATGCCGGGCGGGGGGCAGACCGTGCGCTTGCGGCGCCCGTCCTCGCCGGGAAGGTCGAAGGACCGGCCGTCGCGATCCCGGCCTTCGCCTCGACGCCGCGGCCGGCGTGCCGAATTCGGCGTTGAAAAGTCAGTCTCCGTGGCACGCTGGGCCACCTCGCGACAGAGCCTTTCAAAGACATGGGATCGATGTGGTTTTCCCCCGGGCGATCCGTCCGCGCGCGATGCCGTCACGGGATCGCGCGGACAATCGCATCACGGCCCGTCACGACCTATGAAGGCCCTTTTCAACCCGCCAGCCGGGTGGACGGGAAATGCAGGCCGGGGAAGCGGGCGAGGTAGATGCCGAGCCAGGGCGTGAACCGCTCCGGTGTCGCGGCGATCTCCGTCATGAGGTCGGCGCGGGTGATCCAGCGGGTCTCGGAGACCTCGCACGGGTCCGGGCTTAGGGCGAGCGTGGCGCGGTCGGCCACCGCGCTGAAGAGGGTGACGCGCTCATGCTCGCTGAGCCCGTTGCCGACATCGGCGGCGTAATCGACGGTGACATGGCGCACGAGCGGAAGCGTGACGCCGAGTTCTTCCGTCAGCCGGCGGCCGGCGGCGGCGTCCAGCGTTTCGCGCCAGTGGGGGTGGGTGCAGCAGGTGTTCGCCCATTGCCCGCCGCAATGATATTTCGCCTGCGCCCGGCGCTGCAGCAGCAGGTGCTCGCCATCGAAGACGAAGACCGAGACGGCGAGATGCAGTTGCCCGTCCACATGCGCCTTCATCTTCTCGATCGGGTACAGCGAGCCGTCGCCGGCGACGGCGGGGATGAGGACGGGGGCTTCAGAACGCGGCATGGGTCTCACCTGTCGTGTCGATCGTCCGGCCCGTCGTCCCGAGCGTCCGGAAGGGAGGGGCGCGTCTCCGGTCAAACCCGGATCGCCGGACATCATCCGTCTGTCTGTTTTCTCTCGGCCCGACGCAAGGCCGCTGAGGCGGTTTTAACGGACCTTGCGCGAGATGGATCGGCGATCGCGCGGACTCCGGCTTTCCCGACCGGAGATCCGAAGCATAAGGCGCGGCACGGAAAGAGCGCGACACGCCTCGGGGCTCGGCCGCTCATGCCTGTCTTTTCGGCGCAGGGCCCCTGTCGGCCTCACGCCACCCTGCGGGCGAGCGCGCATTGCGACCAGAGCGAACAGAGCGCTGCGGCCAGATGATCGATGTCGGCGTCGCTGTGCAGCGGCGTCGGCGTGATGCGCAGCCGCTCGGTGCCGACGGCCACCGTCGGATAGTTGATCGGCTGCACATAGATGCCGAAATCGTTGAGCAGCACGTCGGAGATCCATTTGCACTTGGCGGCATTGCCGACCATCACGGGGACGATGTGGCTCGGATTGGCCATGTGCGGAATGCCGCGCCGGTCGAGCGCCGCGCGCACCTTGGCGACGGCGGCGCGGTGCTGCTCCCGCTCCACCTGGCTTTCCTTGAGATGGCGGATCGAGGCCGTGGCGGCCGCCGCCAGTGCCGGGGGAATGGCGGTTGTGAAGATGAAGCCCGAGGCAAAGGAACGGACGAAGTCGACGAGCGTCGCAGACGCTGCGATATAGCCGCCCATGACGCCATAGGCCTTGCCGAGCGTGCCCTCGATCACCGTCAGGCGATCCATCAGCCCCTCGCGCGCCGCGACGCCGTCGCCGCGCGGGCCGTACATGCCGACGGCATGCACCTCGTCCAGATAGGTCATCGCCCCGAATGCGTCGGCGACATCGCAGATCTCGCGGATCGGCGAGATATCGCCATCCATCGAATAGACGGATTCGAAGGCGACCAGCTTCGGGGCGGCCGGATCGTCGGCGGCCATCAGCGTGCGCAGGTGCCGGTAATCATTGTGGCGGAAGATGCGGCGCGGGCAGCCCGACGCGCGGATGCCCTCGATCATCGAGGCGTGGTTCAGCGCATCGGAATAGACGATGATGCCGGGGATCTTCGCCAGCAGCGTGCCGAGTGCGGCCCAGTTCGAGACATAGCCGGAGGTGAAGATCAGCGCTGCCTCCTTGCCGTGCAGGTCGGCAAGCTCGCGCTCCAGGAGTACGTGATGGTGGTTGGAGCCGGAAATGTTGCGCGTGCCGCCGGCACCCGCGCCGCACTTGCGGATGATCTCGATCATGCGATCGGTGACGACCGGGTTCTGGCCCATGCCGAGATAGTCGTTCGAGCACCAGACAGTGACCTCGCCGATCCCCCCGGCCGTATGGATGCTGGCCTTCGGAAACGCCGTGCACTGGCGTTCGAGCTCCGCGAAGATGCGATAGTTGCCGGCGGTGCGCAGCTCGTCCAGAGCCCTTGCCATGTGCTGGTTGACGTCCATCTGCCATTCCTCCCCTGTCATGTCCGACCCGTGCCCGCGGCCGCTTTTCGCGCGGAGCCCGGGCGCGGTTCCCTCAAAGTCGTTCCGGTGTGACGCCGGCCACCGGGACGGCCGCCGTCTGTGCCTGTGTTTCCCGCGCCGACGCCAAGACGGCAGGCGTCCTCTCGGCCTTGCCGCGCGGCATGGCCCAGCGCCACAGCGCCGTGTCCGACACCGGCAGCACGAGGATCAGGTGTTCGAGAATGGCGAGCGCCATGAAGCTCGCCAGAAGAATGTGGCCGACCAACGAATGGACCTCGCTGGCGCTCGCGGCAGCCACCACCAGCACCACGAAGAGGCCGGCCGCCGCCGCCATCAGCAGCGGGAAGATCGGCGCGACGCGGTCGGTCTTGAAATAGCTCTTGAGATGCGAGACGGGCCGCGGCATCAGCTCGCTGACGGCATGCGGCGCGCCGAGGAAGATCAGCAGCTTGGCCGAAATCCGCATGCCCCAGAGCAGGCCGAAGGTGGCAAGCCCGAAACGGTTCTCCGCCCCGTGCAGCACCAGATAGAGGGCAAGCGCGGTGACGAGGATGGCGATCTCGTGGTCGCAGACCGCCTCGAAGGCGGCCCTGAAGCGCTTCAGCCCCGTCAGCCCCGGCGGGCATTCGCCGGTGCGCCGGCCCGTCAGCGCGCCGGTGAGAAACGCCGCCTCGTGCCAGGCCCAGACGAGCAGCGCGCCGAAGAAGCCGGCATAGGAGCCGAGCGCGGTCCGCTCCGCGCCCCCGAAGACCATCAGCGCCACGCCGAGCCCGCCGGCAAGCGTCATCACCGGCAGCACCTGGCGCGCGCGCCAGCCGCCCCGCTCCGTGCGGTTGACCATGGCCAGCACCAGCCCGGTGGACAGCCACCAGACGCCGATGGCGACGAGGACGACGACTAGCGGGTGCGAGAACGCCATGGCCGCCTACCAGACCGGCTGCAGGCGCGAGGTGGCGGGAATGGCGTTCTTCTTAGTCGGGATCGCATACATGCGCACGAAATTGGCGGCGGCGGCGAGCGTCCAGACGCCCTTGCGCAGCCGGCCGCCGATGCCGCCGGCGGCATTGGTCGCCATGATCTTGCGGTTGATGCGCTCCATGCGGCGGAAGCCGGCGCGCATGGCCGGATGGTCGAGATCGAGCACCAGCGGGAAGCACTGGCGCGAGATTTCCGACGTCAGGCGGAAGACGCGCATGTCGTAATCGTCGATGTCGACGCCGAGGGCTGCGTGGAAGGCCGGGCGCATGTGGTCGCGCACATACATGGTCGCGAAGACGGCGAGCAGGAAGAACTTGATCCAGTAGGCGTTGACGCCGTGCATCAGCTTTTTGTCGGAGCGGATGATCAGCGAGAAGGCCTCGCCATGGGAGAACTCGTCGTTGCACCACTCGCGGAACCATTTGAAGATCGGGTGGAAGCGCTGTTCGGGATGCTTCTCCAGATGGCGGAAGATGGTGATGTAGCGGGCATAGCCGATCTTCTCGGAGAGATAGGTGGCGTAATAGATGAACTTCGGCTTGAAGAAGGTGTATTTCTTCGCCCGGGCGAGGAAGCCCATGTTGACGCCGATGCCGAAATCCTTGAGCGCATCGTTGATGAAGCCGGCATGGCGGGATTCGTCGCGGCTCATGTAGCCGAAGAGCTCGCAGATCTCCTGGTTCTTGCCGCGCCGCTTCATCTCCTTGTAGAGCACGCAGCCGGAAAATTCCGAGGTGAGCGAGGAGACGAGGAAATCGATGAACTCCTCGCGCAGGCCGTCGGGCAGCGCCTCGATGTCGATATCGTCCCAGTTGGCATTGCGCTTGAAGTGGCCGCGATTGGGATCGCTCTTCATCTGCGCGATCAGCTGGTCCCATTCGGCGCGCACCGGCTCGACATCGATCCGGTCCATCTCCTCGAAATCGGTCGTATAGAAGCGCGGCGTCAGCATGGTGGAGACCAGCGCGCTGCGCGTCGTGTCGTTGACGCCGGCGAGGCGCTCCTCGATGGCCGGCTCGTGGTCCTGCAGGTCGCTGCTCGGGACGTGGTTGTTCATGACAGGGCCCTCTCCGTGAAGCTGAATTCGCACAGTTCCATCATGTCGAGATCGCCGGTGGCGCGGGTCCAGGCCCGCTCCAGCGCGCCGGCGCGCGTGATCGTCGCCCTGCGGCGGAAGCTCCTGCACTGGCCGTAGGGGATCTGCACCGGCGCGCCGTGGACCTGCACCTCGTCGCCGGGATGCACGATCACGCCGTTGTCGAAGCGCAGATGCGCGCCCAGCGCCTCGAAGGTGTTGTTGATCTCCACGGTACAGTCGACGTCCTCGCGCCGGCGCATCAGGGCAAAGAGCGCGGAAAGGGGCGACATCATGGGCGGGCTCCTCCTTGGTTGCCGAGGAGCGCGGCGAAGGATGCCGCATTGTCCCGGCCGAATGCTTCGAGCGTGATGCGTTCGCCGGTCGCCGTATCCGACAGGCTGACATGGCCGCTTTCCCAGCGGATGAGGCGGTAGGGTGTCGCGACGGGCACGGCCGAGACCTGGCGCATGCGCTCGAAGGCGCGCAGCGAGCCGCGCACGAAGCCGCCGGTGTCGGGCTGGTAGCGGGCGATCGTCTCGCCGGTTACGGCATCGGAGACGGTCACGACATCGCCGTCGGCCCGGCCGAGAACAATGTCGCGCACGGCCATCGCCCGGCCGTTGTCGACCCTGACCACGCCGCGGCCGGTCGTCTGGCCGAAGAGCACGGCGCCGGTCGCAAAGACCAGCAGGCCGAGGGCGGCGGCGATCAGCGGCGCGGGAATGCGCGCCGTCCTGCCTGAGCGACGCGTGTCGAGATAGCCGAGGCTGAGGGCCGATCCCATGACGTCCTCCTATTCCGCCGCCGCGGCATGGCCGCCGGCGACGTAGCCGGGCGAAACGGCGACCGGCGCGGCCGGGCGGGCAAGGCCGGCCGCCATGTGGCTGTTGCGGAAGGCGATGACGGCCCGCGCCAGGACCTCGGAGACGCCGGCCGCATCCTCCAGGCAGATCAGCGCCGGCTGCGGCTCGGAAAAGCGCCAGCCGCGCACATGCGGCCACTGTACCAGCCAGGAGAGGCGATGACCCGGCAGCAGCGCGACCGCGATCGAGCCGCCGCGTTTTCCCCGCTCGACCATGGAGACGGCATTGATCTGGCGATAGGGAAGGTTCAGCGTCATGGAGAGCGCCACGCCGAAGCGCATCACGAGACGCTCCGAGGTGATGGTGTAGAGCGTCGTGCGCTCGACGCCCCAGGCGAAGAGCTCGACGAGGCCGATCAGCACCGCGCCGATCGCCGTCAGCACCGCGACCGCGAAGAGGATGCCGCCGGCCGGCTGGCCGTCCGAGAGCCCGGCGGCCACGGCCCAGAGCGCGAGAACGACGAAATAGGCGGCGAGATAGACATTCTTCAGGCTGTGGCGGGCGACCAGCCGGGCGCTGGGGCGCCCCTGCCAGAGAATGCGCTCGCCGGCCGGAAGCGCGCCCGGCAGGCCCGGCACCGGCTCGATCTCATGCTCGCGGACGACGAACTGTTTCACAGCAGCGGCTCCTGTCTGGCGCTGGTCGCGTAGAGCAGGCCGGCGCCGAAATAGGCGACGACGCGGTCTTCCTCGCGCAGCGTGATCGTCTCGGGCGCGGCGGTCGCCGGCACGTCGGCGAACTGCGCCGATGTCAGCGCGTGGACATAAAGCTGGCGGCGGCCGCGCACGGTTTTGAAGACGACGAAATTGTTCGGCAGGAGAACGCTGCGCGCCCCCCCCTCCAGCGTCACCTCGTAGTAGCGCAGCAGCTGCTCGGAGCGGTCGACCCAGACATCGGTGACCGTGCCGGCGACCGCCCGGTCGCAGCCGACGACGACAAGGCCGCGCGGATCCTTTTGTCCCTCGGCGATGCCGAAGCCGGGCGCGACCCGCAGCGGCACGATGCGGGCCTCGCCATGGGCGGTCATGTCGGGCCGCTCGGCGCGCTCGGCCCAGGAGCCGGGGCCGACGCCGGCCAGCAGCGGATTGCCGACGGGCTCGATCGGCGAGCCCGGAGCTTTCGCGATGCGGCGGGCCGCAAGCGGGCGCGTGTCGCGCACGAAGTCCGGGACGGAATGGGTGCCCTGGCCATGGGGCAGCACGAAGGTCTTCTTCGGCGGGACGAAGAGGAAGGGATGCTTGTTGTAGCGGCCCGTGGCGTCCTCCTCCAGCGGATAGCCTTCGCGGCGATCCTCCTGGCGCAGATACCAGACGAGCCCGGCAAAGAAGAGCCAGAAGGCGTAGAGCACCACCTGCGCCACGTCCATGCTGCCGACGAGAGATCCGGTCATGTTTGCCTCCCCAAGGATGTCTGTCAGCCGGGCATTTCCGCCAGGCCGAAACGGGTTTCATTGCGATCCACATGGCCATGGCGGGCGCCGCACAGGGGGCCGATCACCGCAAGGCAGAAGAACAGAAGCACGACCTCCAGGCCGTAGACGACGAGGTAGCCGGACGCGGGCGTCAGCATCGCCGTGCCGAGCGCGCCGGAGAGCGCCAGCGCATTGACGAGGTTCTTGATGACCCCGGCGATCAGGAGCGCCGCCCCGATGGACGTCGCCTGCACCGCGCCCCAGGCGCCGACGACGACGCCGCTGTCGGCCCGGCGCGAGATCGCCATGGCGGCCAGCAGCGTGCCGACCGAAAAAAGCCCGTTGCCGAGCCCGATCGCGGCGGCGCCGACATAGAAGAGCCCGTCGAAGGCCATGGGTTCGGCGAAGATGATGGCGCTGAAGGCGGCAATGCCGATCAGCAGGCCGCGCGCCGCGATGCGATAGACCTGCCCGCCGCGCTGCAGGCTGCGGGCGGCGAGCGTGAAGCCGATCATGGCGCCGGCGGCCCACAGGCCCGTCAGCAGCGTGGTGCGGCCGACCGGCATGCCGAGGATTTCGCCGCCATAGGGCTCCAGGAGGATATCCTGCATGGAAAAGGCCATGGAACCGATGGCGACCGCCACGAGCAGGCGGGTGACGCCGGGATCGCGGCGATAGGCGGAAAGCGCCTCGAAGAAGCCCGGCACCGTGCGGTCCGCCGCCGTCAGCCGCGGATTGCGCGGCTCCTGCTTCCACATGGCGACGACGTTCAGCGCCAGCGTGAGGACGGCCGTGCCCTGGATGACCTGGATGAGCTGCACGGCGGTAAAGTCGGTGAGCGCCACGCTGTAGAAGGCCGACGCCGCCATCATGCCGGCGAGCAGCATGAGATAGAGCAGCGCCACGACGCGCGGGCGCCTGTCCTTCGGGACGAGATCGCTCGCGAGCGCCAGGCCGGCGGTCTGCGCCATGTGCAGGCCGAAGCCGCAGAGCAGGAAGGCGAGCGCGGCGCCGGCCGCACCGGCCCATTCCGGCCCGACGGTCTGGGATTGCAGGAGGAGCAGCGCGAAGGGCATGATCGCCAGGCCGCCGAACTGCAGCATGCTGCCCATCCACACATAGGGCACGCGCCGCCAGCCGAGCACGGAGCGGTAGGTGTCGGACCGGTAGCCGAAGAAGAGGCGCAGCGGTGCCGCCAGCACGGGAATGGCGATGACGGCGGAGACGAGCGCGACGGGCACGCCGAGTTCGACGATCAGCACGCGGTTCAGCGTGCCGTTCAGAAGCACCATGATGCAGCCGGCCGAGACCTGGAAGAGCGCGAGGCGCAGGAGCCGACCGAGCGGCAGATCGACCGTCGCGGCATCGGCGAAGGGCAGGAAGCGCGTGCTGAGCTTCTGCCAGACCGTGACGAGCCTGCGATGGGCGAGAAGGCGGCTCATGCGCGCGTCACCTCCATGGCCTGCGAGGTGTAGAAGCCGATGGAGACGCGGGCGCTGCGGCCTGCCGCCCAGCCGGCCATCTCGGGACGGCCGACGAGGCCGGACACGAGGCGATCGGGCGCGACGGGATAGAGCGCGGGGGCGCGGTTGCCGCGCGGGAAGACGCGGCCCGCCGCCAGCATGGCGCGCAGGAGCCGCGAGCCCGGAGCGAGCGTGAAGAGGAGCCGGCGCGCGGTGCGCGCCGCCATCTGTTCGAGGATGCGGGCCTGATCGGCCGCGCGATAGTGGATGAGCACGTCCATGGCGACGATGGCGTCGAAATCGCCATGGCGGGGGTCGAGCATGTCGCCGCTCTCGAAGCGCAGGCGGCCCGGCCGTGCGCCCATCGCCTTCACGGCCGCCTCGCCGCGCTCGCGCGCGTGGTCGACCATCTGCGCGGAGAGATCGACGCCGAGCACATCCGCGCCGCGCCCCAGAAGCGCGAGCGACAGCACGCCCGAGCCGCAGCCGGCATCGAGGATACGCCAGCCGGTCAGATCCTGCGGCAGCCAGTCGATAAGGGTGGCGCGCATCGTGTCGCGGCCCTTGCGCACCGTCGCGCGAATGCCGCCGACCGGCTCGGTGCCGGTCAGCCGCTTCCAGGCATCGAGCGCCGTGCGATCGAAATAATGTTCGATCTCTCCGGTGCGGCGCCTGTAATCGGCGATGGGGTCTGCATGGCTCATGTCGATCCGCTTTCCTGCTGCCGCCGCGTCATTCGTAACCGAGAAAATCGAAGATCTGCCGGTCCTTCATCGGCTCGGCGGAAAGACCGGGCACGCCGGCCCAGAGCCGCTCGGCGAGCTGCATGTACTCCCCCTGGATCGCGAGGATTTCCGGGCCGTCGCCCATCTCGAAGAGCGTGCGCTTCTTCAGGCGGCTCAGCCGCACATGGTCGGAGTCCGGCACATGGGCGAGGCGCTTCAGGCCGATCGCCGCGTTGTAGCGGTCGATCTGGTCGGTCTCGCGCGAGCGGTTGGCGATGACGCCGCCAAGGCGCACGTCGTAATTCTTCGCCTTCGCCTTGATGGCGGAAACGATGCGGTTCATCGCGAAGATCGAATCGAAATCGTTGGCGGCGACGACCACGGCGCGCTCGGCATGCTGCAGGGGGGCCGCGAAGCCGCCGCAGACGACGTCGCCGAGCACGTCGAAGATGACGACGTCGGTGTCGTCGAGCAGGTGATGCTCCTTGAGGAGCTTCACCGTCTGCCCGACCACGTAGCCGCCGCAGCCCGTGCCCGCCGGCGGGCCGCCCGCCTCGATGCACTGCACGCCGTTATAGCCCTCGACCACGTAATCCTCGGGGCGAAGCTCCTCGGTGTGGAAATCGGCCTTTTCGAGCACGTCGATCACGGTCGGGATCAGGCTTTTGGTCAGCGTGAAGGTGCTGTCGTGCTTGGGGTCGCAGCCGATCTGCAGCACGCGCTTTCCAAGCTTGGAAAAGGCGACCGAGAGGTTGGACGAGGTGGTCGACTTGCCGATGCCGCCCTTGCCGTAGATGGCGAAGACCTTGGCGCCGTCGAGCTCGGCCGTCGGGTCGAGATGGACCTGCACGCTGCCTTCCCCGTCTTCGCCCCGGCCGAGCGCCGCCTTCAGCCGCAGGTCGCGTTCGCTCGTCTTGGGATGGGTGAAGATGTTCATTGGGCAGCCTCCCTGACCAGGCCTTCCAGCCGGTCTTCCAGTTCCTCGCCGGCAAGCCTCAGCGCCTCCAGCGTTTCGGCATCCGGCTCCCAGAAGCGGCGCTCCTGGGCTTCGATCAGGCGTGAGGCGACCTTGGCCGCGGCGGCCGGATTGAGCGTGGCGAGCCGCCTTCGCATCTTGGGATCGAGCATGAAGGTCTCGGTCATCTGCTGGTAGACCCAGGGCTCGACGCCGCCCGTCGTCGCCGACCAGCCGAGCGTGTTGGTCACCTGCGCCTCGATGTGGCGCACGCCCTCGTAGCCGTGCTTCAGCATGCCCTCGAACCATTTGGGGTTCAGCGTGCGGGTGCGGGCCTCCAGCGCCACCTGTTCGCCGAGCGTGCGCACCTTGCCCTCGCCCTGCGTCTGGTCGGAGATGAAGACGGGCAGCGTGGTCTCGCCGCGCGCCCGGAGCACCGCGCGGGTCAGCCCGCCCAGCGTGTCGAAATAATGCTCGATGGTGGTGATGCCGACCTCGACGGAATCGAGGTTCTGATAGGCCATGTCGACGCCCTCGAGCACGGCATCCAGCACCTCGGCCTGCTGGCTCGTCCTGCCCTTGCGGTCGATGGCGAAGCTCTTGCGGCTCGTATAGGTCTCGGCGATCTCCTCGTCGTCGGTCCAGGCCGACGACGCGATCAGCATGTTGACATTGGCGCCATAGGCGCCGTTCGCATTGGAGAAGACCCGGTAGGCGGCCGCCTCGACGTCGCAGCCATGGGCCTCGGCATAGGCGAGCGCATGCTTGCGGATGAAGTTCATCTCCGGCGGCTCGTCGGCGGCGGCCGCGAGGCTGCTCGCCTCCGCCAGCATGCTCGCCTGGATCGGCAGGAGGTCGCGGAAGATGCCGGACAGCGTCATCACCACATCGATGCGCGGCCGGTTCAGCGCCTCGAGCGGGATCAGCGTCGCGCCGCAGACCCGGTTATAGGCATCGAGCCGCGGTCGGGCGCCCATCAGCGCCATGGCCTGGGCGAGCGGCGCGCCGCCGGTCTTCAGATTGTCGGTGCCCCAGAGCACGACGGCGACCGTTTCCGGCAGGCGCCCCTCGGTCTTCAGGAACCGGTCGAGGACGCGCGCGGCCTGCCGCTCGCCATCCTGCACGGCAAAGGCGCTCGGAATGCCGAAGGGGTCGAAGCCGTGGATGTTGCGGCCGGTGGGCAAAAGGTCCGGCGTGCGCAGCAGGTCGCCGGAGGGCGAGGGCGGCACGAAGCGGCCGTCCAGCGCCCGCACGATCCCGTCGAGCTCGCGATTGTCGGCAAGGCCCGCATTCAGCCGCACGAGCGTGACGACGCGCTCCCGCAACGATGCCTCCGCCCCGGCCAGGAGGGTGGCCAGCGCCCGCTCGTCGCCATCGGCGATCGCCTCGGCGATGGCGGCAAGGGCAGGGCCCGTCTCGCCCATGCCGCGCGCGACATGCTCGATCATGTCGCGCCGCGCATCGCGCGCCATGCAGCGTCCGGCGACATGCAGGCCATCGGGGATCAGCGCATATTCAAGCTCGGTGATCGCCTGCACGAGATGGCGCACCAGCGCATCGTCGCCATCGACCGGGGTGGCGGGCGCCAGATCCAGCGCCTCGGCCTGGGCGGTGATGAGGTCGATCAGCCGCTGCCGCTCGGAAAGGGCCTCCGGCAGCGCCTGCCGGTAGCGGTCGAGGCTCGCCTTCAGCTCCGCCAGCCCCTTGTAGAGCCCGGCATGGGTGACGGGCGGCGTCAGGTAGGAGACGAGCGTGGCGGCCGAGCGGCGCTTGGCGATCGACCCTTCCGACGGGTTGTTGGCGGCGTAGAAATAGAAATTCGGCAGGTCGCGGATCAGCCGGTCCGGCCAGCAGGTGGAAGACAGGCCCGTCTGCTTGCCCGGCATGAATTCCAGCGCGCCATGGGTGCCGAAATGCAGGACGGCATGGGCGCGGAACGTGTCGCGCAGATAGGTGTAGAAGGCGGCAAAGGCATGGTTCGGGGCAAAGCCCCCCTCGAAGAGCAGCCGCATCGGGTCGCCCTCGTAGCCGAAGGAGGGCTGGAGCGCCACGAGCACATGGCCGAACTGGCGGCCGAGCACGAAGATGCCGCGCCCGTTGGAGAGGATGCGGCCCGGCGCGGGGCCCCACTGCGCCTCGATGTCGGCGAGATGGCGCTCGCGGCGCACATGCTGGTCCACGGCGACGATGTCGTGGACATTCGCCTCCGTGCCAGCGAGCGCGGCATTGCCTTCCAGCAGCATGGCCTTCAGCATGTCCGGGCTTTCCGGAAGCTCGACCGTATACCCTTCGGCCTTCAGGCGGCGGAGCGTCTCGTAGAGGCTTTCGAAGACGGCGAGGAAGGCGGCCGTGCCGATGCTGCCGCCGTTCGGCGGATAGTTGAAGAGGGTGATCGCAAGGCGGCGCTCGGCGCGCGCCGAGCGGCGCAGCGTCGCGAGCGCGGCCAGACGGTCGGCCAAGAGCCCGACGCGCTCGTCGTCGGGATGCATGCAGGCGCGGCCTTCAGGGCACGCGCCCAGCGCGCGGGCGCAGATGCAGGCCTTCGCCGCGCCGCCGCAATCGGAGCGCCCGCCGATCACCATCGAACCGATGGCGCCATCGAGTTCGGGGATCGCCACCATCAGCGTCGTCTCGATCGGCGTCAGCCCCTGCGTCGAGGCGGCCCAGACCTCGCGGGACTGGAATTCGGTGACGAAGGCCGAGAGATAGGGCACGTCGAGCCCTGCAAGCGTGCCGGCGGCGGCGGCCGCATCGCTGTAAGCGGGACCGCCGACCAGCGAGAAGCCGGTGAGCGAGCAGAGCGCGTCGATCGCGACCCCGCCGTCGGCCGGGTCCATGTAGCGGGCGATCGCCGCCCGCATGTCGAGACCGCTCGAAAAGACGGGAACGACGCGGTAACCGCGCGCTTCGAGCGCGGCGATGACGCTGTCGTAATGGCCGGTGTCGCCGGAGAGGATATAGGTGCGCAGCAGCAGCAGCCCGATCGTGCCGCGGACCTGCGCCGGCGCCGGCAGGGCCCGCTGGTCGGTCGTCACGCGCGGCCTCAGGCGCGGGTGGTAAAGGCCGACATCGGGATAGTCGACGGGATCGGCCGCCTGGATGCGACCCGAGAGCGTCTTGCGCTCGCCGCGCGCGTATCGGCCGACCAGCAGGCGCACCATGTTGGCGATGTTCTCGTCCGAGGCGGCGATGCGGTATTGCAGGGTGAGGAAATAGGCGCGCACGTCCTGCGCCGTGCCGGGCACGAAGCGCAGAAGCTTCGGTAGCCGGCGCAGCATCGCCATCTGCCGCTCGCCGGCCGTCTTGCCGCTGTCGCGGCCCTCGCGCGAACTCGACCCGCGCAGTTTTTTCAGGAGCGCGAGGGGCCCCTTCTGCTCCTCGCCCATGCGGAAGCGGCCCATGGCCGTGTACTTCATGACGGTGCCGGCCGACATGCAGCAGACCATGGCGTCACACAGGCGATGGCGCTCCTCCAGCACGTCGGCGATGGCGCGCACATGCTCCTCGACGAAGATCATCGAGACGATGACGATGTCGCCGGCGCGGATCGCGGCCCGGCAGGCTTCGAGCTTTGCCGGGCTGTCGGCCCAGTCGGTGGCGGCGTGGACGGAGAGCGTCAGGCCGGGCATCTCGGCGTTCAGCGCCATGCGCGCATCGTCGACCGCCGCCACGATGTGGTTGTCGAGCGTCACCAGCACGACCCGGACCGGGGTGCTGTCAACGGGCGAAATGGGCTTTCGCGTCATACAGCGTCTCCACGGTGATGGACCGGATACCGCGGCTCGCGGCAAAGGTCTCGGTGTTGCGGCGTGCCTTGCCGCGCACGAAAAACGGCACCTTTTTCAGTTCCCGCTCGGCATCCGACGTCCAGAGCGTGCCGATATCGACGGCGGCGACGCTGTCGGCGCCGTCGGCGCGCGCGGCGGTGATCGGGTCCGGCACCGCCTTTGGCCGCGGGTCCGGAGCGAATTGCGGATGCGGATGGAGATGCGAGGCGGCGGCGTGATCGTTGAATTCGAAATCGGAGCGGAACATCTGCAACAGATGCTCTTCCAGCCCCATCATCAGCGGATGGACCCAGCTGTCGAAGATCACGTTGGCGCCCTCATAGCCCATTTGCGGGGCATAGCGGGCGGGGAAATCCTGCACATGGGCGGGCGAGGAGATGACCGCGCAGGGCAGGCGCAGGCGCTTGGCCACATGGCGCTCCATCTGCGTGCCGAGCACCAGCTCCGGCCGGGCCGCCATGATCGCGTCCTCGACCTCCAGGTGGTCGTCGGTGATCAGCGGCTCCACGCCGTAAAGGGCGGCCGCCTCGCGGATCTCGCGGGCGAATTCGCGCATATAGGTGCCGAGCCCGCAGACCGTGAAGCCGAGTTCCTCGGTGGCGATGCGCGCGGCAGCGACCGCGTGGGTCGCCTCGCCGAAGATGAAGACGCGCTTGCGGGTGAGGTAGGTGCTGTCGACGGAGCGCGCATACCAGGTGAGCCGGTCACGGCCCGCCTCTGCCCCCGGCGGGCGCGGCGGCAGGCCGGCGGCAGCGCGCACTTCGGCGAGGAAGTCGCGGGTCGCGCCAATGCCGATCGGCACGGTGGAGACGATCGGCATGCCATGGCTGCGCTTCAGCCACTGGGCGGCGGGAGTGGCGATCTCCGGCGACAGCACGATGTTGAAGGCGGCGTCCGGCAGGCGGGCGAGGTCGGCGGGGCTGGCGCCGAGGGGCGCGACGACGCGGACATCGATGCCCTCGCTTTCGAGCAGGCGGCGGATTTCGGTCACGTCGTCGCGCACCCGGAAGCCGAGCGCGGTCGGCCCGAGGATGTTGCAGCTCACGGGGTCGATCGTCCCGGGGCGCTCACGGTTGGCGGCGAAGGCGCGCACCACCTGATAGAAGGTCTCGGCAGCCCCCCAGTGCTCCTTGCGCTGGTAGCTCGGCAGGTCGAGCGGAATGACCGGCAGGCCGAGATCGAGCGTGCGGGCAAGGCCGCCCGGGTCGTCCTGCAGCAGCTCGCCCGTGCAGGAGGCGCCGACGATCAGCGCCTGCGGCGCGAAGCGCTCCACCGCCTCGCGGCAGGCCGAACGGAAGATGTCGGCGGTCGAGGCCGAGAGATCGCGGGCCTGGAAGGTCGTGTAGGTGACCGGCGGGCGCGAGGGTCGCCGCTCGATCATGGTGAAGAGCAGGTCGGCATAGGTGTCGCCCTGCGGCGCGTGCAGCACGTAATGCAGCCCGGTCATGGAGGCCGCGATGCGCATGGCGCCGACATGGGGCGGTCCCTCATAGGTCCACATGGCGAGCTTCATGACAGGCGCTCCCGGTTCGCGCCCGCATCGAGCAGGGCGGCGCGCATGAGCGGGCGGGCGAAAAGCTCGGCGAGGTCGCCCGCCTGCTCGAAACCCTGGATGGGGGTGAAGGCGAACTCGATCGACCATTTCGTCACGCGCCCCTCCGCCTCGAAGGGATTGGCCAGGCCGAGGCCGCAGACGATGAGATCGGGGGCGGCCGCCCGGCAGCGCTCGATCTGACGATCGACGTCCTGGCCCTCGCTGACGAGGACATCGGGCGAGAGGCGCGCCAGTTCGCCGGCGACGTGCTCGCGGTGCAGATAGGGGCTGCCCACCTCGACGATCTCAGCGCCGAGTTCGCTCTGCAGATAGCGGGCGAGCGACGGTTCCAGCTGCGAATCGGGGAAGAAGAAGACGCGCTTGCCGGCAAGCCAGTCGCGATAGTGACGGGTGGCCTCGGCGGCCCGCTGCATCGGCTTGGCGACGACCTCGGCAAACAGGGCCGGATCCACCCCGAAGGCATCCGCGATGGCGGCGAGCCAGGCGCGCGTGCCCTCGCCGCCGAGCGGGAAGAGGGCGTCGATGCGCGTCGCGCCCGCCTTTTCCAGCGTCGCGGCGGTGGCGCCGAGATAGGGCTGGGCGAGCACGTAGCGTGTGCCCGGGCCGACCGTCACACCCTCCGTGGCGCTGCGGCCGGGCAGGAAGCGGACGCCGTCGATGCCGAGCGCGGCGAAGAGGCGGGCGAACTGGTCTTCCACGACATCGGCCAGGCAGCCGGCGACGACGAGGCGGTCCGCGGTCCGACCCTTACCGTGCTTCGCCTCGTCGGCGAGAAGGGCGGCGAGGAAATTGTCCTCGCCCTGCGTGAAGGTCGTCTCGATGCCGCTGCCGGAATAGGCGATGACCCGGCGGGCCGGCTGGTGGCGGGCATCGAGCCGTCCGGCGGCGCGCGCGAGATCGAGCTTGATGACCTCCGACGGGCAGGAGCCGACCAGCACCAGCATGCGGATATCGGGCCGGCGGGCGAGCAGCCGCTCGACGACGCGGTCGAGCTCGTCATGCATGTCGGCGAGGCCGGCGAGATCGCGCTCCTCCATGATGGCGGTGGCGAAGCGCGGCTCGGAGAAGATCATGACGCCGGCGGCCGACTGCATGAGATGGGCGCAGGTGCGCGAGCCGACGATCAGGAAGAAGGCGTCCTGCATCTTGCGATGCAGCCAGATGATCGAGGTCAGGCCGCAGAAGACCTCGTGCTGGCCGCGCTGGCGGAGTATCCCGCTGACGACTGCCGGCGGGCTGGCGCAGGCGCCGTCGAGGGCTGCGGGGGTGAAGGGCTTGTTCATGGCGCGCGCCCCGCGACCGACAGCCCGCCGGTGCGGCTTGACACCGCGGGTGCGGAAAGCCGGGCCAGGCGCAGCTTCCAGAGAAACTGCCCGGCATTGACGAGGTAGGTGGCGTAGGCGGCAAGCGCCAGCGCCATCAGCGCGCCCGGCGCCAGCAGGCCTTGGTGGAAGCAGACGAGATAGACGCTGTGCAGCGCCAGCACGAGGATCGAGAAGACATCCTCCCAGAAGAAGGCGGGCGCGAAGAGATAGCGGCCGAAGACGACCTTTTCCCAGATCGCTCCGGTGATCATGATGGCGTAGAGCGCCAGCGTCTTGACCACGACGGAGAGGGAGGCGGTCCACAGCCCCTCGCCGGTGGCGAGATAGCGGAGCACGAGAGCGAGGCTGACGAGGAAGATGACGAACTGCACGGGCGCGAGAACGCCCTGCACCAGCGTCCAGACGCTCTCGTCGCGGCGGCGCCGTTCCTCCTGCGTATAGAGGGCGGGGTATCCTGCCGATCGTCCGGTCCTGCCCATCTCGCCTCCTCGCCTCCCGAGCGCGCCCCGCAACGGTCGGGACGCGTTCGGGCCATTCCGGGAGACTAATCCCCTAAACCGGAAAGTGTCAACTTGAGTTGACGTAACTTTTCATTTACATCGCCCGCCGTTCCCGTCATGCTTGAGGCTGCGGGTGGATCGGCGGCCGGGACCGCGGCCGATCGCCGCGCGCCATGGATGCTTGTTGTCGGTCAGGGAGGCGTTTCGGCGCGGGGCAGATGGACAATTCGCCAATGGACAGCCGGCCGGGAAACCCCGGAAGGAACGGCGGCGGGGGGACCGCGCCGGGGATCGCCGCGCCCGATGCCGCCCCGCTGCCATCCGCGGGAACACGCCACCGTGCCCATGCGTCGAAGGGATTGCTTGCCCCGGCGACCGTGGCACGCTACCTAGGGTCTGGCGAACGGGATGGACTTCGCCGTCTCATACAGGGAGCGGTGGCTTCGATGACCGCCGGCAAGCTGGCAGCGCGCTACGAACTGGGACTGGAGCACGATCGTGACTACGATGGTCCTCTGGCGCGTTTCTGCGACATGCTGGTGGATCGCGATGTCAGCCTGCCGGCGCTGCGCGATTTCCTGCGCACCGACCTTCCGCCGGAGCGCCCGGATGTCCATCGCATCCTTTTTCTCGAGACCGCCGCGCGGCTCCTCGGCCAGAAATGGGTCGAGGACGATTGCAGCTTCATCGACGTGACGATCGCCACCGCCCGGCTTCAGGAAATCATCCGGGGCATGTCGGGCGAGTTCCGCGACATCCAGCTTCGCCCCGCCACGCCCCATGTGCTGCTGGTCTGCCCGGCCGGAGAGCAGCACACGCTGATGCTGCATCTTCTCGCGCTGCTCTTCGACGCGCTCGGCTGGACGCACCGGCTGGTCGACGGACGCGCGGCAAGCGGGCCACCGCTCGAGCGCGCCATCGAGGAGGCCGACATCATCTGCATCGGCTGGAGCAGCGAGCACCTGCGCGGCGCCTTCACCGATCTCGTGGAAACGATCCGGCGCGCGGCTCCCGACCGTCAGGCCCCGATTGTCGCCGGCGGGTTTGCCGCCCTCGATTGCGTTGATTTTCTTGTGAGTTTGGGGATTGACTGCATCTGCGACAGCATTTACTCCGCCTCCCGTATATGCGAATGCTTCTATGAGTTCAGGAAGGCCAGCCAGCAGGCTCCAGGTCATGGCCGCACCGCGGCCGGGACGGCCGGAAACGATTGGCTCGTTCCATGAAGACCGTCAACGGTCACGGCGAAAGCGACGGGTTTGAAGGCGTGGTCGGGCTGCTTCAGTCGCTCGATCCGGATGCTGTCGGCGCGCTCGTCGGCCTTGGCGCGGACATCGTCATGCTCCTCGACGACGCCCATGCCGTTCACCGCATCTATCTCGCCGATGATGAGCTCGGCCATTCCGGCCTGGCGCGCGCCGTCGGCAAGCGGCTCCAGGACCTCGTCACCATCGAATCGGTGCCGAAGATCGATGCCATGCTGGCCGTGACGGGGGCAGAGCGGCGCGTGCGCGGCTATCAGGTCAACCACCGCGCCAGCGGCCGGCCGGATCTTCCGGTCGTCTATTCCGCCTATGGCGGCGCCGGTTTTCGCTACACGCTCGTGGTGGGGCGCGAACTGCGCCAGCAGATGCGCGACCAGCAGCGCCTCGTCGAGACGCAGATGGAGCTGGAATCGGAATATCGCGAGCTGCAGGAGGCCGAGGCCCGTTATCGCACCGTCTTCCAGAGCTCGGCCGTCGGCCACATCATGGTGGACGGCGAAAAGCGCAGCGTGCTCGATGCCAATGCGGCGGCGCTGTCGCTGCTCTCGCTCGGCACCAGCGGCGTCGTCGGCAAGCCGCTGCGCGACCTCTTCGACAAGGAAGAGCGCGACCGGCTGAGCGATGCCGTGGGCGAGGCGCGCCATGCGCCGCATCCCGTCTCCGTCGAGGCGATGCTGAGCGCCAGGGGCGTGTCCGTGTCGCTCAACCTCAGGGCCTATCGCGAAAACGGCTTCACCAACCTCATCGTCACGGTCTGGCCGAGCGCCGATGCGGGCGAGGGCCGGCGCCAGCGGGCCGTCAAGCCGGAACGGCATGTGGTCGACCTCTCCGACCTGCCGGAGGCGGCGGTTCAGACCTCGGCGGACGGCATGGTTCTGGCCGCCAACGCCGCCTTCCTCGATATCGTCCATGCGCCGTCGCTGCCGCAGGTGCTGGGCCGCCCCATCGCCTCCTGGTTCTCCAAGTCCTCCCTCGACATCCATGTTCTCTATTCCCGGCTGGCCGAGGAGCCGGTGGTGCGCGGCTTTTCCGCGACGCTGACGGACAATCTGGCCGCCGACCGCAACGTGCTGATTTCCGCGCGGCGCAATCCGCAGACGCAGGAGATCCAGATGATCGTCGCCGCCCCGCCCGCCCTTGCCGAGCGGCTCGCCATCCCGGCGCCCGGCGCCGGCGAACAGCAGGCGGAGGGCTTCGCCAATCTCGTCGGCAAGGTGCCGCTGAAGGACCTGATGCGGGAGTCGCTCGATGTCATCGAGAAGATCTGCATCGAGGCGGCCCTCGACCAGACCCACAACAACCGCGCACTCGCCGCGCAGATGCTCGGCCTGTCGCGCCAGAGCCTCTATATCAAGCTGCGTCGCTACGGCCTGGAGGATTACCGCCCGGCAGGCGACGCCCTCTGATCGGGCCCGCCTGTCAACCGGCGCCATGAGCCGGGGAGGCGGGGGAGGCTTCGCTCCGGCGCTCGATCCCAAAAGTGTCAATTTCATTTGACACTCCTGCCGGGCGGGCATAGCCTCCCCGCATGGAGATCACACCCTCTCACAGCCTGCGGCCGGATGTCCCCGGCCTCTCCGCCATCGTCGCGCTCCTGAAGCCGATCACCTGGTTTCCGCCAATGTGGGCCTATGCCTGCGGAGCGATCGCGTCCGGCGCGCCGATCCACGCCATGGCGCCGACGGCGCTTCTCGGCATCGTGCTGGCGGGGCCGCTGCTCTGCGGTTCGAGCCAGGCGGTCAACGACTGGTTCGACCGGCATGTGGATGCGATCAACGAGCCGCACCGGGTCATTCCCTCCGGCCGTATGCCGGGCCGCTGGGGGCTGGCGATCGCGATTGCGACCTCGGGCCTTTCGGCGGCGGTCGCAGCCCTGCTCGGCCCCTTCGTCTTCGTGGCCGCCCTTCTCGGCATCGCCTTTGCCTGGGGCTACAGCGCGCCGCCCTTCCGTTTCAAGCGCAATGGCTGGCTCGGCAACGGCGTCGTCGGCCTCAGCTACGAGACGCTGCCCTGGATCACCGCCGCCGCCGCCCTGCAGGGCGGGACGCCCGCGCCGGAGACCCTCGCCGTTGCCCTGCTCTACGGCGTCGGCGCCCACGGCATTCTGACGCTCAACGATTTCAAGTCGATCCGCGGTGACCGGCTGATGGGGATCTCGACCCTGCCGGTGCTGCACGGAGCGGCCAATGCCGCGCGCATCGCCTGTCTCGTCATGGCCGTGCCGCAGATCGTCGTGGCCGGCCTGCTCGTCCACTGGGGCCTGCCGGTCCTTGCCGGCGTGCTGGCGCTGCTGATCGCGGTGCAGGTCGCCTGCATGGCGCGCTTCCTCGCCGATCCCGTCGGCCGGGCTGTCTGGTACTCCGCCATCGGCGTCGGCCTCTATGTCGGCGGCATGATGGTCACGGCGTTCGCCATGCGCGGGCTTGCCGTGTCCGCCGTCCCGTCAGCGGCCATGTAAAGGAGAAAGCGATGCGAGGCCTGCGCAGATGGCTTTCCGGCAGGACGCCGGCCGAGGGCCTCGGCTGGCTCGACATCCTCAGGCTCGGCCTCGTGCAGGCCGCGCTCGGCGCCGTCGTCGTTCTCACCAATTCGACACTGAACCGCGTAATGGTGGTGGAACTCGGCCTTGCCGCCGTCATTCCCGGCCTGCTGGTCGGCCTTCATTACGGCGTGCAGATCACCCGGCCGCTGTGGGGCCACCGCTCCGATGCCGGCGCCTCGCGCACGCGCTTCATCCTTGCCGGCCTGGCGCTGCTCGCCCTTTCCGGCACGCTGGCGGCCGCCACCACCTTTCTCTTCGAACGGGACCTCCGGCTCGGCCTTCTCGTCGCCGTCGTCGCCTATACGCTGATCGGCATCGGCATCGGCGCCAGCGGCACCTCGCTGCTTGCCCTCATCGCGACCCGCACGGCGCCGGGACGCCGGGCGAGTGCTGCCACCATCACCTGGATGATGATGATCCTCGGCATCATCGTCACCTCCATCGTCACCGGCGCCGTGCTCGATCCCTATTCGCATGCCCGCCTCGTCACCATCACCGCCCTGACGGGCGTGGTCGCCTTTGCCCTGGCCGTCCTCGCCCTGCTCGGCATCGAGCGCCGGTCCGTGTCCCTCGCCGCTCCGGCGCCGGAGAAGGCCGGCCTCGCCTTCCGCGACAGCCTGCGCGAGGTGTGGCAGGACCGCGAGGCGCGGCTTTTCACGCTGTTCATCTTCCTGTCCATGCTGGCCTACTCGACCCAGGACCTCATCCTCGAGCCCTTTGCCGGCCTGCTCTTTGCCATGACGCCGGGCGAGACGACGACGCTGTCCGGAACGCAGCACGCCGGCGTCTTCCTCGGCATGGCCGCCGTCGGCATCGGCGGCTGGCAGGCGGGGCGGCGCGCGCCGGCGCTGGCGCGGTTCTTCATCCTCGCGGGCTGTCTCGGCTCCGCGGCAGCGCTCGGCCTTCTCGTCATGGCCGCGGCGGCCGCGCCGCGCTGGCCGCTCGAGGCGACCGTCTTTGCTCTCGGCGTCGCCAACGGCCTTTTCGCGGTCGCCGCCATCGGCACGATGATGGGCCTTGCCGCCGACGGACGGACGCCCAATGCCGGCCTGCGCATGGGGGTCTGGGGCGCGGCGCAGGCCATCGCCTTCGGGCTCGGCGGCCTGACGGGCAGCCTCGTCGTCGATCTCGGCCGGCGCATGACCGCCTCCGACCGCGACGCCTTCATGATCGTCTTCGCGCTGGAAGCGGGGCTTTTCCTCGCCTCGAGCCTCGTGGCGCTCGGCCTTGGCCGAGGCGGGCCGGCGCGGGCGGCCGCACAGGCGGCGCCCTCCCGCCAACACCCCCTTCCGGCGGAGTAGACCCATGCAGACGCATCGCCACACCGATCCCGCAGCCGGCGCCACCCCGCCCGCGCTCGTCGACGTCGCCGTGATCGGCGGGGGACCGAGCGGCGCGATTGCCGCCGAATGGCTGGCGCAGCGCGGCTTTTGCGTGCTGCTCGTCGATCCCGGCGACCGGATAAAGCCCTGCGGCGGCGCCATCCCCTCCCGAACCCTTGCCGACTTCGCGATCCCGCCGGAGATGCTTGTCGCCCGCGCGGATGCCGCCCGCGTCATCGCCCCCTCCGGCAGGACGGTGGAGATGCGCATCGGCACTGCCGGTTACGTGGGCATGGTGGATCGCGCGAGCTTCGATCCCTATCTGCGCGGCCGGGCCGAGCAGGCTGGCGCGACGGCCTTCGCGGGTAAGCTCGACAGCATCGAGGAGCAACCGGGCGGGCTGCTTTCGCTGACGGTCGCGCCGGCGCGGTCGGCCATGCCGGGCGCCGGCCCCGTCACCGTGCGGGCCCGGATGGTGATCGGCGCGGACGGAGCGAACTCCACCGTGCGGCGCCTGATGTTCCCGCCCGCCGACAGGCCGCGTTACGTCTTTGCCTATCACGAGATCGTCGAGACCCCGGCGCAGCCGGAGGCGGCCGATTTTCGCGCCGATCGCTGCGACGTCGTCTATGACGGGCGCATCTCGCCGGATTTCTACGGCTGGGTCTTCCCCCATGGCGGACAGGTGTCCGTCGGCTGCGGCTCCGGCGTCAAGGGACACGACCTGCGCCGCGCGACCGGGGCGCTGCGCCAGGCCGCCGGCCTCGGGCAGGCGCGCATCCTTCGCCGCGAAGGCGCGCCGCTGCCGCTCAAACCCATGCGACGCTGGGACAATGGCCGCAACGTGCTGCTGACCGGCGATGCCGCCGGCACGGTTGCGCCCTCCTCCGGCGAGGGGATCTACTACGCCCTGCACTGCGGCGTGCTGGCGGCGCAGGCCGTGGAGGCCTGCCTGACGAGCGGCAGGCCGCAGACGCTGAAGACGGCGCGCAGGCGCTTCATGCAGGCGCATGGCCGCGTCTTCCTCATCCTCGGCCTTCTCCAGGCCGTCTGGTACCGCTCCGACCGGATGCGCGAGAAGTTCGTGACCATGTGCGCCGATCCGGACGTGCAGCGCCTGACCTGGGAATCCTATCTCGAGAAACGCATCGTCCGGCGCGATCCGCTCGCGCATCTGCGCGTTTTCCTGCGCGATCTCGGACAGTTGCTGACACCCGCCGCGAGGCAGAAATGAACGGCGTCGTCGCGTGGCTGATGGCGGGCTGGGTGGGTGCGCTGGCGCTTCTCGTCCTGTGGCTGGAAGTGGCCGTGCTCTGCCTTGCCGCGCCGCGTCCCGGCGCGCGCCTTGCCGTGCTGGCGCCCAATGCGCTTGCCGGCAGCTTCCTGCTGTCGGCCGTCGGCCTTGCGCTCGCCGGCGCAGGCGCGCTGCCGATCCTCGCGCTGATGGCGGGATCGCTCGCGGCCCACGGGGTGGACATGCTGGCCCGCTTCAGGCGGCCGGGTTCAGGCGCATGACGGCGCGGTTGAGAAAGGCGGCCGTGGTGACCCAGGCAAGATAGGGAAGGAAGAGCAGCGCGGCGAGCGGCGAGACCGGCCAGGCAGTGACGATGAAGACGACGATCGACAACCAGAGCACGGCAATGTCGGCAAGGGCGAGATCCATGCGGCGCAGGCCGAAGAACAGCCAGGACCAGGCGGCATTGACGAGGATCTGAACCGCCCAGGCGATCATCGGCAGCGACCAGCCGGCAAGCGTCCACACGCTCCAGCCCGCATAGGCGATGGCCGCGTAAAGCACCGACCAGACGACCGGAAAGGCCCATTTGGGCGGCGTCCAGCCGGGCTTGCGCAGGGTTTCGTACCAGGGCCCGGGTTTGAACACCGCGCCGCTCGAAGCGGCAAGGACCACGACGGCGATGATGATGATGGCGGCCATGGGCTCCCCCGGTGATCCAAATGCGTCCGCAGACAGTACATAAAGGTCCGCCTGGCGCAAGGCGGCGTCTCGTGCCCCACACCATCGCGCAGCGGACAGGAGGAGGCCTGCCCGCGACACCTGCCGGAGGATCGCCCCCGATGCGCCAGGGCGCGGACGGGAAGGACCTTCGTTTCGACTGTGCCTGAACCCTCGCGAAAGCGTCGTCGCGTCGTTCGTGAGGCACCCGGGAATCCATGAGGTTGCTTGAGGTTGCATGAGTTTGATTGTCACCGGACGGCCTCACGCGTGATGTGCCGTTCCGGTTCGCGAGCCGGGACACCGGATCGCGTTCATCGCTGGTAAACGCTTGCCCACATATCCCAGCCGTTACGGGAGGTAACGCATGTCCAAGCTTGTCGCATTCACCATCGCCATCGCCTGTCTCTCCGCCCCCTCGCTCGCCCTCGCCCAGGAGGGCGATGCGGCGGCGGGCAAGACCGTCTTCAACAAGTGCATGGCCTGTCACAACGTCGACACCGACAAGGCCAAGGTCGGCCCGTCGCTGAAGGGCGTGATCGGCCGCCAGCCTGGCTCCGTCGAGGGCTACAAGTATTCCACCGCCATGGTCGAGTTCGGCCAGGGCAAGACGTGGGACGAGGCCTTGCTGACAACCTACCTGCCCGACCCGAAGGGCCTCGTGAAGGGCACCAAGATGTCGTTCCCGGGCCTGAAGAAACCCGAGGACGTCGCCAACGTCATCGCCTACATCAAGACCTTCAGCGCCGCCAACTGAGGCGCAGCGGCCCTTGCCGGGCATCGCGAGACGACCGGCGCCATCGTGAACGTGACGGCTGACCGCCAGAACGATGACGCCGGCCCCGTCCTGCCTGTTATGCCCCGAAGATGTTCGCCGGGCGGTTCATCACCGCGGCGTGCAAGCCGCGATGACGAGACGAGGCTATGCCGCTGCGGCGAATTTTGAACAGGCCGGCATCAGGTGACGGATGGGGCGACGCGTCGTCGATGTCGCGATGACGCGTCCTGATCCTCAGCCGCCGCCGGACGGGCCGGCGGAGACCCTCCCGCCCGGCCGCTCAGGTCTGCTTAGGGGAGCGACGCCTCGCACCGCGCATCGCGCGGTCTCGCCAGGGGTTTCATGGCGTCCGGGCGTATCGGTGATCGTTCCGCGCGGGGCCCGGCCTCGACCCTCCCGCACAAATCCGCGCTGGTCGACGGCGCGATCACCGCTGTCTCGTGCCTCCTGTCGAACGTCACGTGTCACCAGGCCGGCCGTGGGAATGGTGAAGACCGCCTGACGAAATCGCCTTGAGCAGTGGTTGGCGCATGGTGGGGCGCGAAGACCTTCTCGCTCTCGGTCCCATAGCGGGCGGCACGAGGCGGCGGAGCGTTCCCCGCACGAACGGATCCGGCAGGGTTTCCTTTTCCGCAGCGTTGTCAGTCAGGCTTTCTGCCGGTGGCAGGAGGCCAGCATGGATGGAACGAACGCTTTCGCGGGATCTTCGAGGCGCGGGGGTGTTGCCGCGATTGACGGCGGCTTCAGCTTTCAGACGGCTGCGGCACGCCTTGGCGTCAGCGCGTCGAGCGCAATCCGCTGGCGCCGGGACATGCTCCGCAGCACGGTCAGGCGGCCGCAGGGCCGCGTGGCTTTGACCGGCCTTCGGCCAACATCGAAACCCATGGCGGGTTCATTCGCGCCTTGATGGCCGAACAAGGCGAGACGGCACTGACGTGTCATGCGAGCGAGCGCCGATCGGAGCTGACGCGTCCATTCGCGGATGCCGATCGGCATGATTGTCCACGGCCGATCGGCAAGCGCATCCCATGCCTCGCAGCCGTGGGTGACGATATCGCACCCCTGAAGATGCGGCTCGACAGCCCGTTGTCGCGCATGAACTGCCAGATCTTTCGGGCGAAGTCATTCCGGTGATCCCGGCGGCGGGAACACCGAGGTCACGGTGCCGGAGACCTTCAATTCCGGCGAGCTGCGCCATCCTGCCTGATCGAGCCTGCCTGATCGAGAATGAGAATGGCGCGCGCTCCGTCATCGACGGCAAGGCCGATCTCGGTGAGACGCTGCCGCAGGGCGTCGGTGTCGCCGGGGAGGACGAGACCTGAGCCCTTGCCCTTTTTCGGGCAGATCACGCCGAAGGCCGTGGCCCCCCTGCGGCCGCGGTCCATCCCTCGGTTGCAGATCGTCGGGCGCGGGAAGGTCAAGGCCCGACCGGTCCGATGGCCGGCGACGCGCCGATCCGCGAGCCCATCCCGATCGACCTGGATGCCTCCTGTGCCTCCGTCGACGGGCGGGACAGTCCCGAACGCCGGGGCAGGCCGCCGCGCCATCGGCAGCCCGGCGGCGCGCGGCGGCCGCCAATCCTGTCACCAGGCGGCGCGATAGATCGACAGGGCGTCGTCCTGCGTCAGGCGGCGCGGATTGTTGACGAGAAGCCGTTCCTGCTTCATCGCATCGGCGGCGAGTTTGCCGATGGCGCTTTCCGGCACGCCGGCGTCGCGCAGCCGCACCGGCATCTTCAGGTCGCGGGCGAGCGCGGCCAAGGCCTCGACGAAAGCCTCGGCCCTCACCTCGTCGGCCACCCTAAGCAATGCGGGGAAGGCGTCACCGGCGATCTCGGCATAGGCCCCGGCCGCCTCCGGCAGGTTGAAGCGCAGCACATGCGGCAGGACCAGCGCGTTCGAGAGGCCGTGCGGGATGTGGAAGGTGCCGCCGAGCGGATAGGCCAGCGCATGGACGGCGGCGACCGGCGAATTGGCGAATGCCTGGCCGGCGAGCATCGCGCCGAGCAGCATCGCGCCGCGCGCCCTGAGGTCTGAACCGTCGAACACCGCCGTCTTGATGTTGGCGCCGAGCAGCCGCAGCGCCTCGCGGGCGCGCATGCGCGACAGCGGGTTGTTGTTCGGGCTGGCCGAGGCATAGGCCTCGATCGCATGCACCATCGCGTCGATGCCGGTCGGCGCGGTCACGTTCGCCGGCAGGCCGAGCGTGAGCGTCGCATCCAGCACCGCGAGGTCCGGCAGGATCGCCGGGCTCGACACACCGCGCTTTTCCTCCTCGCCGACGGTGATGATCGCCACGGGCGTCACCTCCGAGCCCGTGCCGGCCGTCGTCGGAACCAGAACCAGCGGCAGGCGCGGTCCCTTCGCATTGCCGACGCCCCAGGCCTCCTCAAGCGCCTCGCCGGATCCGAGAAGGAGCGCCACGAGCTTGGCGACATCCATCGGCGAGCCGCCGCCGAAGCCGAGCACGCCGGTTACGCGCGCTTCCCTGCCCGCCTCGACCGCGCGCATCAGGGTCGCCAGCGACGGATCGGCCTCGACCGCGTCGAAGACCGTGCAGGCGGCGCCGGATGCCGTGAGCGAGGCGATGGCGCGGTCGGCGAGGCCAAGCATGCGGATGCCGGGATCGGTGACGACGAGCACGCGGGGGCCGAGGATCCGGCCTGCAAGGCCTGCGAGGTCCGCGGCCGCGCCCTCGCGGAAGACGATCGACCTGGTGGTGTGAAACTGGAACGGCTGCAAGGGCCCGCCCTCCGTCAATGGGCGATCTGCGGCGATGCGCCGAGATGGAAGGTGCGGTCGAGATAGATCAGCGGCTCGACGCCCTTTTCGCCGATCTTCACGTCGACGATACGCCCGAAGAAGATGGTGTGCGAGTGGTAGGGCATGGATTGCGTCACCGCGCAGTCGAACGCCACCAGCGCCGAGGACAGCACGGGCGAACCCGTCGCCAGCGCCTCCCAGTCGCCGCTCGAAAAGCGTTCGGCGCGTCGCGCGGTCGAAGAGAACTGGCCGGCGATGTCGACGCTGTCGGCGCGCAGGATGTTGACGCAGAATGTGCCGCTGCCGGCGATGACATCATGGGCCGACGCGGTCTGGTTGACGCAGATCAGCAGCGTCGGCGGATCGGCGCTGACCGAATTGACGGCGGTGGCGATCAGGCCGACGCGCGTGTCGCCGGTGCCGCTGGTGATCAGCGACACGCCCGATGCCAGCCGGCGCATGCCGGCCTTGAAGCGGTCGGCCAGGTCGGCCGGGCACGTTTCGAGATTCATCCTCATATCCTCTCGGCCGTTTCGTTTCGATCGTTGGTTACGGGCTGCGGCTCTCCGCATCGCGCTGCATCGCCCGCGTGGCGACGATGTTGGCGTCGCGCCAGCGCTGGCGCTCGGCCAGACGCTCGATCGGCGCCTTTTCCAGCATTTCGCGGTGGATGCGGCCGGCGAGGTCCGCCGGCCAGTCGTAATCGGTGCGAGCGCTGCGGCCCATATGGCGCATCATGCCGCCGAGATGGTCGACAAAACCCTGGAAGCCTCCGGGCGAATTGAGATGGGCGACCTCGAACGGCCCGATCGTCGCCCAGCGCAGCGCCAGTCCGTCGGTCACCACACGGTCGATGTCGGCGGCGCTGCAATAGCCTTCGCCGACCAGATGCAGCGCTTCCGCGACCAGCGTGTATTGCA
Organism: Ensifer soli; assembly: GCF_041928815.1. Lineage (NCBI taxonomy): Bacteria > Pseudomonadati > Pseudomonadota > Alphaproteobacteria > Hyphomicrobiales > Rhizobiaceae > Ensifer > Ensifer soli. The sequence continues at coordinate 40,229 of NZ_JBHFEI010000009.1, read as the reverse complement.
GGCGGTTGAGCAGGAAACCGTCGATCTCCCGGTTGAGCGTCACCGGCTTCATGCCCATCGACGTCATGAACGCGCGCGTCCGGGCGACGGTGTCCGCGCTCGTCTTCGGCGTGCCGCAGAGTTCCACCAGCGGGATCAGCGAGGGCGGATTGACCGGATGGGCGACCAGCGCGCGCGCGCCGGTCTCGATGTCGAGGAACTGCGACCCCATGATCGCCGAGGTCGAGGATGCCAGCACCGCATCCGCCGGCGCATGGCGCTCGATCTCGAGGAAGGTCGCGCGCTTGACCGCGACATCCTCCTTCACCGATTCCTGCACATGCACGACGCCGGACACGGCGTCGGCGATGCTGTCGGCATAGCGCACCCGTGCCTCGATCGTCCCTGGCGGCTCGGACAGAAGCTCCGAGGCCTCCAGCAAGGACAGGGTCGCCGCCACCGCCTTGCGCGACTTTTCGTAGGCGTCCACGCCGCCGATGTCGTAGATCGCGACGTCCATCCCGCCGCGGGCGAACACCACCGCCCAGGCACTGCCGACGAGTCCCGCGCCGATGCAAGCGACCTTTGCCATGGTCATTCCGCCGCCTGTGCCGCGGGACGGGCCCATTTGCGCTCGAATTCCCAGACCTCCTCGAAGCCGATCAGGGTGTTGAATTCCTTGAACGGGAACAGCGGCAGGTTCGGCGAGTTCGAGGTGCCCTCCTGCTTCAGGACGGTGAAGGCATGCTCGGCGGCGTGCGCGGCGGCAAGACCTGTGATCGACGGGAAGATCGCCATGTGGTAGCCGATGTCGGCCAGTTGCCCGGCGGTCCGGATCGGAGTGAGGCCGCCATCGGCCATGTTGGCCATCATCGGCTTGCGCAGGCGCCGGCAGGCCTCGCGCATCTCGTCCTCGCTTTCCAGCGCCTCGACGAAGAGCACGTCGGCGCCGGCCTCGGCATAGGCCTCCATCCGCTTCAGCGCGCCTTCGAAACCGTCCGTCTGTCGCGAATCCGTCCGGGCGATGATGGCGGTGTCCGGGTTGGTGCGGGCCTCGCAGGCGACCTTGATCTTCTCGACCATGTCGAGCACCGGCACGACGCGCTTGAAGGGCGTGTGGCCGCATTTCTTCGGAAATTCCTGGTCCTCGATCTGGATCGCGGTGACGCCGGCCTCCTCGTAGCCGCGCACGGTGTGATGAACGTTGAGCAGGCCGCCATAGCCGGTATCGGCATCGGCAATCACGCCGGCATCGACCATGCCGCAGAGCGTGCGCACCCGGTCGACCATCTGCGTGTAGGTGGCGATGCCCACATCGGGCAGGCCATAGGCGGACGCCGTCATCCAGTAGCCGGAGGCATAGGCGAAATCGAAGCCGATCTTGTTGAAGACGGCGGCCGTGATCATGTCATGGACGCCGGGGGCGACGACGAAGGCGCCGGACTTCAGCGCGTCTTTCAGAACGGACTTCGGCATTTCAGGGTCTTTCCAGTGTTTGCATGTAGGTGATCGCCTCGGCTTCGCCGACGACGTCGCCATATTTGGCGTCCATGTCGAAGAGGTTGGCCTCGTGCGGCGCGGGATGGCGGTCGCCGACGGCATCGCGCACGATGATCGGGATGAAGCCGTGCGAACAGCAGTCGACGCAGGTGGCGCGCACGCAGCCGCTGGTGGAGACGCCGGTGTGGATCAGCGTGTCGACGCCCATCGAGGCGAGCGTCGAGGCGAGCGAGGTGCCGAAGAAGGCGCTCGGATACTGCTTCGAGATCACCAGCTCGTGCGGCTCGACCTCAAGCCCCTTCGGCCACTTTCCCATCGGGTTGCCCTCGACGAAATTGTGCAGCGTCATCGACTTCTGGTAGAAGCGGCCGCCATCGACGCCGCCCGGCCGGTAGACCACATTCGTGTAGATCACCGGCACGCCGTTGTCGCGCGCGACCTTCTGCAGCCGCAGCGCCGAGGCCAGCGCGTCCTCGCAGCCGGCATAGAGCGCGCAGCTTTCGTCGAAATAGGCCTCGACGAGATCGATCAGGATCAGCGCGGGCTTCTTGCCGAAGCCGATGCGCTTGCCGAAGGCGCGGCTGTAGTTGGCGTCGAGCGCTTCCTGTTCACGCGCTTCCTGTTCAGTCAAGGGCTTTCTCCCGTTCCAGATCGTCGAAGGTGGCGAGCGCGTCGCGCCCGAGAAAGAGCCACGGGCTCTCTTCGCGCTGCCGCGCCTCGAAGGCCTCGATCTCGCCTCTGTCGTGGCCAAGGATCGTGCCGATCTCGTCGAGCCCCTCCAGGAGGGCGTGCCGGCGATAGGGATCGATGTCGAAGGCGATCACGGTCTCATCATACAGGATGATCGTCTGGGAGCGGAGATCGACGGTCAACGTTTGCCCCTCGCCCGCCGCCTGCCGGAGGGCTGCGAGATCGGCGCCGGACTTGACGATCGGCAGCACGCCGTTCTTGAAACAGTTGGCGTAGAAGATCTCGCCAAAGCTTTCCGCGATCACGCAGCGTATGCCGAAATCGGCGAGCGCCCAGACCGCCTGTTCGCGGCTCGAGCCGGTGCCGAAATCGCGCCGGGCGACCAGGATCTGCGCCCGGTCGTAGGGCGCGACGTCGAGGATGAATTTCCGGTTCGGGGTCGCATTGTGCCGACGCTCGTGGAAGGCATGCCTGCCGAGGCCGGCCTTGTCGAGCAGCAGCAGGAAGCGTGCCGGGAAGATGATGTCGGTGTCGACCGCATCCTCGTCCAGATAGGCGGCGACGCTGGAGATGGTGGAGAATGGCTTCACGGATTGCGCCCCATCTGGCGGACATCGGTCAGGCGGCCGGTGAGCGCCGCGGCCGCGGCCATGGGCGGGCTCATCAGGTGGGTGCGCCCGCCCTTGCCCTGGCGCCCCTCGAAATTGCGGTTGGAGGTGGAGGCGCAGCGCTCGCCTTCGGCGAGGCGATCGTCGTTCATCGCCACGCACATGGAACAGCCGGCGGCACGCCATTCGAAGCCGGCGTCGATGAAGATGCGGTCGAGGCCTTCTTCTTCGGCCTGGAGGCGCACGGCCATCGACCCCGGAACGACGATCGCCGCGACGCTCTCAGCCACCTTGCGGCCCGAGACCACGTCGGCCGCCTTGCGCAGGTCTTCGATGCGGCCATTGGTGCAGGAGCCGATGAAGACGCGGTCGATGCGGATGTCCGACAGCGCCATGCCCGGTTCCAGCGCCATGTAGTCGAGACTGCGCTCGATCTTCGCCCGGCGGCCGGCATCGGGCTCGGCGGCCGGATCCGGCACGGTGCCGGTGATCGGCGCGCATTCCTCCGGCGTCGTGCCCCAGGAGACGAAGGGGGCGAGCGCGCCGACGTCGATGACGACCTCGCGGTCGAAGACGGCGCCCTCATCGCTGGCGAGGCTCAGCCAATCCGTAACGGCGCGGTCCCACAGCGCGCCCTTCGGCGCGAGCGGCCGGCCTTTCAGATAGGCGATGGTCTTTTCGTCCGGCGCGACCATGCCGACGCGGCTGCCGGCCTCGATCGACATGTTGCACAGCGTCATGCGCTGCTCCATCGAGAGGGCGGCGACGGCGGGGCCGGCATATTCGATGGCATAGCCCGCGCCGCCGCCGACGCCGATCGTGGCGATGATCGCCAGGATGAAATCCTTGACCTCGACGCCCTCCGGCCGTTCGCCCTCGAGCCGGATCCGCAGGGTCTTCTGCCGGCGCTGGCGGAGCGTCTGGGTCGCGAATACGCATTCGCATTCGCTGGCGCCGATGCCGAAGGCGATGGCCCCGAAGGCGCCATGGGTGCAGGTATGGCTGTCGCCGCAGACAAGCGTCGTGCCCGGCAGCGTGAAGCCGAGTTCCGGGCCGATGACATGGACGATGCCGTGCCGGCGGTCGCGCACCGGGATATAGGGAATTCCGAAGGCATGCGCATTCTCGACCAGCCGCGCCACCTGCCGGCGCGCGAGCCCCTCGGCCAGCGGCAGGCTTCGATCGGTCGTCGGCACGGCATGGTCGGCGACGGCGAGATGGGCGTCCGCACGGCGAATGCCCCTGCCGTTCTCCGTCAGCCCGGCGAAGGCCTGGGGGCTCGACACTTCCTGGACGAGGTGCCTGTCGACGTAGAGAAGGGCGCTGCCGTCGTCATAGGTTTTCACCACATGGCGGTCCCAGACCTTGTCATACAGGCTCGATGGCTTGATCAATGCAATGCTCGCGCTTCACGCTCTCCGCCCGGCGCTACCGCGCCGGCGGGGATAATCAGAAAATGACTTTCGCCGGTTCACTTTGACCCTTGCGTCGTCGGCTCAGGCGGAACTATACTCAGTTTGCATGCGCATGCAATAACTTTCCGCCGACGCGGCAAAGAACGTAAAGAGGAAGGAATAGCGATGAGACTGGGAGTCGACGTAGGGGGCACGTTTACCGACCTGCTCCTGCATGACGATGTGACCAAGAAGACCTATCAGGCCAAAACTCCGTCGACACCCGAGGATCAATCGATCGGCGTCGCCAATGGCGTGAAGTTGATCTGCGAGAAGGCCGGCATCGCGCCGAAGGACATCTCGCTGATCCTGCATGGCACCACGGTCGCGACGAACGCAGTGTTGGAAAACAAGGGTTCCCGCGTCGGCCTTTTGGTGACGGAAGGCTTCGAATACACGCTGCATCTGGCGAAATCCTGGACGCCCGGGCCGCTGTTCGGCTGGATCGTCATGGACAAGCCGGATCCCCTCGCCTCGCTCTCGGACACCCGCGGCATCCCGGAGCGCATGAATGCGCGCGGCGAGGTGGTGCGCGCGCTGGACATCGAGCGCGCCACCCGGCTCATCGATGATCTCTGCTCCTCCGGCATCGAGGCCCTGACCATCTCTCTCATGCATTCCTATGCAAATGCGGCGCATGAACAGGCGCTCGCAAACATCGTGCGCGAGCGCTTTCCGGAGATCCCGGTCTCCGTTTCGTCCGACATCCTGCCGGAATTCCGCGAATACGACCGGGCCATCACGACGGTGATGAACGACTATGTCCGACCGATCATGAAGCGCTATCTCGGCCGCATCGAGAACCGCCTGAAGGACGACGGCGTCACCGCGCGCCTCCACATCGTGCGCTCCGACGGCGGGCTGATGAGCGCGCAGGCGGCCTCCGAGCGTCCCGTCCACACGGTTCTTTCGGGGCCCGCCGGCGGCGTCACCTCGACTGTGATGGTCTCGCGCCGCACCGGCATCGGCAAGCTGCTCGCCTTCGACATGGGCGGCACCTCCACCGACGTCTCCGTGATCCTCGACGGCGAGCCGACCATCTCGCGCTCGACGGAGGTCGGCGCCTTCCCAGCCAAGGTGCCGACGCTCGACGTGCGCTCCGTCGGCGCCGGCGGCGGCTCGATCGCCGAGGTGTCGGAACTCACCAAATCGCTGCGCGTCGGCCCGCGCAGCGCCGGCGCCCGTCCGGGACCGGTCTCCTACGGGCGCGGCGGAACCGAACCCGCCGTCAGCGACGCCAATGTCGTGCTCGGCTACCTGCCGCCGGTGCTGCTCGGCGGCGACATGACGCTCGACGTCGAGGGCGCCCGCAAGGCGGTCGGCAAGATCGGCGAGGCCCTCGGCCTGTCGCCGGAGGATGCCGCCCAGGGCATCATCGACATCGCCAACGAGGTCATGCTCGGCGCGCTGCGCGTCATCACCGTCCAGCGCGGCCTCGACCCGCGCGATTTCGGCATCGTCGGCTTCGGCGGCGCCGGTCCGCTGCACGCCAATGCCATGGCCGAACTGCTCGGCTGCTATCCGGTGGTCATCCCGGCCAATCCGGGCGTTCTCTCGGCCCTCGGCTTCCTCGAGTCGGAGTTCAAGAACGAATTCGTGCAGACCTTCATCCGCTCGACCTCGGCGCTCGACCCGAACGACATCTGGAACCGCTTCGGCCAGCTCGAGGAGAAGGCGCGCCACTGGCTCGACGAGGAAGAGGTTCCCGAGGCGGACCGGACGCTGAAATACTCGCTCGACCTGCGCTACGAGCAGCAGGGCTTCGAAGTGGCGATCGACATCGACAGGCATGTGATCGCCGGACGCGGCGATCTCGCCCCGGTCTTCGAGGCGTTCCATGCGACGCATGAGCGCCTCTACGGCGTGCGCTTCCATGTGCCGGTGGAACTGGTCGCGCTGCGCGTCATCGCCACCGGCGCGACGCTGCCGGTGGAAGAGGCGGCGGCCGCCGCGGCATCGGGCGGCGACACCGGCGCGCTGATCGAAACACGACCGAGCTATTTCAAGGGCCGGTGGATCGACACGCCGAACTACGACCGCTCCAGGCTGGCCGTTGGCGAAAAGGTCGCCGGGCCCGCCATCATCCGCCAGTACGACACGACGACCGTGCTCTTGCCCGATCATTATGCCGAGGTCGACCGGCACGGCAACCTGCTGATCTGGCCGAATTCGAAGGGGAACTGAATCCATGAGCAACGTTGATCCGATCACCCTCGACATCATCGAGAACGCCCTCAAGAACGCCCGCTTCGAAATGGACGGCGTCGTGGTGCGCATCGCGCTCTCCCCCGTCATCCGTGAACAGCACGACGAATTCCCGATGATCTGCAACGCCCGCGGCCAGATGGTCGTCGGCCAGTTCGGCTCCTACATCCCGGCGATCGTCGAACAGTTCGAAGGCGACATCAACGAAGGCGACGTCTTCGTCTGGAACGATCCCTATGCCTGCAAGGGCTCCATCTCGCACAACAACGACTGGTGCGTGATGATGCCGATCTTCCACGAGGGCGTGCTCGTCGGCTTCTCGTCGATCTTCGGCCACATGGTCGATGTCGGCGGCAAGGTGCCAGGCTCCATGCCGTTCGACGCGCGCAGCATCTGGGAGGAAGGCCTGCGCATCCCGCCGGTCCGCATCTTCGAGAAAGGCGTGATGAACCGGGGCGTGCTCGACATCATGCTCAACAACACGCGCACGCCGGACATGAACCGGGCGGATCTGATGGCGCTGATCGCCGGATGCCGCACGGCCGCCACCCGCGTGCGCGAGCTTTGCGACCGCTTCGGCCGCGAGACCTACATGAACGCCTGCGACATGCTGCTCGAGCGTACCCGCGACGCGATGAAGGTGCTGATCGACAAATACATCTCCGAGGAGCCGGTTTCCTTCACCGACTATGTCGACGACGACGGCGTCGGCAACGGTCCCTTCAAGATGACGCTGTCGATCTACAAGCGCGGCGACAAGGCCGTCTTCGACTGGACCGGCACGGACGACCAGGCGGAAGGGCCGATCAACTTCCACATTCACGAGGGCCTCTGCAAGCTGTTCTTCGGCGTCTATATGATCATGGCCTTCGATCCGTCGATTCTCTTCAACGAGGGCTTCTACGATCTGTTCGAGGTCGTGCTGCCCGAGGGCAGCCTGCTCAATCCGCGCTTTCCCGCAGCCCTCTCGAACCGCCTCAACACCCATACGCGCTTCTTCGACTGCCAGGCCGGCGCGCTCGGCCAGCGCGCGCCGCACCTGTCGATGGCGGCAGGCTACGGCACCAGCCCGCACTTCATCTTCACCGGTCACGACAAGGACAACAAGTATTTCCAGCTGATGGAACTGCTGTTCGGCGGGGTACCGGGCCGTCCGCGCGGCGACGGCCTCGACGGCCATGCCTGGTGGCCGCTCTTTTCCGCGACGCCGATCGAATATATCGAGAACTACTATCCGGTTCTGGTCGAGAGCTACCGTCCGATCCGCGATTCCGGCGGCGCCGGGCTCAATCGCGGCGGCGCCGGCATCGAGAAGGTCTATCGCGTGCTCGAACCGGGCAAGGTGTCGATCCATGACGACCGCGAGGTGGTGCCGCCCTGGGGCATCAATGGCGGCCAGTTCGGCGGCACGTCGAGCAAATGGCTGATCCGCAGCGGCACCGGTGAGCCCGAGCGCATCCCGTCGAAGATCGACAATCTCGCGGTCAATGCCGGCGACGTCGTCGTCTTCAACACGGCAGGCTCGGGCGGCTGGGGCGATCCTCTCGACCGTCCGGCCGAGACCGTCGCCCGCGACGTGCGCTACGACCTCGTCTCTGTGGAAAAGGCCCGGGACGCCTATGGCGTCGTCCTGACCGCCGACATCACCGTCGACGATCTCGCCACGGCCCGGCTGCGCGAGGGCATGCGCAAAGAGCGCGGCGAACCCGAACCCTTCAATTTCGGCTACTTCCCGCCGGCCGAGGCCGCCGAGTAAAGCCGCAGACATCGCAACAGGAGCCCGCCGGTCCCTCCGGCGGGCAATTTTTTGAGGCGCTGCTGAAGGATCGGAGAGCGCTCCAGACGGCACTCCAACATGAATGCGCATTCAGCGCCGTATTCTGGTCAAGACCGGCAACGCCGGCTTTCAGCGGCGCGGGACGGTGGCGCCCCAGATCATCTCGCCCGGCAGGGGGTGGTCCTGGATGAGGTCGAGCGGCTTGATCGCGTCGTCGAGATGCAGGAGCTCGATGGTCTCCGCGACCATCTGCGCCATCGGCTGGCTGACCGTCGTCAGCTGGTAGGTGGGCCGCGCGCTTTCGGGGATGCCGTCGAAGCCGGCGACCATGATGTCCTCGGGAATCCGTTTGCCGTAGCGGATGCGCAGAGTGTCCATCGCCCCCATCGCCATGATGTCGGCAATGCCGAACACCGCATCGGGGAACGGTTTGCCGGTCTCGGCATGCATGTCGATCGCCGCCGCGCCGCCGTCATAGGAGGAGCGGCCGGGATAGTCGAGGATCGCATCCCGCCGCACGCCGGCTTCGAGCAGGCGCTCGACGAAGCCGCGCACGCGGTCCTGACTGGTCGTGCCGTTCGGATCGCCGGTGATCATCATGAACGAGGCGGCGCCCGCCGCCAGAAAGGCATCGGCGATCATCCGCCCGCCGCCGACATTGTCGCAGCGCACGCCATAGGCACCGCTGTGCGGGATGTAGCGGTTGAAGAGGATGACGGGGATGCCCCGGTCGTGGCACAGATTGATCATCCGCGTCGACAGTTGCGCCGAGGTGAGGATCACCGCGTCCACCTGGTATTGCAGCACGCGCAGGATCGCCTCGTCCGTGCCCATACCCTCGCCCAGCGTGAAGGTCAGCGTCTGCCGCCCTTTTCGCTGCAGGTCCTGGCTGAAGGCGTGGAGAACGTGGACGTAGAAGGGGTTTTCCAGGCTTCCGAGAATGATCGCCACCATGTTGGACCGGTTGGTGGTCAGGCTGCTGGCGATCGAGTTCGGAACGTAGTTCAGCTTGCGCGCCGCGTCGAGGATCTTCTGCCGGGTCGTCTCCTTGATGCTCGAGCCGGGCGTGAAGGCGCGCGAGACGGCCGACTGGGACACGCCTGCAAGTGCCGCGACATCGAACGATGTCGTCCTGACGGAGGCGGCGCGCGTCTCCGTCCCCTTCGAATTCGTATTCATTCTGAATGTCCTCTTTGGGACCAGTGTAGTTGCTGCGCCGCAGAACGCAACTTCCGAACAGTCCGTGGTCCCCGTTTTTCACCATGCCGGCGGCCCCGTCAAGCCGATGGAATATTGACAGACGCCCTCCTGCCGAAGTAATGAATACGCATGCAAAAATGAGGAGTGACGTTGTGGAAATCATCAAGGACGCGGCCCGGGCGAGCGCGGTCGAGGAAGCGGATGCGGGCGTGCGCCGGACGGTCGAGACCATTCTCGCCGACATCGCCAGCCGAGGCGACGAGGCCGTGCGGGCGCTGTCGGAGAAATTCGACGCCTGGTCCCCCGAGCGCTTCCGCCTCGGCGACGCCGAGATCGAGGCCGCTCTTGCCAAAGTGTCGAAGGCCGACCTCGAGGATATCGCCTTCGCCCAGGCGCAGGTGCGCAACTTCGCCGAGCACCAGAAGGCGGCGCTGCGCGACATCGAGGTCGAGACCCTGCCCGGCGTCGTCCTCGGTCATCGCAACATTCCGGTGAATTCGGTGGGCTGCTACGTTCCGGGCGGCAAGTATCCGATGGTCGCCTCGGCCCATATGAGCGTGCTCACCGCCAAGGTCGCCGGCGTCAGGCGCGTCGTCGCGGCCGCCCCGCCGTTCAAGGGCGGCGCCCATCCGGCGATCGTCGCCGCCATGCACCTGGCCGGCGCCGATGAGATCCTCGTTCTCGGCGGCGTGCAGGCGATCGGCGCCATGGCGCTCGGCACGGCGTCGATCGCGCCGGTCGACATGCTGGTCGGTCCGGGCAACGCCTTCGTCGCCGAAGCCAAGCGCCAGCTCTACGGCCGCGTCGGCATCGACCTCTTCGCCGGACCGACCGAAACGCTGGTCATCGCCGACGACAGCGTCGACGGCGAGCTCTGCGCCACCGACCTGCTCGGCCAGGGCGAGCATGGGCCGACCTCGCCCGCTATCCTGCTCACCACCTCGCGCAGGCTGGCGATGGACACGCTGGCCGAGGTCGAGCGGCTGCTCGGCCAGTTGCCGACCGCCGACATCGCCCGCGTCTCCTGGCACGATTTCGGCAAGGTCATCCTCTGCGACAGCGAGGCGGAGATGCTCGCCGTCGCCGACGACATCGCCTCCGAGCATGTGCAGGTCATGACCCGCGATCCCGACTACTTCCTCGAAAACATGACGAATTACGGCGCCCTCTTCCTCGGGCCGCGCACCAATGTCGCCTATGGCGACAAGGTCATCGGCACCAACCACACCCTGCCGACCAGGAAGGCCGGCCGCTATACCGGCGGTCTCTGGGTCGGCAAGTTCATGAAGACCTGCACCTATCAGAAGGTCCTGACCGACGAGGCCAGCGCCCTGGTCGGCGAACGCTGCTCGCGGCTGTCCCTGCTCGAAGGCTTTGTCGGCCATGCGGAGCAGGCCAATGTCCGCGTCCGCCGCTATGGCGGCAAGAACGTCGCCTATGGCGAACCCGCGCTCTGACAGCCGGTCTTCGGGCTCCCTCTGAACAGGATGCGCCGCCGGACGGAAGACCGGCGGCGCATCTCTGTGTCCGGGTCGGTGGAGCCTGCGCTCAGGCCGCCGTCCAGCCGCCATCGACCGGCAGCACGACGCCGGTGATAAAGGACGCCTGCGGGCTCAGCAGGAAGGCCGCCGCCTGCGCCGTCTCGTCGGCATGGCCGAAGCGGCCGAGCGGGTGGCGCTGCCGCGCCTTCTCCCGGCTGTCGGGGGAGATGTCGCGGAAGGAGCGGGTCATCATCGGCGTCTCGGTGGCGCCGGGCGCGACCGCGTTGACGCGGACCCCGCGTTCGGCGCAATCGAGTGCAAGGCTGCGGCACATCGCGTTGATCGCACCCTTGCTGGCGGCATAGGCGACGCAGTCGCGCCCGCCCGAAAGGGAAAGCTGCGACGAACAGAGGACGATGGAGCGCAGTCGCGAGGTTTCGAGATGGGGCAAGGCGGCGCCGACGGCATTGGCCGTGCCGATGACGTTGACGTCGAGGACCCGGCGCCAGTCGCCGGCCGTGCGCGCCTCGATCCGGCCCGGCATCTCGATCCCGGCGAAGGTGGCGAGCCCGTCGATGGCGCCGAGACGCGCGGCGATCTCGCCCATCCGCGCGGCGCAGGCAGCCTCGTCGCACACATCGAGGGTATGGCGGATGATCTCGCCGTGGAGGTCGTCGCCAAAGGCGAGGTCGAGGCTGACGACGGTCGCGCCTTCGGCAAGAAGCAGGTTGGCCGTCGCCAGCCCCAGCCCCGATCCGGCACCGGTGACGACGATCACATGGCCGTCGAAGCGCCGGCCCGCCGCCGTCTCAATACCGGTTGTGCCGGAGCCAGTCGACATAGGTTCGCAGTCCTTCCTCGAAAGCGATCGCCGGCGTCCAGCCGAGATCGCGGGCCGCAGCCGCGATCGACATGACGCCGTGTGTCTCGACGCCCTCCATCGGGCCGGGCCCGACGGTGGCCGTGACGCCCGGCACCTGGCCTGCGACGAGGTCGAAGATCCGGCCGACGCGCACGGTGTCGCGGCCATTGATGTTGTAGGCGGCCTGCCCCAGTGACGGTGCGTCATGGGCCGCGAGCACGGCGGCGACGACATCGTCGATGTGGACGAACTGCAGCCGGTGGCTTGCGCCCGAGGCCATGGCATAGGCCTCGCCCTGCGCCGAGCGGACGATCGGCTGGATGATCGCGTCGGTCACCCTGCCCGGCCCGTAGACCCAGCCGATGCGCAGCGCGACCGCGCTCAGCTTGAAGAGGCGGTGATAGGTCTCGACGACGAGGTCGGACGCGGCCTTCGACGTGCCGTAGACGGTCGAGGCGCGAAGCGGCGCGCTCTCGTCGACGGTCTCCATGCCCTCGGGCGTGTCGCCATAGGCCGAGACCGAGGAGAGGGTGACGACGCGGCGCATCCCGTGCGCGGCGGCGAGCGACAGGAGCTGCGTCGTGCCGCGCATGTTGATGTCGATCAGTTCGGCGGGATTGTCGGCAAGAAGCATCGGCCCCGAAATACCGCCGCAATGGACAATGGAGCCGCAGCGCGCCACCGCCGGCGCATGCCGGACGAGGTCGCGCACATCGGCCGTGTAGAACGCCACGCCGTCCGGCAGGTCCGTGCGCGGGCGGGCGACGTCGGTCGCGATGACCCTGTCGCCGCGTGCTGCGAGCGCCGCGAGGACGCGGCTGCCGATATAGCCGGCCGCGCCCGTCAGGAACACGGCCTTCTCTCTTGTGCTCACGGTTCGTGTCCTCCCGTCAGCCGATGTCGGTTTCTTCACGGCCGCGGGCGAACTGCGACACGGTGACGGCGAGGATCAGCGCGGCGCCGTTGAAGACGCTGGTCACCCAGAGCGGGATGCCGAGCATGGTCAGCCCGGTGATGCCGGTCGCCAGGAAATAGACGGCGATGACGGCGCCCCAGGGATTGAACCGGCCGGGAATGATCGCGGTCGCGCCGAGATAGGCGGCGGCGAAGGCCGGCAGCAGGTAGTTGAGGCCCGAAAACGGATCGGCGGCGCCGAGCAGCCCGGCATACACGATGCCGCCGACCGAGGCGAGCACGCCGGAGGCGACGAGGCAGCCGACGCGCACTCGGTCGACGTCGATGCCCGACAGGCGCGCCACCTCGCGGCTGCGGCCAACGAACAGGATGCGGCGGCCGAGCGGCGTGAACTCGAACACCAGCCAGATGACGATGGCGATCGCGATCACATAGTAGAAGGCATAGGAAATGCCGAAGAGCCGGCCGCGCGACACCATGTCGACCAGATGGGGCGAGATGCCGCCGATGGTCGAGGAATTGGTCATCCACTGCACAAGGCCCGTCAGCACCGAGGTCGTGCCGAGCGTGACCACCAGCGAGGGAATGCGGACATAGACGATGAAGAACGAATTGATAAGGCCGATGATCAGGCCGAAGACGAGCGCGATCGGCAGCACCGCACCGATCGGCAGCTGGTAGACGACGTTGAGCACGCCGACCGTCACCGCCGACATGGTCAGGGTCGCGCCGACCGAGAGGTCGTAGTCGCCCGCCGTCAACGGGATGATTAGCGCCAGCGCCAGGATCGCGCCGGGGGACTGGGTGGCGAACAGGATGGAGAAATTCATCCAGCTGAAGAAGATCCCCGGAAGCAGGATCGAGAAGACGACGATGATGGCGAGCCAGACGGCGACGAGCGCGAAGCGCTCGACGTGACGGCCGATCTTCTGCCGGGACGCCGCCGGCTTGGCGCTAAGCTGCGTCGAGACTTGAGTGACCATAACAGGCCTCCGCTATGTTGTCCTTGCTGATCTGGTCGCCGACGAGCTCGTTGACGATGCGCCCGCGGGAAAAGACCAGGACGCGGGTGCACAGATCCGCCAGTTGTTCGAAATCGGAGCTGGCGCACAGGACCGCGGCGCCGCCGGCGGCGGCCTTGCGGATCACGTCCCAGACCTGCTGGCGGGTGCCGACGTCGACGCCCTGCGTCGGCTCGTCGAGCATCAGGAGCTTCGGGTGGCGGATCAGCCATTTGGCGAGCAGCACCTTCTGGGCATTGCCGCCGCTGAGCGCGCCGAGCCGCAAGGCCGGATCGTTCGGCCGCACCTCGTATGCGCTCGACAGTTCCGCCGCCCGCCGGGCGATCGCCTTGCGGCGCAGGCCGAACCTGCCCATGAAACGGTCGAGGTCGAGGACGAGCATGTTGTCGGCGACGCTGAGGCTCGAAACGCCGCTCGCCTTCGGCCGGTCCGAGGGCAAAAGCGCGATGTGGCGGCCGACGGACTGCCGGGGCGTGACCGAGGCGAGGTCGTAAGCCTCACCGTCGAGCGCCAGCTGCCCGCCCTTCGCCGGCGTGGCGCCGAAGACGAGATAGGGCAGCCGCTCGAAGCCGGACCCCAGAAGGCCGGTGAGGCCGAGGATCTCGCCTTCGGCGATCTCGATCCTCGGCACATGCAGGCCGGCTTCCGAAATATCCGTGATCGCCGCCTTGATGCGCCGGCTGGCGCGGTCGCCCGCGACCGAGGTCCTGCGCACGATGCGTCGGCCGATGATGCCCTCGACGAAGTCGTCGTGGGAGGCCTCACGGGTCACCAGCGACCCGCTGACGGCGCCGTCGCGCAGGATGGTGGCGCGGTCGGTGATCTCGCGCACCTCGTCGATGTCGTGCGAGATGAAGATGACGCTGTCGCCCTGCGACGCCACCTGGCGCACGAGTTCGAACAGGCGCTCCACGCCCTCGCGCGGCAGGAAGGGCGTCGGCTCGTCGAGGATGAGCAGGCCGTGCGAGCCGCTCTTCGTCTCCGCCGCGCGCAGGTCGTCCGCCGCCCGCACGATCGCCAGCAGGGCGCGATCGATCTGCGAGATCGCGCCGGTACGCGCGTCGAGATCGAGCGCGATGCCGAACCGGTCGAGCGCGGCGCGAGCCGCCACGCGTTCGGCCCGCCAGTCGATCCGGCGCTTCGACCGGTCGGTGACGGAGGCGACCCGCATGTTCTCGAGCACCGACAGCGACGGCACGAGGCCGAGATTCTGGTGGACGAAGGCCATCTGGTGATCGCGGAACGCGCCCGCGCGCATCGGCAGCTCCAGCGGCCTGCCGAAGACGGAAATCGAGCCGCCCGGATCGGGCGCGTGGAAGCCCGACAGGATCTTGACGAAGGTGGACTTGCCCGAGCCGTTCTGCCCGAGCAAGCCGTGGACTTCTCCAGCACTGACGGTGAAGTCGATGCCCTTGAGGGCGCGCGCGCCGCCGAATGTCTTGGCCACGCCGGAGACGAGCAGCGCCGGCACTAGGCCTTGCGTCCCGTCCCCTGTCGTCGGTGGGTTCCTTTCCGCCATGACGCTTACTTGGACATCATCCAGGTCTCGTGGAAACCCTTGACGTAGTCGTCGCCGTAGCCCTTGTTCGGCTCGGCGGGAACGCCGGCGGATTCCACGTTGGACGCGTCGAAGATCAGGTAGGGAACGCCGATATCCTTCGGCATCGGCAGGCCTGCCAGCTTGCGCAGGTAGCCGTCGATGGTCGAGCGGGCGATCCAGTCGAGGCTCTCGCCGATGTCCATCTCCACCTTGCCTTCGCGGATGAAGTCGAGGACGAAGGGCGTGCCGTTGGAGGTGGCGATCTTCACCGTCTCGCCCTTGCCGGTCAATTCGACGGCGGGCACGACGAACTGGCTCATCGAGTCGTAGATCGGGATGACATAGTTGGCGGTCGGGTTGGAGATCAGCGCCGACTGCACCGACGGCTGGATCTTGGTGCCCCATTCGGTGATGCCGACATTGATTTCCTGCAGGATGGTGCAGTTCGGGCAGTTCTTCGTGAAAGCGTCACGGATGCCCTGGACCAGCGGCGCGGTCGGCGGGACCTCGTCGGACTTGACGACGATCGCGTTGGCGGCACCCTTGGTCTTGTAGACCATCCAGTTGCCGAGCAGCCACCCCTGATTGTAGAAGCTGACCGGCAGGTCGCCCTCGAGCAGCGGGCTTGCCGGCTGTGACGGATCGTAGAAATGCGAGGTGAAGACCTTGACGCCGGCGTCCTTGGCCGCCTGCAGCTGCGGCTCGACGACCGCCGGGTTGACGCCGGAAATCAGGTCGACGATGTCGATCTTGTTCTGGATGGCATATTCGATGCCCTGCACCCACTGGCTCGGCTGGCCCTGGTTCTCCCATTCGCGCACGTCGAGGCCGATTTCCTTCCCGACCTCGATTTCGCGGGCGATGATCCCTTTCAGGAACTGGTTGGCGGATGTGTTCGGGATCGACAGCATCGTCTTGCCGGCGGCGACGGCCTTGATGTCGAAAGGCTCTCCGGCCGGCGTGTAGACCGGCGGCTTGCGGTACTGCTCGATGATCTCGGTCGCGCGGGCCACGCCGTCGGCGACCGCGTCGGCGCGGGCGGACACGCCCGAGAACGAAAGCGCCAGGCCGACGCCGGCAAGGAGCAGACCGTAACGGTTGGTGAGTGACATTCCTGAGTTCCCCTGTACGTGGGCCCGTATCACGATGACCGGGCTTTTGCATTCGTATTCACAGAATGAGGCCATGCTGGCCCGGCCTTGTCAACCGGAATTTCCCGCGAATGACGAAATGCGCTGGCGCCGCGCCCGGCCGACGCCCTGCCTTTCCCCGCCAGCGATGCGTTTGCCGCAGGAAAAGGCCGGGCGCGCCGGGCGCCGTCACGGAAATCTGACCCGATCGCGTGTCATCGGCCTTGACAGGTTTTCGATATGCGTAAATCCTGCATACGTATTCTTACATTCGTGCGGAGGGCATCGCGGTGGCAAACTATCTGGAACTCGGGCTGTTTCTGCCCAGCACCAAGGGCAGCCTGATCATCGCCAAGAATATGCCGTCCAGGCGCGAGGCGACCTGGGGGCTGAACAAGGAGGTCGTTCTCGCCGCCGAGGCGGCCGGAATGGAGTTCGCCCTGTCGCAGGTCAAGTGGCGCGGCTATGGCGGCGCATCCGGCCATTGGGACGGCGCGCAGGAATCCTTCACGCTGATGGCGGGCCTTGCCGCGGTGACCTCGAAGATCAATCTCATCGCCTCGGTCGCGGTGCGCACCGTGAACCCGGCGGTGCTCGCCAAGATGGCGGCGACGATCGACGACATCGCCGACGGCCGCTTCATCGTCAACATCGTCGCCGGATGGAACAAGTTCGAATATGCCCAGATGGGTCTGTGGAGCGACGACGACTATTACCTCAACCGCTACGACTATGCCGACGAATATCTCACCATCATGAAGCGCCTCTGGACCGAGGACAACGTCACCTTCGACGGGAAATACTTCAAGATGGAGGAATGCCGGTCCAACCCGAAGCCGAAGCGCCCGCTGAAGATCGTCAGCGCCGGCCAGTCGGAGGGCGCGCTCTCCTTCGTCGCCCGGCATTCGGACTATTCCTTCATCGGCCGCATGAACGACACGGCCGAACAGCTGGGCGTGGTCGCCCGCAAGATCGCGGCGCTGGCGGCCGAGCACGATCGCACCGTCACCTCCTACACGCTGCTCAACGTCATCGCCGGCAGGACGCAGGAAGAGGCGGAGGCGCGCAAGGCGACCTTCATGGCCGACCGCGACGAGGTGGCGATCGAGGAATGGCTGCGCGTTTCCGGTTTCGACAGGAACCGGGCCGACTATCAGGAACTGCCGCCGGAGACGACCACCTTCATGTCGGTGCCCTATATCGTCGGCTCGCACGAGGCGATCGCCAGGCATCTCGATTCCCTGGCGGAATACGGCGTCGGCGGCGTGTCGCTCTGCTTCCCCGATTTCGAGAACGACGTCCCGGACTTCATCGCCAACGTCATGCCGCGGCTGACATGCCGCGAGAGGCCGGCGGCGGCCTGACCGCCGCGTGCCGCCGCCGGGATCGATCGAGATGACAGGGACACCTCTGCCGAAAACGCCCGCCGCCGGTCTTGCGGGAAAGCGCGCCATCGTCACCGGCGCCGGCCGCGGGATCGGGGTCGCCGCCGCCGCCGCTCTGGCCGAGGCCGGCGCCGAGGTGACGCTGGTGGCGCGCTCTCCCGGCGAGATCGAGGCCGTCGCCGCCGAGATCGTGCGTGGGGGCGGCAGGGCCACGCCGCTCTGCCTCGACGTCACCGATCCGGAGGCTGTCCGCCGGGCGGTCGCGGCCGAGGCGCCCTTCGACATCCTCGTCAACAATGCCGGCACCAATAGGCCCGGTCCCTTCATCGAGACGAGGATCGCGGATTTCGACGCGGTCATGGGCATCAACGCGCGCGGCGCCTTCATCATGGCCCAGGCCGTGGCGAAGCGCCTGGTCGAGGCTGAAAGGCCGGGCTCGCTCATCCATGTCTCCTCGCAGATGGGTCATGTCGGGGCCGCCAACCGCACCGTCTACTGCATGTCGAAATGGGCGATCGAGGGGCTGTCCAAGGCCATGGCCGTGGAGCTCGCGCCCTACGGCATCCGCTCCAACACGCTCTGTCCGACCTTCATCGAAACGCCGATGACGCGGCCCTTCCTCGACAATCCGGATTTCAGGGCAAGCGTGCTGTCGAAAATCAAGCTCGGCCGCGTCGGCCAGCCGGAAGACCTGATGGGCGCGATCCTGTTCCTGGCCGGCGACGCGTCGGCCTTGATGACGGGCGCCTCGCTGGTGATCGACGGCGGCTGGACCGCCGAATAGCGCCGCAGCCGGGCGGTGCCGTGCCGTGAGAATTTTTGCATGCGCATGCAATTCAAGGGCCTGCACCTGCCGCTCCTCCAAGGGCCGCAGTCACATCGACGAAAACGGGGAATCAGGAATGAAGACGCATGAAGGAAGGACGGTGATGGTCACCGGCGGCGCGAGCGGCATCGGGCTCGGCATCGTCGAGCGCTTTCTCGACGACGGCGCCAATGTCGTGTCGCTCGACCTGAAGCCGACCCTGCTGAAAGCGCATTCAGAGGCGTTCCTCTCTTATGTGGGGAACGCGGCCGACGAAGGGTCGGTGGACGAGGCGGTGGCGGCGGCCGTGGCGCGCTTCGGCGGCCTCGACATCATGGTCTGCAATGCCGGCGTCATCGCCATCAATCCCGTCGTCGAGATGGATTTCTCCGAGTGGAAGCGGATCACCGAGATCAACCTGCATTCCGTCTTCCTCGGCTCCCGCGCCGCCGCGCGCCAGATGATCCGGCAGGGCAGAGGCGGCGTCATCGTCAATGCATCCTCCGGCGCCGGCCGCCGCGGATCGCCCCATCTCTCGCATTATTGCGCCTCGAAGGCGGCGGTCGTGATGTTCACCCAGTCGCTCGCCGTCGAACTCGCGCCGCATCGCATCCGGGTCAACTGCTACACGCCCGGCCATATCGAAACGCCGTTCTGGCGCGACATCGCCGACGGCTTCGCCAGGGTCACCGGCAAGAGCGCGGACGAGGTGGTCGAGGGATTCCGCGCCAGCGTGCCCTGGGGCCGGTTCGGCACGCCGGCCGATGTCGCCGCCGCCGTCTCCTGGCTCGCCCGGCCGGAGGCCGAATATATCAGCGGCCAGGCGATCGCCATGAACGGCGCCGAGATGCCCTACTAACGGCCTGTCCGCTCATCACAGGTTCGCCTCAAATGAATCAGGCTGTTGGTGTTGCCGTCTTGTCCGGCGCCGGAGCGGGCCCGCTCCGGCGGGACATCTTCCAGGATTTCCTTCATGGATGAGTTCGATTTCATCGTCGTCGGGGCCGGCTCCGCCGGCTGCGTGCTGGCGAACCGGCTGTCGGAGGACGGCCGGCATCGCGTGCTTTTGATCGAGGCGGGCGGCTCGGACCGCAATCCGGTGTTTTCGATCCCGCTCATGGCCGGCGCGGCCTATTTCTGGAAGCCGAGCAACTGGCATTATCAGACCGAGCCGCAGGTGCATCTCGACGGACGCCGGATCAGGTGGCCGCGCGGAAAGGTGCTCGGCGGCAGTTCCTCGATCAACGGCATGATGTACATGCGCGGCAGCCGCCGCGATTACGACACCTGGCGCCAGCTCGGCCTCAGCGGCTGGGGCTATGAGGACGTCCTGCCCTATTTCCGCCGCGCCGAACACAATCCGGAACGGCCGGCGAGCGCATTTCACGGCCAGGGCGGGCCGCTGCATGTCGAGCGGGCGCGGGCGGACAACCCGCTCTATCGTGCCTTTCTCGAGGCCGGCCATGCGCTCGGCCATCCGCCGAACGCGGATTTCAACGGCGCCACCCAGCACGGCCTCGGCGTCTACGACTTCAACGTGCTGAAAGGCCGCCGCGTCTCCTCCGCCACCGCCTACCTGCGCCCTGCCGCAAACCGCGCCAATCTCGTCGTCTGGACGGGCACGCTGGTCGCGCGCATCCGCATCGACAAGGGCCGCGCGGTCGCGCTCGACGTGCTGAGGGGCGGCACGCCGGCGACCGTCCGGGCGCGCCGCGAGATCGTCCTCAGCGCCGGCGCGATCAATTCGCCGCAGATCCTGCAGCTCTCCGGCATCGGCGATCCCGAACATCTCAAGGCGGCGGGCATCGAGCCCCTCGTCGCCTCCCCCGATGTCGGCCGCAACCTGCAGGACCATATGGGCGTCTATCTCAAATATGCCTGCCGCGAGCCGGTCACGCTCTATTCGCTGTTCCGGCCCGACCGCGCCGTCTCGTCGATGCTGCGCGCCTATCTCTTCGGCACCGGGCCGGCGGCAGCCGTTCCTCTCGAAGCCGGCGGCTTCCTCAAGACGCGTCCGGAGATGGGCGAACCCGACATCCACATGACCTTCGTCCCCGGCCTCAACCTCGAGACGACCCGGGCGGGCCAGGGCGGGCATGGCTACATCATCAGCTTCTACCAGCTCAGGCCCGAAAGCCGCGGCACCGTGATGGTCAGGAGCCCGGACCCGCGCATGGCGCCGGCCATGGACCCGGCCTATCTCGAGGCGGAGAGCGACCGGATCGTGATGCGCGACGGCACGCGTCTCGCCCACCGCATCGGCCGCTCGCCGTCCCTCGAGCGTTACCGGGCCCGCGACATCACCCCCATCGAGGCGGACATGGCGAGCGACGAGACAGTCGACGCATGGATGCGCGGCAATGCCAGCACGACCTTCCACCCGACCAGCACCTGCCGCATGGGCGCGGACGGGCGCGCGGTGGTGGACGGGCAATTGCGGGTGACGGGCGTCGACGGGCTGCGCGTCGTCGACGCCTCCGTCATGCCGCTGATCGTCAGCGGCAATACGTCCGCGCCGACCATGATGATCGCGGAAAAGGCCGCCGACATGATCCTCGGCCGCCAGCCGCTGCGACGGCAGGAGGTCGACCGGGCGGGCGAGAGTGTGTGAGGGACAAGGGGGAGCCGTTGTCGCTCACACACGAGAACAAAGGACCCGGGTGCCTGCCTGGTCCGGAAGGAACCTGACAGATTCCAAGACAGGTCCAGCCGAAGCGGGACCGCGTCGCCGTCGGACGATGCGTCAAAACGGAAGAGACAGAGCAGCCCGGTGAACCGGTGACCGCCGGGAATGCGCCTGAGACATGCGCCGCCGGGGCGCGCTGCCCCGGCATGAACACCATGGCGGACGAAGCCGCCCGGCACTGGCGCCGTCCCGTGCTTCAACGCCCGGGAGCCGGCGCGTGACCCACGCGGCCGTTTCTGTTGCCGCCGCTATGCGGCGGTCAGGTAGCCGACGATCTCGGCCACGTCGTCGAGGTCCTCGATCGCGTCCACCACCTCGATCAGCGCTTCGCCGGCCGCGGGGTCGAGCGCCGGCACGCGGGCCCAGCAGCGGCGGAACTTGTCGAGATGTTCCGCGCGGGTCAGCGCCCGGTCGGGATGGCCGTAGACGGCGTCCATCGTCACCCTGTGCTCGGCGCCGGAGGCGAGCCGGACCGTGACGGTCTGCGGCGCCATGGCGCTGTTGTTCGGATTGTCGTCCTGAAGGACGGTGACGCGCGAGGCGAAGGCGTGCGTGCGCGGGTTGCGCAGCATTTCTGGCCCGATGAAATGCTCGACATCGACCTTGCCGTGGTTGAGATAGGTGCCGGCGACGAAGGCGACGCAGAGCTTGGCATAATTCGGCGCCGGATCGGGAATGTCGGGCCGTCCGGTGAGGCGGTTGACGAGCGGCGGCACGGTGCAGGTCACGGACTCGATCTCGTCGGGTGAAAAGCCATGCGCCCCGATCAGCCTGTCGAGGCCGTCGACGACGCCGTGGGTCAGCCGGCCCGAGGGGAACGGCTTGTGCGACATGCGCTCGATCTGGAAATGCGCCTCGAGTTCCTTAAGACCGTGGGCGATGTCGAACGCGTCGCGCTCGAACAGGCGGAAATAGCCGTAGCGGCCGGTCAGCACGTCGGACGGCCCGAGAATGCCTTCGGCGGCGAAATCGACGGAGCCCATCGCCGAGCGCGCGTTGAAGCCGACCTGCATTCCGAGCAACGGCGACCCTTCCACATGCGGCTGCAAGGTGCCGCTCGCCTGGCCATACTGGTTGCCGAGCGCGCGCGTCAGCGTCTCGGCATCGAAGCCTTCGAGCTTGCCCAGCGCCGACACCGCGCCGAAGCCGCCCGCCGTCGCCGGCCGGAAGAAGCCGATCGGGCCGGTCGAGGCCTTGCCGAGGAAGACGGACATGTCGACGCCCATCACGGCGGCGGTGAGGAAATCCCTGCCGCTGACCGGCCGGCCGGCCTTCGAGCGCCGCTCGGCATGGGCCATCAGCGCCGACAGGATCGTCGCCATCGGATGCAGCACGGCATCCTCGTTGACGCAATCGAATTCGAGGCTGTGGATCTGGTAGGCATTGACGAAGGCGGCGGCCGACGCCGGCAGGCGCTGGCCGCCGACCCAGACGGTCGCCTCGTCGCCCGACCCCCAGCTCCGCGCCACCTTGAGGATGCTGTCGAGCCTGAAGCCGTGGCAGCCCGCGACACCGACGCCGAACGTGTCGAGCAGGAAGGTCTTCGCCTTCGCGACCGCGTTTTCGGGCAGGTCGTCATAGCCGGTGGCGAGAATCCGCTCGACGAGCCAGGGAAGTGGATTTTTCTGTTCGGTCAAGGCCGTCGTCCTTCTTGGCATCCTGATGGGTGGGTCATGCTGTGGTCGGCCGCCAGCTGACCGGATTGTTGCGCACGGTCGCCATCACCGCCTCGTCGAAATCGGGCAGGACATAGCCGCCCGGCTGGGGCGGATGGCGGTAGCCGGACATCGCCGATATCACCGCGAGCACGGCCGGGGACGTGTAGTAGGCGGCATAGGCGAGCGTCGTCGTCGCGCGGAACCGGTCGGGGTCGGCCGCCTCGATCCGTTCGAGACAGGCGATGCGCTCGCCTTCGTCCATGCCGGCGAAGGCATCGCCCGCAAGCGCCAGAAGGGGTGATAGGGCCTCGGCCAGTTCGCTGTTGGTGTCGAGCGCTGCCGCAAGGCCCGCCTCTGAGGCGCAGGGGAAGCCGTCGCCGCCGGGCAGCAGCGTGTCGAGCACGATCATGGCCTCAGTTGGCGTCATCGGCCTGCTCCTTCCATGCTGGACGCCGGCGTCCACCCGGCGCGGGTCGCGGCCGCAGCGCCGGCCCGGTCGCGGCGCGTCGCGATGATGCGGTCGGCGGCGCGCAGCGCGATCGCCTGCACCGTCGGCGTCGGGTTCAGCGCGGCGGCGGTGACGAAGACGCTGCCGTCGACGATGAGGAGATTGTCGCAGTCATGCACGCGACAGTCGGCATCGACGACGGATGTCGCGGGGTCCTTGCCCATCTTCGCCGTGCCCAGCATATGGAAGCCGGTATAGGCGAGCATGCGCTGCGGATAAGTGCTGACCGCGCCGGCCTCGGTGAAGGCGCGGGTGGCGCTTTCGATGCCGTGTTCGATCATCTTCGCCGTGTTCTCCGAGATCCGGTAATGGAATTTCGGCGCCGGCATGCCGAAGGCGTCCTTGAGGTCGGGGTCGAGCGTGATGCGGTTGCTCTCCTCGGGCAGGTCCTCGGTGGTGACGGTGAGGCTGGCGGTGCGCCCGAACCCCGCGACGAAGCCCTTGTGGTGCTCCCTGCCCCAGGGCAGGCGCGGCTGGTGGCCGCCGAGCGCGAAGGTCAAAGGCGCCTCGGAGCGGACGAGCTGCATCTGGTAGCCGCGCACGAAGTCATGCTCGGGCCGCGTCTCGTAGAAATGCTGGCAGAGGAGCGTGCAGGCGAAGGCGCCGCGGAAATTGTCCATCGGCTCGGGGAAGACGGCCGAGACCATGCCGGTCGGATGGTGCATGAGCCGCTTGCCGAGCAGGCCGGAGCGGTTGCCGAGGCCTTCGGGATGCCTGCCCGACGCCGACAGCATCATCAGCCGGGGCGAGCCCGCGCCGTTCGCCGCGAGGATCACCGTGCCGGCCGCGACATGACGGGTGGCGCCCTTCGCGTCGTAGTAGGAGACGCCCGTCGCCCGCCCGTCGCTGCCGGTGGCGATCTCGAAGGCGCGCGCGCCGGTGATCAGCCGGGCGCCGGCGGCGAGCGCCAGCGGCCAGTAGGTGATGTCGGCGCTGGCGCGCGACAGGCGCGGGCAGCCCATGTCGCAGGGGCCGCAATGATTGCAGGCGCCCCGGCCGCGATAGGTGCGGCTGGTGATCGCCACATCCGACACCCACCAGTGCCAGCCGAGGCGGTCGAAGGCCTTCGCCATGCGCTCGCCGCCGGGGCCGAGCGGCAGCGGCGGCATCGGCCGGGCTTTGCGCGGCGGATTGCCGGGATCGCCGGCAAGGCCCGACGTGCCCATGATCTCGTCATTGATGTCGTAGTAGCGTTCGAGGTCGAAATAGTCGATCGGCCAGTCGTCGGCGACGCCGTCGAGGCTTTTGACCCGGAAGTCGGACGGCCGGAAGCGCGGAAACTGCGCGCCCCACTTGATCGTGCTGCCGCCGACGCCGTTGAACATCACCGGCTTGATCGGCGTGTCCGTGTCGTTCACGGGATAGTCCTCGGGCAGCCGGCGCAGATTGGGCGACCAGGCGTCGTCGAAGGTGCGGGTGATCTCCCAGTCGTCCTTCGTCGTCGCGGTGTCGGCGTGGTCGCGCCAGTAGCCCTGTTCGAGACAGGTCACCTTCATCCCGGCCGCCGCCAGCCGCCAGGCGCAGGCCGCGCCGCTGGCACCCGCACCGACAATGACGATGTCGTCCGAGGCATCATTCATCCGCTCGATCCTTCCCGTTCACCCATCAGAAATCGACGCTTTCCAGCGCCCGCCAGCAGCGCACCGTCCTTCCGATGGCATCGGGGACGAGCGGCTGCGGTTCGGACCGGCACCGCTCCTTGCGGTACGAACAGCGGCTGTGGAGGAAGCACCCCTCCGGCAGGTCGATCGGGCTCGGGATCTCGCCGGCCAGCGTGTCCGGAGTGTCGCGGTCGACGCGGCGGTTTTCGGGATCGGGCGCCAGATGCGAGGCGATCAGCGCCTTGGTGTAGGGATGGCGCGGCCGGTCGAACAGGTCCTCGGTGCGGCCGATCTCGACGATCTGGCCGAGATACATCACCGCCACGCGGTCGCAGACCTGGCTCACGGTCGTCAGGTCGTGCGAGATGAACAGGAAGGACAGGCCGAGCTCGGCCTGCAGCCGGCGCAACAGGGCGATCAGGCTCGCGCGCGCCGACGGCGCCAGCACCGATGTCGGCTCGTCGAGCACGACGAATTCCGGATCCGTCGCCAGCGAGCGGGCGATGTTGACCCGCTGCAGGGCGCCGGCGCCGAGATCGCGCGGGCGCCGGTCGAGCAGGGCCTCGTCGAGCTCCACCAGCCGCATCAGCGCGCGCACCCGTTCCAGCTTGCCCGAACGCGACAGGGTGCTGTGGACGTCCAGCGGCTCCATGAGGATTTTGGCGACCGTCCAGCGGCTGTCGACGCTGTCATAGGGATCCTGCAGCACGATCTGCACGCGGGCGCGAAAGGCCTTCAGCTCCTGCCGGGGCATGGAAGCGAGATCCCGGCCGCGATAGGCGATGCGGCCCTTGTTGGCGTCGATGAGGCGGATGATCAGCCGCCCGACGGTCGACTTGCCCGAGCCGCTTTCGCCGACCAGCCCGATCGCCTCGCCCGGACCGACGCTGAGATCGACGTCGCTGACGGCGTGGACCTTCCTGTCGGAATTGGCGATCGGGAACTGCTTGGAGAGGTCGCGGACATCGATCAGCGCGTTGCCATCGAGCGCGCCGTCCGGCGTCGCGGACGCGGATGGCCGCTCGACGAGGTGATGCTTGCGCGCCGCACGGCGGAAATAGGCGCGCGTCTCGTCCTCGTCGACCACGCGGCCCCGGTCGAGCACGACGACCCGGTCGCAATAATTGGCAATGATGCCGTCTTCCTGGGTCACCATCAGCACGGACGAGCCGGTCTCGCGCACCGTCTGCCACATCTGGTCGAGAAACTGCGCCTGGATCGTCACGTCGAGGCCGCTGGTCGGCTCGTCGGCCACGAGCAGTTTCGGCATTGAGGAGAGGGCCATGGCGATCAGAACGCGCTGCGCCATGCCGCCGGACAATTCGTGCGCGAAGGCGTCGAGGCGCCGTTCGGGATCGTTGATGCCGACGAGTTTCAGCATCTCGACGGCGCGCGCGCGGGCGTGTGCCGCGTCGCCCCCGTTGTGCGCGCTCCAGGCATTGCCGATCTGGGCGCCGACCTTGAGCATCGGATGCAGCGCCGCGCGCGGGTTCTGCACGATGAGGCCGACCGTGCCGCCGCGCATCTCGCGCAGCCGGTCCTGCGGCATCGTCAGGAGATCGCGCTCTTCGAGACGGACCGTGCCCGAGGCGATCCTGCCCGGCGGCTTGACCAGGCCGAGCATCGCATAGGCCGCCGTCGACTTGCCCGCGCCGCTTTCGCCGAGCAGTCCGACGATCTCGCCGCGGCGCACGTCGATCGAAAAGCGGTCGAGCGCGCGATAGGCGCCGAAACAGACGGTGAGATCGCGCACCTCAAGCAGCGCCTCCGCGCTGGCGCGCGGCTGTTCCTGAGCAAGCATCCAGTTCCCCTGTCGACGTCACGCCCGGCCACACGGATCGGCGCGAGGTCGATCTTCTCAAATTATGAATTCGTATTCAAATTTAGCTTCGCCCATCTGTCAAGAACGAAATCGCGGGCTTTGGCACGATTGAAAAAAATTATCTTTATTTTGCAGCATATTAAATCAGGAGTCAGCTTTCGAGGCGGCCAAGGATGCCGGACATCCGCTTGACAAGCAGGAAATGCGGACAAATTATGAATTCGCATGCAACAATAAGTGGGGAACTTCGCTATGCGCTTCATGTCCAAGCATCATTCCGCGGATCCGGCCAGCCGGCCGATCCGCCGCCGCCTGTTGACGGCCGCCGCCGGAACCGTCCTTTCGACAATGGTCGGCCTTGGCGCCGCCCATGCCTCCTCCCTGCTCTTCCTGGTCGAGGACGTGCCGTCGGGGCTCGATCTCGACGGTCCCTCGATCGCCATCCCGACCTCGCAGCTCGGCATGGCGCAGCTGATCGAGCCGCTGATCGCCTACGAGAAGAAGGCGGAACCCAATGAGGACGGCGTGTTCATGCCCGACTTCACCAAGCCGGTCGGCCGCCTGCTCGAAAGCTGGGATTACGATCCCGCGACCGTCACCTGGACGCTGCATGTGCGCAAGGGCGTCAAGAGCTGCGCCGGCAACACGCTGACGGCCGACGACCTGATGTACACGTTCGAGCGTTCGCTGAACGTCGGCAGCGCCGTTCCGAACGGCTGGTTCCTGCTCAACATGGCCGGCGTCAAGGGCTACACGTCCGACGTCTTCAGCACCGATCCGGCCGTCGCCACGGCGGCGAAGAAGCGGATGCACGAGGGCATCAACAAGGTCGACGACTACACGGTCACCATCCAGCAGGAGAAGCCCAACCCGCTGCTCCTCGTCAATCTCGCCGTCGGCAACTCGCAAGGGATCTACGATTCCAAGGAGATGAAGAAGCACGCGACCGAGAAGGACCCGTTCAGCTACGACTACGCCAACAACGTCAACGCCCCGTCCTTCGGTCCCTATTGCCTGGAGAGCTGGACGAAGAATTCCGAGATCCGCTTCAAGGCCAACCCCGATTACTATCGCGGCAAGGCGGCCATCGAGACGGCGATCTTCAAGAAGGTGCCGCAGGGCGGCAACCGCATCTCCATCCTGCGCTCCGGCCAGGCCCAGCTCATCCAGAGCATGACGCCGAACCAGTATGACAGCATCCGCAAGATGCCCGGCCTGAAGGTCAGCGGCGTGACGGGCAACGAAGGCCTGTTCGTCGTCATGAACTTCAACACGCCGCCCTTCGACAACATCAAGCTGCGCCAGGCCATCGCCTATGCCATGCCCTACCAGCGCATCATCGATGTCGGCTATTCGGGCCAGGCCAAGCAGTGGGAGAGCGTCGTTCCCTCGAGCTATCCGAGCTTCGTCAAGCACGAGCCCGGCTACACCTATGACGTCGAGAAGGCCAAGGCGCTGCTCGCCGAGGCCGGCTATCCCGACGGCAAGGGCCTCGAGGACTTCGCCGAGCAGTTCAAGCTGACCTATGTGGCCGAGAAGGAGACGACGCTCGGACCGGTCGTCAACCAGATCCGCACCGCGCTCACCGGCGTCGGCATTCCGGTAACGCTCGATCCGATCCCGCAGACCCAGTATGGCGACCGCCAGATCGTCAAGAAGGATCTCGCCTTCGCGGTCAACGACCAGGAAAAGCCGATCGGCGTCGATTCCGGCTATGCCATGCAGCTGTTCTTCGTGTCGAAGGAGGCGGGCGGCCTCAACAACATGATGAACTACAAGAACAAGGAGCTCGACGACACCTGGGCCAAGGCCCGCATCGAGCCCGACACCGCCAAGCGCGACGCCATGCTGGCTGACATGCAGGGCTGGCTGATGCGCGACCTCGGCTGGCTGCCGCTCGTCGAGTTCAAGACCCAGTGGGCCCACAGCGACAAGCTCAAGGGCCTGACCTGGAACCCGTCCAACGCGGTGCTGATCTACGACCTGCACTACTGATATCCGACCCATGTCCCTGTGACGGCGCCCCTGGGTTCAAAGGGGCGCCGTCCGCCGGAGATCTGCCATGCTCAAGCGCTTCATCCTCCGAAGGCTGGCGACGGGTTTCGTCCAGATGCTCGGTCTCACCCTCGCGGTCTTCTTCCTCGTCCGCATGCTGCCGGCCGATCCGGTTTCGCGCCTCGTCGGCCTCAATGCCTCGCCGGAAGCCTATGCCCAGGCGCAGAAGAGCCTCGGCCTCGACAGGCCGGTCATCGACCAGCTGCTCACCTATCTCGGCCTCGGCGACGGCACCGGCCTCTTGCAGGGCGACTTCGGCATCAGCTGGGTCACCAGTTCCCCCGTCTTGAGCGAGATCGGCGCCTCCCTGCCCGTCACGCTCGAGCTTCTGACCTACAGCTTCCTCCTGACGCTGCTCATCGCCGTTCCCGTCGGCGTCGCAAGCGCGGCCAATCCCGGCAAGCTCATCGACAAGATCGTCTTCGCCTATGGCCTGTTCGGCGGCTCGCAGCCGGAGTTCTGGTGGGGCCTGCTCTTCGTGCTGATCTTCTTCTCGACGCTCAATGTGGCGCCGGCGCCGCTCGGCATGATCGACCCGCTTTTGACGGCGCCGCCGCGCGTCACCGGCTTCTTCACCCTCGACGCGCTGATCGCCGGCGATCTCGCCGCCTTCCTCGATATCCTGCATCACCTGATGCTGCCGATCGCCACGATGATCTTCGTCCTCTCCGGACCCGTCATCAAGATGGTGCGCCAGAGCATGATCCGCGCCCAGGCCTCCGATTTCGTGCTCTATGCCCGGGCGGCGGGCCTCGCCGGCCCCACCGTCACGCGCTATGCGATGCGCGCCGCGATGGCGCCGACCATCACGCTCGTCGGCATTCTCTACGGCGTCATGCTCGGCGGCGCGGTGCTGGTCGAAAGCGTCTTCTCGCTCGGCGGCATCGGCCAGTATGCGGTCCGCTCGGTGCTCGCCTTCGACTATCCGTCGATCCAGGGCATCGTGCTCGTCATCACCGGCATCTCGCTCTTCATCTACCTGCTCCTCGACATCCTCTACGCCGTCATCGATCCAAGGGTGGTCTACGCATGACCGACATCGCCACCATCCACGACGCGCCGGCAGCGAGGGAGCATCCGAAGCTTTCCGTCCTGCTCGTCTTTGCGGTCCTCTTCGCCGGCTTCACCCTGTTCCTCGCGGCCTTCGGCGACTATGTCGTGCCGCACGACCCGGTCGTCAGCGCCTTCCCGCCCAACATGCCGCCGCCGGCCTTGAGCGAGATCCCCGGCCTCGTCGTGCAGGCGGTCACGGGCACCCATGTCGAGCCGATCCACTGGTTCGGCACCGATTCCTCCGGCTTCGACGTGTTCTCGCGCGTGCTGTGCGCGCCGCGCATCGACCTGTCGATCGCGCTCGCCGCCAATCTCTTCGCCATGCTGCTCGGCATTCCCTTCGGCCTCGTCGCCGGCTATTTCCGCAATCCGCTGACCGAGTTCATGATGCGCGTCTCCGACGTGCTGCAATCCTTCCCCGTCTTCATCTCGGCGATGATCCTGGTGGCGCTCGGCGGCCAGTCGATCCTCAACGTCATCCTGGCGCTGTCGCTGCTCTATGCGCCGATCTATGTGCGCCTGACCCGCACCGAGGTGCTGGCGCAGAAGAGCCGCGGCATGGTGGAGGCCTCGCGCGCCATCGGCCAGAGCGAGCTGATGATCGCCATCCGCCATGTGCTGCCCAATTCGATGGGTCCCTCGCTGGTGCAGAGTTCCGTCACCATCGGCTTCGCCATCCTGCTGACCGCCGGCCTGTCCTTCGTCGGCGCCGGCGTGCGCCCGCCGAGCCCGGAATGGGGCCTGATGATCTCCACCGGCGCCAACGACATCGTGCTCGGCCAGTGGTGGACCTCCGTCTTCCCGGGCATCGCCATCTCGCTCACCGTCTTCGCCTTCGCGGTGATCGGCGACGCGCTCGAGCGCCGCTACAACGCCTGAACGCATGCCCAGCCGAAACGGACCCGTTTCGGCTGGGCATGCGGAAGAAACAACAAAAAGCAAAACCGACACATCGAGGGTATCGACATGCGCATCATCGTCCTCTTCAACCTTCGCCACGACGTCTCCGTCGCCGACTACGAGGCCTGGGCGGTGAAGACCGACATCCCGATCGTCAACGCGCTCGGCTCGATCAAAAGCTTCACCGTTCTGAAGGCGACCGGCGTGCTGGGCTCGGATGCCGCCCCACCCTACCAGTATGTCGAGATCGTCGACGTCGCCGATGAGACCCAGTTCGGCACGGATTGCGCCACCGAGACGATGAAAAAGGTCGCGGCCGAATTCCAGGCGCTGGCCGACAACCCGGTCTTCATCGCCACCACCGAGCTCGGTGCGTGAGATGGCGGATCCGGTCCTCAAGGGCAAGGTGGCGCTGGTCACCGGCGCCGGGCGCAAGGCCGGGCTCGGCCAGGCCATCGCCGCAGCGCTCAGCCGCGCCGGTGCCTGCGTCATGCTGCATGACCGCGGCGCGGTCGAAGGCGAGATCGCGCCCGAACACGGCGTCGGCACGCGCTCCGAGCTGGAACAGGTCGCCGCCGGGATCGCGGCCGAGGGCGGCGACGTCGCCACCGTCACCGGCGACCTCCTCGACGAGGCCGGCATCGAGGCGATCGTCGAAGCCGCCGTCGCCCGCTTCGGCCGGCTCGACATCCTCGTCAACAATGCCGGCATCGGCTATCTGTTCGGCCCGACCACCGAGCTTGCGTCCGATCATCTCGACGCCGTGCTCGGCGTCAACCTGCGCGCGCCGATCCTCGCTACCAAGCATGCCGCGCGGCAGATGATCCACCAGGGCGATGGCGGCCGGATCATCAACATTGCCTCGCAGGCCGGCAAGTCGGGCTTCGCGCTGACGACCGCCTACACGGCCTCCAAGCATGGCCTCATCGGCCTGACCCGGGCGACGGCGCTGGAATTCGGCGCGCACGGCATCACCGTCAACGCCATCTGCCCGAACCATGTCACGACCGGGCTCGGCAGCTGGCAGAACGCCTTCATGTCGAAGGCGCGCGGGCAGTCGATGGAGGACTATATGGGCGAGATGCGCCGGCGCATCCCGCTCGGCCGGACCTGCACGCCGGAGGACATCGCCGGGGCGGCGCTGTTCCTCTGCTCGCCGGCCGCCGCCTACATCACCGCCGAGGCGATGAACGTCTCCGGCGGCGAGGAATATCACTGAGCCTTATCCCTGCCTCCATGACGCAATGGGGGCCATTTTCGTCCCGGCGCTGCATTCTTGATCGGCGCCCGAACAGCAAACCGAGGTACTGACATGTCCGGCGTGGAACGGTCGAACGCGGAATTCGAGATCGAGGTGCCCGTCATCGTGGTGGGCGCAGGGGCGGCCGGCCTGACCGCGGCCCTTGCCGCGCGCGAGGCCGGCGCCGAGGTGCTGCTGCTCGAGCGCGATGCCGTGCCGCGCGGCAGCACCACCATGTCGCAGGGCTATGTCTGCGCCGCCGCCTCGAAGGTGCAGCGCGAGAGCGGCGTCGAGGACGATGCCGATGCGTTCTACCGCGACATCATGGCGCGCACGAAGAACACCGCCGATCCCGGGGTCGCGCGCACGGTGGCGGACCATTCCGGCCCCGCCATCGACTGGCTGGTCGACCGCCACCGGATCCCCTTCCGCATGAACCTGCCCTGGCAGGGCTTCTTCGGCCATTCCGTCAACCGCATGCACGGCATGCCGAGCCGGCGCGGCGAGGAACTGCATGGCGCCCTGACCCGCGCCGTCGACGAGATCGGCGTCGACACGATCACCGGCGCCCATGTCGAGACGCTCTATGCCGACGACGACGGCCGGGTCACGGGCCTCAGCTTCCGCCGCGAGGACGGCAGCGTCGAGCGGGTCGGCTGCAAGGCCCTGGTGCTCGCCACCTGCGGCTTCGGCGCCAATCGCGAGATGGTGCGCCGGTTCATCCCCTCCTTCGGCACCGCGCCCTACTACCGCTATTTCGGCCACGAGGGCAATGAGGGCGAGGGCATCGAATGGGGCATGGCGCTCGGCGGCGCGGTCGGCAGCATGGATGCCTTCCAGGGATATGGCGCGCTCGCCGATCCCTATGGGGTGATCGTCAATTACGACATGGTCATGCGCGGCGCCGTCACGGTCAATATCAGGGGCGAACGCTTCTCGAACGAGAACCTCGACATTTCCGCCCAGGCCCTCAACATCCTAGAGCAGCCGGACGGAACGGGCTGGATCGTCTTCGACGAGGCCCGGCGCGCGATCGTCGAAGACCTGCCGGAATTCCGCGACCTGCTGGCGCTCGGCGGCGTGCGCAGCGCCGGAACGGCGGCCGAACTGGCGGAGATCATCCGCGTTCCGGCCGAGGCGCTGGCGCGCACGCTGGCGGACGTCGTCGAGATGGCCGCCGGCCGCGCCGCCTGCCCTTTCGGCCGCGACTTCACCGGGCACGCCCCGCTCACCGGCCGGCTTTACGCGATCAGGACCACCGGCGCGCTCTTCCACACCCAGGGCGGCCTGAAGATCGATGCCAACGCACAGGTCGTTCGCGCGGACGCCACGCCGCTGCCCAATCTTTTCGCCGCCGGCGGCGCCGCCCAGGGCATTTCCGGCAACGGCGTCGACGGCTACCTGCCGGCCGCGGGGCTCTGCACGGCCATCACGCTCGGCATGCTGGCCGGAAGGGCTGCGGCAAGGATCCGGTGAAGACCGGCCGACCGCTTCCGCAAAGCTCCCGACCGCCGACTGGCGGCAGGCCTCACACCGCCGATCCTCGCAGAGACCGGATGGATGAGCTCCTGTCGTGGACGCGGCCACGTCGTCAGGCAGGGCCCGCAAGGGAAGGACGCTCCCACGGGCGGCGGTCCGCACAGGACGCTCGACACCCGCTTCATCCGCTGGAGCCGGCCCGGTGTCTCCGGCCGCATTTTCGCGAGCCCCTCCGGCGAAGGGCCGGGTTCGAGCGCATCATGATCGCCGCCACGCACCCGAAGGCCCGCCGCGCGGCGGCGCGCCTCTTGAAAAAGGGGATGTTCCTCGTCGTATCGG
Organism: Ensifer soli; assembly: GCF_041928815.1. Classification (NCBI taxonomy): domain Bacteria; kingdom Pseudomonadati; phylum Pseudomonadota; class Alphaproteobacteria; order Hyphomicrobiales; family Rhizobiaceae; genus Ensifer; species Ensifer soli. The sequence goes on along the minus strand of NZ_JBHFEI010000009.1, from coordinate 6,335 downwards.
ACGGACCGAAGGTGGACGGAACGCCAAACTGCACACAGTCTGCGATGGCGAGGGACGCCCGGTCATCCTGCGCTTCAGCAAAGGCCGGAGGAGCGACCACAAGGGCGCTCGCCCTGTCCCGGATGCCCTGCCGCCCGCCAGGACGCTTGTGGCCGATCCCGGCTGTTACGGCGAACCTGCGGGCAAAGGGCATCGGGCCCTGCATCCCTTCGCGTTGCGGCAGGAACATGCCATACGCTTGCGACAACGCGTTCAAGAAGCGCCACGGGGTCGGGAACCTCTTCGCCGGGTTCGAGGACTGGCGGCGTATCGCAAGCCGCTACGAGCGATGTGCCCACACCTTCCTCTCAAGCATCTGCATCGCTGCAACCGTGATCGTCCGGTTCTGATCTGGTGAGCCCCGGGTCTAGCCCGCAGGGATCGGCGGCCGGTTTCCCCGGGGCTACGCGGAGGCGGCGTCGGGACCGGCGGAGATCGCCGAGGTGGAGCCGCGCACGATGAGGTCCGCGGGGAAGACGGCCGACCGTGTTTCCGCCGCCGGATCGGCCAGCCTTTCCGAAAGGATCGCCCAGGCCTCCCGCGCCATCTCCGCGACGGGCTGGCGGATCGTCGTCAATGCGGGACGGAAACTGTCGGCCCAGGGAAAATCGTCGACGCCGAGGATCGACATCTCCTCCGGCACGCGCACTCCCGCCTCCGCGAGGCCCCGCATGACGCCGATGAGCATCTGGTTGTTCGTCACGAAGATCGCCGTCGGCCACTGCGTCTTCGCGAGCAGCGCCCGGCAGGCAAGGTATCCGCCCTCCGCGGTGAAGTGCCCGTCGGCGACCTCCGGCGCGCATGGCAGATCGGCGCAGCCGGCGAGAAAGCCCTCCTTGCGTCCGCGGGCACTCACCCGTTCCCCCGGGCCTGCGACGATCGCGAGCCGGCGGTGGCCGAGTTCGGTCAGGTGCCTTGCCGCCATCCGTCCGGCGCCGTGGTTGTCGAGCGTCACGCTGTCGACCGGCCCGGCAGGATCGGCGGCGTCGACGGCGATCAGCGGGTCTCCATAGGCCTTCGCCAGCGCGACGACGCTTCGGGGCGGGCCCGAAGGGCAGAGGATCGTGCCTTCGACCCGGTTCGAGCGCAAGAGGTCGAGGATCGCCGCCTCCCTTTCCAGGTTCCCCTTGCTCAATCCGAGGATGATGGAAAACCCCGCCGCCGTGGCGTGCCCCTCGATCAGGTCGATGAAATCGGTAAAAAACGGATTGGTGATGTCTGGAACCACGAGGCCGACCAGGTGGCTGCGTCCGCTCTTCAGGCCGCTGGCGAGCTTGTTGCGCCGATACCCGGTCTCGGCGATCGCGCGCTGCACCCGCTCCGCCAGTTCCGGGCTGACATAGCGGTTCCCCGTCAGCACCGCCGACACCGTTGCGACGCTGACCTGCGCCTTGCTGGCGACATCCCTGATGGTGCTCATCGACGGCTCCCTGCGCGAACGGTGCAGCATGGAGGGCCGTTCGCGCGTCAAGTCAAGCCGGGACCGCGGCCCGGCGCAGGCTGCGGCCCGGCGCGGGCTGCGGCCCCACGGGAACCGCGGTTCGCCGGCGGCTGCGGTCGCGCGGCGGCGGCGTCCGTCCTGCCCGTTGCCGCCGTCGATCCTGCGACGGATCCGGCCTCCGAGGAACGGTGCCACGGGTCCGCCGACCTGCGGCGCACCGCGCCTTGACAAGGCGTCCTCTCTCTGCGAAACGTTTAGCTATACGGTTCGCCAAAAGACCGCAAGACGAAACACAACGGGAGGAGACACGACATGTATACAAAGCAGGCATTGCGCGACCTCGGTGTCGGCGCAGCGGATTTCACGGCGGCGCAGAAAGAGGCACTGGATCGGGACGGCTTCTACATCGTCCCGGACGTCCTCTCGCCCGACCAGTGCCGGGCGATGGCGGAGGCCTTCGAGGCGCTGCATGCCTCCGAAGCCGAAAGGGGCGGCCACGAGGTCCATGTCGAGCCGGGTGCCCGGCGCGTGTCCAACATCTTCAACAAGTCCGACGCCTTCGACGCGTGCCTGGAGCTTGGTCCCGTGCTGGCCGCATCCCACTATCTGCTTGGCGAATTCAAGCTGCACGGCGCCAACCTGCGCGACCCCAACAAGGGCTACGGCCATCAGCAGTACCACGCCGACGTCCCCAAGTTCTTTCCCGACGACTGGTGGGTCCTGAACGCCATCGTCCTTTTCGACGACATGACGCTTGAAAACGGTCCGACGCGCGTGGTTCCCGGCTCTCACCACTGGGCGCCGATCAACATCCCGGTGATCAACCAGGGCGACTGGGAGCCGACGGAACTGAGCGAGGAGGACAAGGCGCGCCTGCCGGCCGACCTCAATGCGCCCTATCCGAACGAGGTCTATGTCACGGCCAGGGCCGGATCCGTCGTCATCATCAATTCGTCGCTCTGGCACAGCGGCACGTTGAAGAAGGACGACGCCCACCGGCGCGTCTGCCATCTGACCTATACCCGCCGCGACCTTCCCCAGCAGCTCATCCAGGTCGATTATCTGACCCGGGAACTCTACGACCGCATGAGCCCGGCCCATCGGTTCCTCCTCGAGATCGAGCCCGGCGCCTCGGGCGACGGCGTGAAGAGGCCGCCGAAGCGCGATCACGCCGGCTGGTGGAACTGAGGGAAAGCCGGACCCTGGCGGCGCGATGCGGGGCGAGGCCGATGCGCCCTCCCCTTCGACGAGGCTCCGGACGTTGCCAGGGACGGGCCGCTCGAGACACCGGCGGTGCGGGCGCCGACCGCCGCGGGAAACTGCGGCGGTCCACCTTGCGGAAGCCCCCTGCCCTGCGACGAGCGGCGCTGCTCTCAACATCCGGCGGGCCGCGGTGCCGGCCCAGAGCATGTCCGGTGATCCCGTGATCACCGACATGCTCTGAATCCTTCTTTTGTCGCATTCTCCGACGCCGAAGCGATCACGCTTCGGCTGGAAATGCTTTGAGCGTTCGGGCGTTGCGCTCCCGATCGGCGACAGGGTCGCGACGGCGCCACCTGTCGGACCGGCCGTCCGGTGGCATGGGCGTCGCTCCCGATCGGACCGTCGGCCACGCCACGGGCGTGGCATTGCCCGTCACACCCCCGGCACACCTGATCCCCCGCCCGGGATCCGCTTTCCGTGCCCGTTCGGCGTGCCTTCAAACGGGTCGCGTCGATCATGACGGCGTTCCGACCGTCCTTCCGGCGGCAAGCCCATCTCCCGCTCGACCGGGTGCCTTTTCCCGCTCCGCCTTTCCCATCTGTTCCGACGCATCCTGCGGGCCGCCGTTCCAGAGGCGGGCTCCGCCACCCGCCCCGTCGTCGCGGTCGACGACGGCGATCCCGCGTCGCGCCGGCCGTTCGTCCGGGCGAGGTTGACGGCGCCGTTGCGCACGACATGCTGCAGCAAACACTTTTTCCGCGCGTCTGTCGGCCCGCGAGGGTCAGCACCGCCCCGCCCCGGCAGGATGCCGGTCGCCGCGCCCGCACCGGATCGACGGCTCCTCGCCCCAAGGGAAAACCCGGTGGGACGGCAAGCCCAAAGCCAGCTTCGAGGGTTAGTCTGGCGCGCGTGAAACCGGAGATTTCGATGCAACAGAACGTCCAGACCCTGAACGGCAAGATCGAGCAGCTTCATCGGGCGATCCTCGACACGGACGACGTCGCCCTGCTGAAGGCCCTTGCCGATCAGGTGAAGGCCGGCCTCGGCGAGAATGCCGCCCGCGTGCTCATCGACGGCAACCGCAACAATCCCTTCTTCGTGCCCTCGGAGCTCGCCTGGGACCGCGACATGGTCGAGGGGCGGCTGGCGGAGACGACGCTGATCGCGCGGACGATGGCGGGGGTGCGGGCCACGGCGCCGAACATCCTCGTCGCCTGCGCGCCGAAATCCGGCTCCACCTTCATTTCCGCCATGCTGGCGGAGGCGGCGAACCTTGCGATCGTCAGCCTGACCTTCCCGGCCGGCAGCCAGAAGCTCTTTTCCCAGACCTATCTGCGCGAGCAGGAATTCGACGAGCTGGCGCTCCTCCAGCACGGCGTGCGCGGCAAGGGCTACGTCGCCCAGCACCATGTGCGCTGCACGCCCTATCTCTGCCGGCAGCTCGCCTTCTTCCACATCCGGCCGATCGTCACCTATCGCAACGTCTTCGACTGCCTCGTCAGCCTCGACGACATGTTCATGTCGTGGCGCGACCAGGAGCCGGATGCGGCGACGCGCTATTTCAAGGACGGCCTGCCGGACCGCTTCACGCGCATGGAGCGGGCAGACCGGCTGATCGCGCTCGCCCACCGCTACGGCGCCTGGTACCTGCAGTTCTACCTCAGCTGGAAGACCTGCGAACGCATGGGTCTCGTCTCGCCGCTGTGGATCTCCTACGAGCGCGATTTCCTCGCGGACAAGGCGAAGATGGCATCGGACATCGCCGGCTTCGTCGGCGCGCCGTCGCTCTCCGCCGAGGCGGTGCGCCAGCGGCTCGAGGGCGAGGCGGAGACCGCAAGCCATCGTCTGAACCGCGGCATCGCCGGGCGCGGCGAAGACGTGCCGGCGCCGGCGCGCGCGGTGATCCTGTCGATCTTCGCGCCCTACGAGGACGAATTCGACCTCACCGACCTGCTCGGCAGCGGGCCTTGAAGCCGGCCCCCCGCGGGAAAGCCGCCGCGGCAAGGAAAGGGAGCGCGCCTTCCGCTAGAATCCGGCGATCACCCAAGGGACCGGGGCCCGGTGCGCAAGCCCCGCGATCGGCCTTTCTTTCCCGTGATGTGCGTGACGACACCGTGATGGATGACGCGTTGCCGCCGCGCCGAGCGGCGGATGGCTCGGCTCCCGCCGCGTGCTCCTCCGCACAGAACGTTTAATGCGGCGACGCTCGCCTTGTCCTCGGCGGCATTCTCCAAGACCGGCATGCGATACCGCGAATGCAGGCGCGGCAGAACGAGTTGACGTGGCGTTGCCCGCGGCTATAAACGCAAGGTGAAAATCGAGATCGTTGCAGGCTCGTCACCGCGAGCAGCACGTCCCGGAGTTCGGGTGGAAGTGCCATACGCCAGGCACTTCATGCAGATGGAAGAGTGTCCGAGTGGTTTAAGGAACCGGTCTTGAAAACCGGCGTACGGGAGACCGTACCGTGGGTTCGAATCCCACCTCTTCCGCCATTTCGTTTTTCATGTTGCCTAATGCGTTGGAAGGCAAGCTGGTTTTCGCGGTATGAAGTCCGGTTTCGGGGCATCGTGCGAGATGACCGGAAAACGTCAGCCGAAGCACCGGTTAGATGCTCGAACTTGCCGGAACGCCAGAGGTTCGAACGGCTTCTGCTGAAATGCATCGCGAGTTGGAAAAGTTACGTCGAAGGTCATGTCGCGGTGCGCCCGCTGCGGTCGCCCCCGGTCAGAATCCGTTTTTCATGTCCCAGTGCGGCGATCCGCTTCTCGTAGTGCCGACGCGCGCTGGAGCATTTCCAGCCGGAGCGGGATCGCCTCGGCGTCGGACAATGCGAAAAAACAAAAACTGAGAGCATTTCCGGTGAACCGGAGCTCACCGGAAATGCGCCAATCATGATGGATGCGGCTGTTGGCGATGTCCGATCGACATGATCCCCGGCGGCGGGTCGGTGAGCGTGTTTCAGCGTCACAGCAGTGGGTGACGACATCGTCGCCGTCCTCGACGATACGGGTTTGACGGCCGTTCTCCCGTATGAACTGCGGCAGGTTCTCCGACCGGGTTAGGTTCCGCTCACAGTACACGGCTCACGCTTTGGAGATTGGTATGCATTTTCGGTTTGGGCATTTTTCAGTCCATGCGTGGATTGCTTTTTGGAGATCGTTCACGATCCAGGTTCTGAGTGCGTCGAGCCCGATGCGGAACCATGATTTTGCACGCCTACCGTGGGTTTTGCGGGCGATGGCCTTCATGCCCATGCAGGCTGTGGCGCATCGGTAGGCCCATGTGATGGCCAGCGTGGCCACGACGAGCAAGCAGGCGAGTTTGTCGGGAGATCTGATGCGGGTATCCTCGATATTGAGGCCGCGCGTCTTTGCGTCGCCGAACAGGCACGCGATCGCCCATCGCTTGCGGTCGTCGTTCAACGACTGCCTGGCATCGGGCCGGTTGGTGGCGATGATCAGCCATTCGTCTGTCTTGAGTTGCTTTGCGACGAACTGGAGCAGGATTTGGCTGCGACCGCCCGTGCCATTCAGGAAGGCCTGCCATACGGGTGTCGCGCGTCGCGCGCGCTTGCTTGTCAACAGCGTTCCGAGCGAGCAGGTCTGGCCGGCTTGCAGGGTGACGCTCATGTCCACCTTCACACGGATGACAA